>CALFZM010000216.1 GCA_937952235.1 uncultured Opitutia bacterium | reverse complement strand
CCGCCACGACCGCGAACTCCCCGTGGTCAAGCAGGGCAGGATCCCGCACGACGTCTTCGCGTTCGCAGTAACGTGCACGGAAGCCCGAGCGCTTGAGGAGCTTGAGCAGGGCGCGGCGCGACCAGGCGCCGCTGCCGGCGTTCGGATTATGGAGGAGGAGGACGTCGGTCATGGCGGGTGCCCCCTCAGACCCGCGGGAACCGATGCCGTTCTCCACTTACGAGAGATGCATGCGGATTCTGATCTGCAACGACGATGGCATCTACAGCCCCGGCCTGGCCGCGCTCGCCGAAGTGGCTTCGTCCTTCGGCGACGTGCGGATCGTCGCGCCCGATGTCGAGCAGTCGTCGATGAGCCACGCGATCACGTCGTCGCGGCCGCTCAGTTACCGGCGCACCCCCATCCGGAGCTTTGAAGGGCGGTTTGAAGCGTACCGGGTGAACGGCACGCCGGCGGACTGCGTGACGCTGGGCGTGCACCACTGGACGGACATCGAAGTGGTGCTCTCCGGCATCAATCTCGGCACCAATCTCGGCAGCGCCGTGTGGCATTCCGGCACGCTGGCCGCGGCGAAACAGGCGGCGCTCCTCGGCGTGCGCGGGATCGCGTTCAGCACGCCGGCGACCGAAACCGAACCCGATTTCGCCCTGCTGGCGCCGTGGGTGCGAAAGTCGCTCGCCATGCTGCTCGCGGAGAAGCAGCTTCCGCTGGTCAACGTCAACGTGCCCGTCTCGGCCCGGGGCCTGTGCTGGACGCGCCAGGCCGTGCAACATTACGACGGCCGCGTCGTGCCGGCGAAGGATCCCATGGGCCGACCCCACTTCTGGTACACGGTGGTGCCGATCGAGGAGACCGCGGAGGGCACCGATCGCTGGGCGATGGCCCAGGGCTACGTTTCGATCACGCCCCTGCGGCTCGACCTCACCGACGACGAAAAGCTCTCCTCCTCGCGCCGTCGCCTGGGGTGCACGGACTCGGGTCTCGCGGGCTGAACCGGGATAGCCCCGCCGGGAGGAACCTTGGGCGGCGCTGCGCTACCATCGCTCCGTCCCCCACATGCCGATCACCGACCCGCGAGGAGTGCCTGTCTCCACCTACCGGCTGCAATTGCGGAAGGAATTCGGCCTGGCGGATGCGCGCCGGCTGCTGCCGTACCTTCGCGACCTTGGCGTGGGCAGTTGCTATCTGTCGCCGGTCATGATGTCGGCGCCGGGCAGCACGCATGGCTACGACGTCAACGACTACCACCGCGTCGATCCCGAACTCGGCGGGCGCGAAGGCTTCGAGGCGCTGGCCGGCGCCGCGCGTGAGCAGGGCCTGGGGCTGATCCTGGACTTCGTGCCCAACCATATGGGCATCGAGGGAAACGCGAACCGCTGGTGGCGCGATGTGCTGCAGTGCGGACCGGGGTCGCCCTATGCGGATTTCTTCGACATCGACTGGCGCGCTCATCCGGTCACGGGCCGGCCGCAGGTCCTGGTGCCGGTGCTCGACCAGCAGTACGGCGTCGTGCTCGAGGCCGGCCGGCTTCGTCTGCACTTCGACCGGGCGACCGGCGCGCTGGGCGTGCGCTACGAAGACCAGACCTTTCCAGTGCATCCGGGCACGTGCGCGCGGATCCTCGCCGACGCGGCCGCGGATCCGCGCAGCGCGGCCTCCGTCAGAAGCACGCTGCAGTCCCTCGCCGCGGCGGCGGAGGAACTCCAGCCGGCGGACGGGGCGCCCGTGCCGCGCGCGCCCCGCGAGGAGCTGCGCCGGCGGCTCGCGGAGGCCGTGCAGGCCGACGCGGGTGTCGCCCGGGCCCTCGCCGGCCACCTCGAGGCGCTCAATGGCTGCGACGGCGATCCGGGCAGCCTCGACCGCCTCGACGCGGTCATCGCGGACCAGCATTACCGGCTCGCGCACTGGAAGGCCGGCGTGCACGAGGTGAACTACCGCCGGTTCTTCGCGATCGACACGCTGATCGGGCTGCGGATGGAGAACCCGCGCGTATTCGAGGAGACCCATGCGTTGCTCGGGACGCTCGTGCGCGACGGTCTCGCGCAAGGCCTGCGCATCGATCATGTCGACGGACTGAGGAATCCGTACGAGTACCTCGAGCGGCTGCGACGCCTTCCGGGTGCCGCGGCCGGCGGCAGCGAGCTTTATACGGTGGTCGAGAAGATCCTGGCGGAAGGAGAGGAGCTCGAGGCGGCCTGGCCGGTGCACGGCACGACCGGGTATGAATTCATCCGTCAGCTCGCGGACGTGTTCGTGGCGCCGGAGGCGGAGGCGCGGTTCACCCGCACCTATCAGGAGTTCACCGGCTTGACGGCCGCCTTCGCCGACGTGCTGTACACCACGAAGCGGCACGTGCTGGAGGAGATGTTCGCCAACGCGGTCACCCACCTCGCCCACGAGCTCGCGGACCTGGCTGCCGGCGACCGCCGCTGGTGCGACCTCACCCGGCACGAGATCGGCGTCGCCCTCCGGGAGCTGATGGCGGGCCTGCGGGTGTACCGCCTGTACCGGCGCATGCACGTGGAGTGCCGGCCGGAGGACGAACGGGAGGCCGACCGGGCCTTCGCCGAGGCCGTCCGGCGTAACCCCCAGCGGGATACGCAGGCCTTCGAGTTCCTGCGCGAATTGCTTGTCGGCCGCTATCCGCCTCCCGACGCGCCGCTGGAAAGCCGCGTGAGCCTGTGGCGGTGGGTGCTCAAGTTCCAGCAGTACACGGGCGCGATCATGGCGAAGGCGGCGGAGGACACCGCGTTCTATGTCTACAATCGCTTCGTCGCGCTCAACGAAGTCGGCGGGGAGCCGGCGGCGTTTGGCGGCACCGTGGCAGGCTTTCACGCGGCCAATGCGCGCCGGCGGCAGACGGCCCCGCACTCGATGCTGGCCACCGCGACCCACGACACGAAGTTCGGCGAGGACGCGCGGGCCCGGCTTTACGCGCTGTCGGAGCTGCCCGACGAGTGGGCGGCCTGGGTGGCGGCCTGGCGGGAGCACAATCGCCCCTGGAAGACCCGCGTCGGGGAGCGGCACGCGCCGGACGACAACGAGGAGTACCGTTTTTATCAGACGTTGCTCGCGTGCTGGCCCGCTGGCGCCACCGAGCCGGACGAGGCGCTGCGCGCGCGCCTGCGCGAGCATGGGCGCAAGGCGGTCAACGAGGCCAAGGTGAACACGCACTGGCTGCATCCCCAGGAAGCCTGGCTGGAGGCGGGCGACCGGTTCGTGGACGCGGTCCTTTCGCCGGACGGCAACGGGGAGTTCCTCGCGCACTTTGTTCCGCGGGCGGAGCGCATCGCGCACCTCGGGCTCGTCAACTCCCTCGCGCAGGTCGTGCTCAAGTGCACGTCCCCCGGCGTGCCCGATTTCTACCAGGGCGCCGAAGGCTGGGACCTGCACCTCGTGGATCCCGACAATCGCCGCCTGATCGCGTGGGAGGATGAGGAGGCGGCGATGCAGGCGCTCGATGGCCGAACGTGGCCCGAACTTCTCCGCGGGTGGCGGACGGGCGGCGTCAAGCGACGCCTCACGCGCACGCTCCTGCGTCTCCGGCGGGAACACGCCGCCGTGTTTCAGCAGGGGGATTATCTGCCGCTCGAGGCGACGGGACGCTTCGCCGGGCGGGTGATCGCGTTTGCGCGGCGACACGAGCAGCGGACCGTGGTCGTGGTGGTGCCGCGGTGCGCCTCGACGCTCGGTTGCCCTCCGCTCGGACTGGTGTGGGAGGATACCGCCGTGACGCTTCCGGCGACGCCGGCGGGCGACTATCGCGTCGTGGTCGGAGGCGGGCGCGAACGCCCGGCCGGACCGGCGGCGATCTCAGATCTCTTCACCGACCTGCCGGTCTGCGTGCTGATCGGCGGAAAGTAGGGAACGCCTGCGGCAAATGCCCGTCTGTCGCCGGGGACCGATGCGGGCCGTTCGCGGCACCGGTCCGTTTCTCTGCGCCCCGACGGGTGCGTTTTCACGTCCTCCCATGTCTTCACCTGCCACCACCGCCGCCGCTCCGCTCCGGGCCGAACCCGCTCCGCACCCGGTCCAGACCCCGAGTGCCCAGCCTCGCCTTTGGAAAGGCCAGGCGTATCCGCTCGGGGCGACCTGGTGCGGCGACGGCGTGAATTTCGCGCTTTTCTCCGAGCACGCCACCGGGGTGGAGCTCTGCCTGTTCGACCGGCTTGGCGCCACCGAGACGGCGCGGGTTCGTTTCACGGAGCGCGCGAATCATGTGTGGCACGGCTTCCTGCCCGAGCTGAGGCCCGGCCAGCTCTACGGCTATCGCGTGCATGGCCCGTACGAGCCCGCGCAGGGTCACCGGTTCAATCCCCACAAGGTCCTGCTCGATCCCTATGCCCGCGCGATCTCGGGGCGCGTGGCCTGGTCGGAGGAAATGTTCGGCTACCGGATCGGCGATCCCGAGGGAGACCTGTCGATGGACACGCGCGACAACGCGACCCGCGTGCCGAAGTCGGTGGTGGTGGATCCCACGTTTTCGTGGGGCATGGATCTGCCGCTCCGGCGCCCCCTCGATGAGACGGTGATCTACGAGGTGCACGTGAAGGGCTTCTCGAAGCTCTGGGATGCCGTGCCCGAGGGCCTGCGCGGAACCTACGCCGGGCTCGGTTCGCCGGCGGCGATCGAGTACCTGAAGAACCTCGGTGTGACCGCGGTCGAGCTGCTGCCCGTGCATCACTTCATCACGCCGAAGCACCTGATCGACCGCGGCCTGATCGACTACTGGGGCTACAACACGATGGGGTTCTTCGCCGTCGAGGCCTACTACAGCAGCAGCGGCGACACCGGCGGGCAGGTGGTGGAATTCAAGTCGATGGTGAAGGCGCTGCACGCCGCCGGCCTCGAGGTGATCCTCGACGTCGTCTACAACCACACCGCCGAGGGCAACCATCTCGGACCCACCCTGAGCTTCCGCGGCGTGGACAACGCGAGCTACTACCGGCTCGTGGGCGACGACCCGCGCTACTACATGGATTTCACCGGCACCGGCAACACCCTCAACGTGCCGCATCCGCGCGTGCTCCAGCTCGTGATGGACAGCCTGCGGTACTGGGTGACGGAAATGCACGTCGACGGCTTCCGCTTCGACCTCGCGCCCGCGCTGGCGCGCGAACTGCACGCGGTGAGCCGGCTGTCCTCGTTCTTCGACGTCATCCACCAGGACCCGATCCTCTCCCAGGTGAAACTCATCGCGGAGCCGTGGGACGTCGGCGAGGGCGGCTACCAGGTGGGCAATTTCCCCGTGCTCTGGACGGAGTGGAACGGACGCTACCGCGACACCGTGCGCAGCTACTGGAAAGGCGACCCCGGCAAAATGGGCGATCTCGCCTACCGGCTGTGCGGCAGCTCGGACCTTTACGGGTGGAGCGGCAAGACACCCACGGCCAGCATCAATTTCGTGACGTCGCACGACGGGTTCACGCTGCACGATCTCGTTTCGTTCAACGACAAGCACAACGAGGCCAACGGCGAGGACAACCGCGACGGCGACAACAACAACCACTCCTGGAACTGCGGCCACGAGGGGCTCGATGCGCCGGACGACGTGCGGCAGCTCCGGCGCCGCATGCAGCGGAACTTCCTCGCGACGCTGCTCCTCTCGCAAGGGGTGCCGATGTTGCGCGGCGGCGACGAATACGGCGCGACGCAGCGCGGCAACAACAACGCCTACTGCCAGGACAACGAGATCAGCTGGCTCGACTGGCGGCGTGACGATCACGCGCAGCGGCTCACCGCCTTCACCGCACGGCTCGTCAAGTTCCGCCTCCAGCACCCGATCTTTCACCAGCCCCATTTCTTCAAGGGCCACGATCTGCATGGCATCGGGACGAAGGACCTCACCTGGATCAATGCGGACGGGAACGAGATGACCGACGATGCCTGGGCCACGGGCTACGCGAAGGTGATCGGGCTGATGCTGTGCGGCGACGCCATGAACCTTTTCGGCTACAAGGGCGAACCGATCACCGACGGCACGTTCCTGATCTTCTGCAACGCGCACCACGAGGACGTGGAGGTGGCGCTGCCCAGCGCCACGCCGGTGCGCTGGCGGCTCGTGATCGACACCGCCGACGAAGCGGGCTTCGTGGAAAACGAGGTCACCGGCGAGGGTGGCGCCCGTCACCGGCTGAGCGCGCGTTCGCTGGCGCTGTTCGAGCAGCAGGCGGGCACGGCGGACCAGGCGCGCGAAGTACGCGGCCGGCGCCGACCGAAGGAGGGCGCGTCCGCCCGGGCCGGGGCGGCGCGCGGCCCGGACTCCGCGGACCAGCCGAAGCCGGCAGGGAAGGAGTGAATGGAGCTCGAGCACTACGGTTTCATCGGCAACATGCGGACCTGCGCCCTCGTCGGCGCGAACGGTTCGATCGACTGGCTCTGCCTGCCGCGCTTCGATTCGGCGGCGTGCCTGGCGGCGTTGCTGGGCGAGCGCCGGAACGGCTGCTGGCAGATCGCGCCGCGCGGCGTGGAGGGATCCGGGCGTCAGCGTTATCGTTCCGACACGCTGATCCTCGAGACCGAGTTCGAGACGGAGTCGGGCGTGGTGCGGGTGATCGACTGCATGCCGCCGCACGCGGAGTTCCGCGAGCTGGTGCGGGTCGTCGAGGGCGTCAGCGGCGCCGTCGAGATGGCGATGAACTTCATCGTCCGCTTTGACTACGGCCGCACCGTGCCCTGGGTGTGGCGCGATGCGGAGGGACTCAATGTCGTCGCCGGACCGGAGGCGCTGAACCTGCGCACCGACGTCGACATTCGCGGCGAGGCGATGGCGACGGTCGCGAACTTCACCGTGAGCGCGGGCGAGCGAAGGCACTTCGTGCTGGCCTGGCATCCGTCCCACGAGCGTCCGCCGCCTGCGGTAGATGCCGAGCGCGCCCTGCGCCACACCGAGCTGTACTGGCGGGAGTGGTGCGCCCGGTGCGCGTACGCCGGCGAGTGGCGCGAGGCGGTGATGCGCTCGCTGCTCACGCTCAAGGCGCTCACGTACGCGCCCACCGGCGGGATCGTGGCGGCGGCGACCACTTCGCTCCCGGAACACATCGGCGGCGTGCGCAACTGGGACTACCGTTTCTGCTGGATGCGCGACGCGACCTTCACCCTCTATTCGTTCATGGAGGCGGGCTACACCGAGGAGGCGAAGGCATGGATCGAGTGGCTGTTGCGCGCGGTGGCGGGCGATCCCGCCCAGCTCCAGATCATGTACGGCGCCGCGGGCGAACGCAGCCTGCCGGAGCGGGAATTGACGCACCTCGCCGGGTACGAGGAATCGCGGCCGGTGCGGATCGGCAATGCGGCGGCGGAGCAGTTCCAGCTCGATGTGTACGGGGAAATCATGGACGCGATGCACCTGGCGCGGCGCGTGGGGATCAGGACCGGCTCGAATGCCTGGCACCTGCAGCGGCACCTCGTCGACTTCGTGGCGAGGAACTGGGCCGAGCCCGACGAAGGCATCTGGGAGATCCGCGGCCCGCGGCGTCACTTCACGCACTCGAAAGTCATGGCCTGGGTCGCGGTCGACCGCGCCGTGAAGGGAGTCGAGGAGTACAACCTCGAAGGCGACGTCGAGCGCTGGCGTCGGCTGCGGCAGGAGATCTTCGACGACGTCTGCGCCCGCGGCTTCAACGCGGCGCGGGGCGCGTTCACGCAGTCCTATGAGACCGAGCAGCTCGATGCGAGCTGCCTCATGATCCCGCTGGTGGGCTTCCTGCCCGCGAACGATCCCCGGGTGCGCGGCACGGTGGAGGCGATCCAGCGCGAGCTGACGTTCGGCGGCCTCGTGTACCGTTATCACCCGACGGAATCGACGGATATCGACGGCCTGCCGCCGGGGGAGGGCGCCTTCCTGCCGTGCAGCTTCTGGCTGGCGGATTGCCTGCATCTGATGGGGCGGCAGGAGGAGGCGCGGGCGTTGTTCGACCGGCTGCTGGCGATGCGCAATTCCCTCGGCCTCCTGGCCGAGGAGTACGATCCGCGCCGGCGTCGCCTCGTGGGCAATTTTCCGCAGGCGTTTTCGCATATCGGTTTGATCAATACGGCGCAGAACCTTTCGGAGGGCACGTTGGGACCGGCGGAGATTCGCAGCGTGGGATAAGGCAGGGTCGCGCGGCGGAAGTCATCCACCCTCGTGGCGGAGCGCCGCGCCCGGTCGCAGCCGTGGCGCACGCGAGCCACCCCTCGACCCCGCCGGCGTGCGTCGCGTCGCGCGCCGGCCCCGTTCACCGCATGGCCCGGCGCCAGGTGCTGCCCCGCTCGAGGCGCGCGACCAACTCCGGATAATCGCGGTTGGAGAGCGCGGCCTGGAACTGGTGCAGTTCCTCCTCGAACTGCCGCAGCGCGCGGAGGACCTCGTCGCGATTCTGCTCGAGGATCGTGCGCCAGAGGTGCGGATCACTGCCGGCGATGCGGGTGGTGTCGCGCAGGCCGTTGCCCGCGTAGTTGCGCCAGGCGGGGTTCTTGCCGGCCAGGAAGGCGCCGAGCGTCGAGGCGAGGACCTGCGGCAGGTGACTGATGTGCGCGACGATCTCGTCGTGCTGGTCCGCGCCCACCGTGACGACCTCGGCACCGAGCGCGCGCCAGAATTCCACCACCCGCTCCACGGCGGCGACCGCGGTGTCGGGGCGCGGAGTCACGAAACACGTCCGGTGTTCGAAAAGTGTCTCGGTCCCGTGCTCCCAGCCGGTCTTCTCCGAGCCCGCCATCGGATGCGCACCCACGAAATGCGCGCGGGGAGCGAGCGCCGTTTCGCCGAGCCGGGAGATCTCGCCCTTGACGCTGCCGACGTCGGTCACGATCGCGCCGGCGGGAAGCGCGGCCGCCACCTGCCGCGCCAGCGGCACGATCAGGTCGACGGGCGAGGCGATCACGACCAGCTCCGCGCCGCGGACCGCCTCCTCGGGCGTGTCCGCCACGGCGTCACACCAGGCCTGTTCACGCAATTGCTGGCGGGCCTCGGGCCGCCGCGCCCAGAGGACGATGCGTTGCGCCGCGTGGCGCGCGCGCGCGGCCCGGGCCACGGAACCGCCGAGCAGGCCGGGGGCGAGAATGGTCAATTGCGCGATCGCAGGCACGGCGGAGGGACGCAAAACGGCAGGGGCGTGTCGAGCGGCGAAGCTAGGCCCGGACCGAGGCAAGGGAGGTGGAGCCGCCTGTCCCCAGGCGGCTGGCGTGCGACCCACCGGTCCGCAGCGGCTTGAGGACAAGCCGCTCCACCTTTCAGGGCGGCCGTTTTCATGGGTGATGCGAACGCGAACGGTGTGGCTCCGGCCTACCGACCCAGCTTGAGGATGCGCTCGTATTCCGCCCGCTTGACGGGCTGGACCGAGAGGCGGGAGATGCGCAGCAGCGTCATGCCGGCGAGCGCGGGCTCGGCTTTCACCGCGGCCAGCGTCACGGGGCGGGCGAGAGCGGCGCCGGCCTTGAGCTCGACGGCAACCCAGCCGGCTTCGTCGGCCGTCGGGTCGGCATACGCCGCCTTCGTCACCTCTGCGGTGCCGACCACGGCCTTGGTCGTCATGCTCTCGTAGAAGAGCACCTTGTCGCCGGGCCGCATGGCCTGGAGGTGGAGGCGCGCGGCGTTGTTGCGCACGCCGGTCCAGGACGTGCGCCCCTCGCGGACAAAATCGGTCCAGGCGTAGGTGTCGGGTTCGGACTTCACGAGCCAGTATTGCGTTGTCATGCCGCGGGCGGTTTGGTCCGTTGCACCGAAATGGAACCGACGGAGGCTGAAAAGCGAAAAGCCCGGCGCGTGCAGCGTTTACTCTACGTCCTGATGGCGCTCATGATCGGGGTCCCGACGGTGATCTTTATCCTGCAGACCTTTCGCTAGCGGAAACCAACGCCCGGCCCATGGACAAAACCCTGCTCCCGATCCGGCTCGTCTTCGTCGCGCTGTGCGGAGCGGGCGGGTGGCTGGTCTGCTACACCGTCCGCGAGTGGGATGACTACCGCCTCTATGCCCTGATGGTCGGGCTCCTCATCGGCGTGCTGGTGGTGCTCGTCGATCTCCTGCTCAAGGGCTTCTCGCTGCGCGGGCTTTCCGCGGTCACCTTCGGCATCGCGGTCGGGACGCTCATCGCCTACCTGGTCGGGGTCTCGCCCCTCCTGCAGGAAGGCGATCCGAAGATCGTGTACCTCGTCCGCCTCGCGCTCTTCGTGGTGTGCCCGTACCTCGCGATCGTCATCGCGCTGCGCGGGAAGGACGAGTTCAACCTCGTGATCCCTTACGTGCGCTTCGTGCCGCACGAGGTCGACGTGCCGCTGGTGGTCGTCGACACGAGCGTGCTGATCGACGGCCGGATCGCGCGGGTGTGCGAGGCGGGGTTCCTGACCGCCGCGCTGGTCATTCCCCGCTTCGTGCTGAACGAGCTGCGCGCCGTGGCCGACTCCTCCGATCCGGTGAAACAATCGCGCGGGCGCCGCGGGCTGGAGGTGCTCAACGAACTCCGCCGGATCAAGCATATCGACCTCCGGATCACGGAGAGCGCCGTCGCCAAGCGCGAGGATGTGGACGCCAAGCTGGTGTTCCTCGCCCAGGCGATGCGGGCCAAGCTGCTCACGACCGACTACAACCTCGCAAAGCTGGCGGAATTTCACGGCGTGCCCTGGCTCAACCTGAATTCGCTCGCGCGATCGCTCCGGCCCGAGGTGATGCTGGGCGAGCGGATCGAGGTCGACCTGGTGAAGGCCGGCAAGGAAGAGGGACAGGCGGTCGGTTTCCTCGAGGACGGATCGATGGTCGTGGTCAACGGCGGGCGCGCCCACCTGGGCCGGCGGGTGGAGGTGGAGATCGTGAGCGTGCTGCCGACTTCCGGTGGCAAGATGGTGTTCGCCCGCGTGGAATCCGACGACGAACGCCAGGCCTGACGCCGGCGCTGGCGGGCCGGAAAAAATGGTGTTTACTTGCCCGCGTTCCTTTTCCAATACCTCACCTCCCTCACGGGCCAGTAGCTCAGTTGATAGAGCGCGTCGTTCGCAACGACGAGGTCGTCGGTTTGATCCCGATCTGGTCCACCATCTCCCAGGCGCACCATTCCGGTGCGCCCTTTTCGTTTCCCCCGCTCGCCGTCATCCGGGTGGTGAGGCGGCGTCGACCGGAAGGTGCGGGCCGGGACGCCCGCGCGTGTGACAGTCAGATCAGGATCGGGTGAAATCCTCGAAACACGTCTGGTGCATTGGCCTCCGATTTGCTAAGTTCGGACGTGAATACGGGGTAAGTTCCACCTCCTTCATCACACCATGAGTGCATCCAAGAAGTCCACGTCCAAGCCCGCCAAGTCGCCCGCCCCCGCGACCAAGATTTCCGCGCCAAAGAAGGCGGCGGTGAAAAAGGAAGTGCCGGCTCCGGCCCCGGTGGCGCCAGCCAAGCCGGCGGCCGTTGCGACGAAGCCCGCGCCGGCGCCGGTGGCTCCGGTGGCGGCGGTCAAGCCGGTCGCCTCGACCCCGGTCGTGACCACGATTGCCGCCCGGATCGACGTGGGCTTCGGCAACGCGCTGTATATCCGGGGCGAGGGTCCGGGGCTGAGCTGGGATCGCGGCGTGGCGATGGACTGCGTGGCGGACGACCTGTGGCGCATCGTGCTGCCCGAGGCGGCGCGCGCGTACACCTTCAAGTTCCTCGTCAACGATCTCTCGTGGAGCGCGGGCGCCGACTTCGCGGTGGCCAGCGGAGCGAGCGTCACGCTGACGCCGGAGTTCTGAGCCCACGCCCCCTGGGTGGAGCCGCCTGTTCACAGTCGGCTGACGTTCGACGGCCCCGTCCGCAGCCGCTTGACGACAATCCGCTCCACCCTTCGGTCCGGCCGGATTGATCGGTGAGCCGGCGGCCAACGGGCCCGTTGGCTGCGGTTCACACGATCGCAGGTGTCGGCTCCGGCTCCGGGTCCGGGTTGAGCGCGAGCAGTCGCGCCTGCACGAGCGCGGTGCCGGCGTCGCGGTCCGCCATCGCCTCGGCCGGGAGCAGCTCGCAGCGCATGCGCACCCGCGAGAAGGGCTTCGGCACGTAGAAGCGGTCCCAGCTCCGCAGCCGCCAGGCGGACTCGAATTCCCCGCCGATGAGGAGCATGGGCGTGCGCGTCCGGCGGGTGACGATCGCCGCCCCCGGTTTCACCTCGTAGCACGGCCCGCGCGGGCCGTCCGGGGTAAGCCCGATGTCGTGGCCTGACCGCAACACCTCGACGAGGGCGGATGCCGCCTCGCGACCGAGCCGGCTGCTGGAACCGCGCACCGTGTGCAGCCCGGCGAGGGAAAAGAACGCCGTGAGCCAGGCACCGTCCTGGCTGGCGCTGACCAGCGCATAGGGCCGGCGCCCCGCGCGGAAGCGGCGCACGATTTCGGCGGCGAGAAAGAGCCGGTTGTGCCACAGGACCATCGCGACCGGCACGTCGCGGTGGGTGAACGCCGCGACGTCCGCGGCCGTGAGCTCGAAACGCAGGCTCAGGCCCCACAGGCGGATCACGACCCCGAGCGGCCAGAGCACCACCCGGCGCCAGCCGTGGACTTCATGGACCCGTCCTGGCGATGCGGCCGGGGCGGCAGGCGACGGCGGGACTGGAGCGGCGGAATTCAGGCGCCGCTTCATTGCGGAACGCCGTGGCGATGTCGAGAAACGGGAACGCGGAGGCAGGCGGCCAGCGATTCTCGGGCGGGCGGGGTGGGGCCTCACGCCGAGCGGGCCTGCGCAGGCCGTACGCTCGCCAGTTCCGTCCCCGCCGGGTGTATCGGGACGGCCCCCGCGGCTTGACGGCTCCCGACTTCGCGGCCACGACCCGGCGCATGGCCCTGACGTTTCCTCCGTGTCCGCACCTGCCGGCGCCGCGTCCCGGGCTCGACTGGCGACACCTGCACGTGCACCGTGGGGCCGAGCGGGGCGCGGGGTTCTACCTGGCGTGCCTGGAGTACGGCCACGCGCTCTGGCAGGCGGGGTTTGCGGCGCGGTCGTTGCTGTGTCTTGACCGGGCGCTGGGGGCGGAGCTCACGGGCGGGGAACCGGAGCTGCAGCGTCATCCGCTGCCGTACGCCGCGATGGCCTGGCTGATCGCGAAGACGCCGCCCGGCGTTTTCCTGGGCAACCCGCGGGTGCACTTCCAGCACTATGCCGACCGGATGAACGCGCCGCGGCGGGACCAGCGGCGGTGGCGGGCGTGGGCATGCTGGGCGCTGGTGCGCGTGGTGCGACCGGAGCTGCCGGCTGATCCGCGACACCAGGTCGTCGAGCCCTCGCTGGAGGAGATCGCGCAGGGACTCCGGGTGCACGGCCATCCCGGGGAGCCGGAACTCTGGCGGGCGGAGCTGGCAAACGCGGGGCGGCTGGTCATCGCGTGATCACCCGGGAGCGCGGACGTCCCCGTCCGCCCAAGGCGTCGAGAGAACGTCCGCAACGTTCCCGCCCGCACCCGGGGGCGAAACTCCGCGCGAGACTGGCGCGGTGGGCGAGACTCGAACTCGCGACCGACGGTTTAGAAAACCGTTGCTCTGTCCAGCTGAGCTACCACCGCGAAATCGCCACTGCACGGGTACGTTTTGGCCTCCGCCGCGACAAGGGAAAACCACGCTTGACTCGCCCTCGGCCAAACCTACGTTCCGCCTCCTTTCCCATTTTTGGGGTGGTAGCTCAGCTGGTTAGAGCGTCTGCCTGTCACGCAGAAGGTCGCGGGTTCGAGTCCCGTCCATCCCGCCATTTTGAAAACCCGTTAACCCTTAAAGGTTAGCGGGTTTTCTGTTTCAAAAAATCGCGTGAGTGGCAACGAGAGTGGCAACAAGCCCACCAGCGAACATTGGTGTGCACAGATGTAACTTGGCGTCTCCCGGTCACACGCCGACCACTGGGGTATTTGGATAGTTTGAGCTGGCGACGATCCGTCTCGCTCGCGCCAAAGATGCATGGGGCACGATAATTTTTCGCACGGACGAGATGATGTTGTGCCCACCGACATCTGCGAAGAAATGGCAACGCCCAGCGAATGGTTTCCCCAGGAGTCGCTTCCCAAACGCACGGGGACTAACTTTGAGCTACTCAGCTTTCTCTTTCCGCGTCAGATAGCGGTAGTGCCACACTCTTTTGTGCACGAAGTTGGGCGTAATTTTCCACTCGCGCTGCTCATAGTAACCCAAAGGTTTTGTCCACCTTGCGTCATCCGTCGGGTAGTAAAGATTAAGCAAAGCCTGCATCGTGAAGAGCAACTCTTGCACCGTTTTTCTCTTCTCGGGTTTGATTTTCTTCAGAACGGCGACAGCCAATTTCTTCTCTCGTCGATTGCCCTCGTCATGCATCATCCAGAGACGGCGTAGACAGTCGTGAACTCCGAGCATGTGACGTGCAAGTTCGCTCCCTGCGGTGTCCAACATTTGCCCGCCGGGCAGGCGACCGGTAAGGTAGACCGCTGGTAATGCGCCGAACTTCCGAAGATTTGCGCCCTCAAACTCGAGGCTAAACTTGCCGAATTTCTTTGCGTGTCCCTTGAGGCGGGTTCGCGGTATCGCGGTGAAACATGCCCGCCTCTGAACGAACGATTTTGGCCGAAACCCCTCGCAGCCTTTGAGGCGCCTCAATTCGGGCGTGAGCAAAATCCCTTTCTCCAGAATCGACTGCAGAATTCTTAGGCCATCTGTGCGACCTTCTTGCCTTCCGCTTCGTAGTCTTTGCTGGCGAAGAAGTGATGGTCGTAGTCGTTGAACAGCCTTTGGTGGATGATCGCGGGATCAGCCGGCTTGATCGCCAACGCAGCCTTGTCCAGTCGCTGCAGTTCCTCCTCGGGCATGGCCCAATCCGATTCTTTGTATTTGCGGTGGCGGTCGGCCTCGTCGGTGAGCTTTTGCCACCACGCGAAGCGGTCAGCAACCGGCCGCTGCTGCGCCTCGGCGGATTCAAGATAGGTAAACAGATGGGCCTCACGGAATCTCCCGCCCTCGTTCTCGCCCGGACCTATCCCAGGCAAGCCGTCGTCCTTCTCATCGACCAACTGGATTTCGTCAGCGCCGCCTCCGGCCGACACCCCGATTTCTTCGATGCTCTCGCGGCGCTGGTCGAGGAGGTGCACGGCCTCCGATCCGCCCAGGTGGTCCACCTCGTTCTCGCCTGCCGCGAATTCGACTACGAACACGACCACCGTTTCCGCTCGCTCCTCCCCAAAGATGAGAAGCCGATCAAACTCGATCCCTTTACTCCCGACGAGGTGAAGCAGGTGATTAAGCGTGAGGGTGGGGATCCGAACCACCTCCAGCCCCGCCAGCTGCAGCTGCTGACCCTCGCTCAGAACCTCGCGCTCTTCATCGATTCGAAGCTAGTCCACGAGAACAAGCCCTCGTTCGTCACCCAGAAGCAACTTTTCGACGCTTACTGGGACGCGAAGAAAAGGGAGGCGGAGAAGATGCATCCCGAGGCCGCCGCCCAATGGGCTGATTTGATCAAGAAGCTGACCGACGAGATGAGCATGCGGCAGCAGGTATCCGTGCCGAAGGCTTTTCTCGACCGGTATGCGAAGCTCTTCGTCGACTACCTCGTCGCCAGCGGCGTCCTGACCACGAACGGCCGCGCTTATGGCTTCGGTCACGAGAGCTTCTTCGACTATTGCTTCGCCCGCAGCGCCGTCGCTTCCCCTGTGGAATTTTCCGCCTTCCTCGAAACCGACGACCAGCTCCTCTTCCGCCGTGCTCAGCTCCGGCAGGTCCTGGTCTACCTGCGCGACGACGATCCGCCCCGCTACCTCTCCAATCTCTCCCGCGTCCTCGACAGCCCGAAGATCAGGCCCCATCTGAAGCTCCTCGCGCTCGAACTCGTCGCAGCCATCCCTGACCCCACCGACGAGGAATTCCTCCTCCTGCGTCCCGCGCTCGATTCCGAACTCTTCCACCGCCGCGCGAAGACCTCCAACCCTAACAAGATCTTCACGGGATACTTTGCGGGCGCCATGTTCGTGCACGACGCCAGCCGCGACCTCGATCCGCAGCTCCACGTGCACGCCGTGCTCGCGAATGTGACGTGGGACGCGGAGCGGGCGCGGTGGATGGCGCTCCAGCACGCCGAGATGATGCGTGCTTCCCCGTATCTCCGGCAGGCGTTCTATCGCGAACTCG
>CALFZM010000215.1 GCA_937952235.1 uncultured Opitutia bacterium | reverse complement strand
GTTGGGCTTGTGGTTGTCCGGGCGGCTCGCGCGGCGGATCGCGGCGGCCGGGACGGAAGTCCCCCGCTGGGCGCGCGCGGACACGCTGGTCGGGGCGATGGCCGGGCTGCACCTCGTGTTCACTGGGTCGCTCGCGGCCCGGGGCGGGCTGCTGGCGCCGGCGCAGGGACTTCATCCGATCGCCGCGCAGATTCCCGGGTACCTCTGGCCGCTCTACTACCTCATCGGCGTGGGCGTGATCTTCAAGATCCTGCGCCAGACGCGGGTGCTGCACGGCACCGTGCGCGAGCTCGCGCCGCCGCGGGTGCTGGTGCCGTTCGGCCTGTTGTTGCTGGCGGCGGCGACGGCCGTGGGCTGGACGGACGCGGTGGTGCTGCAGCCGGGGCGCGCCTGGCTCCCGGGCATGCAGCCGGCGGCGGAGTGGATCGCAGAAGTCACCCCGTGGCTCTGGCGGCGTCCGCTGTGGGGCCTGACGATGGAGTGGGCCCGGTGGGTCTTTCTCGTGGCCTTCGTCCTGGCGGCGTGGTCGGCGCTGCGGTGGCGGCTCACGGCCGACGTGATGGCGCGGCTGTTGTTCGCCTCGGCCCTGCTCTGGTTCGCGATCGCCGAGTATTTTCTCGAGTTCTCCGCGTTCGGCAAAACGGACCCGCCTTCGCCGGCCGGCACGCTCGCCTTCGCGCTGTTCCTCCTGTGGCTGGGGCACATGACCCTGCGGAAGTTCGTCATGAACGAGACCGACGCCTGGCCGCGGCCGGCGCGTGTCGTCCTGTACGGCACGGGACTGCTGTTCATGTTGCTGCCGGTGCATGCGCGGGCGGCGCTGCACGATCCGCGGGTGGCGCACGAGATCCTGCTGTACCTTTTCCTCGGACTGCTCGACCTGGGCATTCCGTTCTACCTTCACCTCTACGCGAGCCGCCATTTCCAGAGCGTGCCGTTCCCGCCCGCGCGGCTCCTGGCGTGCTTCGGGGTGGGAGCGGCGCTCGCGGTTACGTTCACCTTCCTCGACAAGGTGGCGATGTCGGGGGGCTCGTTCGGCGCCGTGTGGGCGGATACGCGCGCCCAGGTCGACGCCATGCTCCAGCACGGACGCCTGCCCGCCACGCATCCTCCGTTTCTGCCCCTGGCCTGGATCGCGGTCCGGGCGCTCCTGATCTGGGGCGCGATCATCGCGGCCGGTGTCGTGCTCCAACGGCGTCTGGCGGGGCGCGGGCTGGCGCCGGCCGCGACCATGTTCGCGGTGGTCGCGATCGCGAGCGGGGTGGCGTGTTTCTCCAACCGTGCGTTCGAAGTCCCGATGCTGCCTCCGGTGGTGGTGCAACTCCTGACCCCGCTCCACGCGTCGCGGTCGATCGATGTGGCCCTCGTCGCGCGGTACCTGTCCTTCCTGCTGCCAGCGCTCCTCATCGGCCTCGCGCTGATCGCCGGGAAAGGCAGCCGCGGGCGTGCCGCGCTCTGTGCCGCCGCGGTGGGGCTGCACCTCGCGATCCTGGCACTCTGGCCGGCCGGGGAGCCGTGGCTGCGTTCCACGGGGACGCTGGGCACCGCGGGCGCCCTGGGCCTGCTGGTGCTGGGAGGCCTGGTGGTGTCGGCGCGCGACCGGCTCTCCGCCGTACTGCGCGAGCGCGAGAATTCCGCGAGCGCGCACCGGCTGCTCACGCCGCGCGAGCTGCGATGGGGTGGTGCGCTCGCGCTCGCCGGTTTGAGCGTGCTGGGTGCCTGGCAGGTGAACGATACCCGGCTGGTCGTGCGGCGATTTTCCGCGGAAGGAGGAGAGATCGCGTTGCCCGCGCTCTGGCGGGAAGTGCCGGCCGCAGGAGGCGGCGGGGGCTGGGAGGGGCCGCGGCACGGGCTCGTCGCGCCGGTGCTTTCGGTGGCGAAGCGGCCCGCCGCACCCGGCGACCCGCGCACCGTCCTGCAGGCGGTGATGAGCGAGCGCGCGCCGCAGCTCCCGGGCTTTGCGATCGCGGGTTTCGAGGACTGGGATCGATTTCATCCCGGCACGGCCGTCCTCGAGTATCAGCACGAACGCGCGGACGGAGGCGACACGGTGCTGCAGATGGGGGCGGTGGTCGTTGCGCCGGGGGATCCCGGGACTTGGTGGGTGTTCACGCTCTCCTACGAGCTGGGGGACCGGGAGCGGCGCTGGGATGTCGTGCGCGCCCTGCGCGCGGGGTTGCGCTGAGCGTTCGCCCGCCGCTCGACAACCCGCGGCGCCCCGGCACGCTGCCGCCATGGAGGTGATCTTCCTCGGCACGGGCACGTCGCAGGGCGTGCCGCTCATCGCTTGCGACTGTGCGGTGTGCACGTCGAAGGACCCGCGCAACCAGCGCACGCGGGCCTCGATCCATGTCGTGATGGACGGCTTGCATGTTCAGGTCGATGCGGCCCCGGAACTCCGCCTGCAGTGCATCCGTGAGAACATCCGGCAGATGGATTTCTTCATCCTGACCCACGGCCACGCGGACCACATCACGGGCATGGACGATCTCCGCCGCTTCTGCGACCTGCTCGGCGGCCACGCGCTCACGGTGTACACGACGGAGGAGGGGATGGGGCGCGTGCTCGCGATGTACCCGTACGCCATGGCCGAGCGGCCGATCTCGAAGGGATATGCGGCGTTCAGGCTCGTGGCGATGCCGGCGAGGCTGGAGCTGCCGCAGGGCGTGATCGAGTCGACGCTGCTGCCGCACGGCGGCCTCAACACGCTCGGATTGAGTTTCACCGAGCGGAGCTCGGGCCGGAAGTTCGTCTACTACACCGACTGCAAACGGGTGCCGGCCGAGGCGGTGAACCTCGCGCGCGGGGCCGACGTGGTGGTGCTCGACGGGCTGCGCCCGCTGCCGCATCCGACCCACCAGTCGATCGACGAGGCGGTGGCGGTCGCGCGGGAGATCGCGGCGCCGCGCACTCTGTTGACCCACCTCACCCATCTCAGCGACCACGCCGCGCTCGCCGCCGCGCTGCCGCCCGGCGTGGCCCCGGCCTACGACGGGCTGCGGTTGGTGCTGTAGAGGAATGCTATCGTTCGTGTGGCCGGGTCGTCGGAGGACGCTGCTCCGTCAGCTCCGCCCGCCGCGAAAGGCCAGGCCGCTGCCGCGAGCGCACCACCGGGCCGGGCGGCCTTAAAACGGCCACACCTTGGGAATCACGATCATGGCTGCGATGAAGCAGAGCACGTTGAGCGGCACGCCCACCTTCACGAAGTCGCGGAACTTGTATCCGCCGATGCCGTAGATGTAGGTGTTGGTTTGGTAGCCGATCGGGGTGGCAAACGCCGCGCTCGCGGCGATGGTGGCGGCGACGATGAACGGCCGGGCGGCGAGGCCGGCCTCGCCCGCAATCCCGATTGCGATCGGCACCATGAGCGCGGCGACGGCGTTGTTGGAGAGAATCTCCGTCAGCAGCAATGTGACGAGGTAGACGCACGCCAGCATCACGAACGGCTTCTCGGGGCCGCTCACGAAATGCGTGACGCCGGCGACGACGTTCTGGGCCAGCCAGGCGGCGGCCCCGGTGTGCTGCATCGCGAGGCCGAGCGTGAGCATGCCGAAGATCACGAAGAGGAGGTTCCACTCGATGGATTCGTACGCCTCCTTGGGCTTGATGCAGCCGGTGAGGCACATCAGCACCGCGCCGGCGATGGCGCCGAGATGGATCGGCACGATGTCGAGCGTCTCGGCGAGGATGACCGCCGCCACCGTGGCCAGGACGAGCGGGATGCGCTTGTGGCGCGACAGCGACGGCAGCGGGGGGCGGTCGAACAGGATGATGTCATTGCCGTTGCGCAGCTCGTTCACGGCCTGCTCGGTGCCCATCATGAGCAGGATGTCGCCCATCTGCAGCGGGATCGTCTCGAGCTTGTCGCGGACGTTTTCCCCGTTGCGGTGGATGGCGAGCACGATGACGCGGAAACGCTGGCGGAAATTCAGCTCGCTGATGCTCTGGCCGATGATCTCGGAGTTGGGGGCGACGGCGCCCTCGAACACGACGCCTTCGTGGGCCGCGATCTGCTCGAGGCCGGCCTCGGCCGTGAAATCGAAACCGGGCATCGAGCGGGCGTGCGCGATGCCCGACGGCCGGCAGGCGAGGATCATCCGGTCGCCCTCTTCCAGGGCGGTCGTCACGGGATCGACGTGGATCGCGACGCCGTCGCGCACCACCTCGATGACGCGGAATCCGCGGGCCTTGACCAGGCCGGCTGCGCGCAGGCTCTTGCCGATCAGGGGCGAGGCGGGCGGCACGAAGGCCTCGGTCATGTACTCGCGGCGTTCCTCCTCGCTGAGGATCGACGTCAGCGACTCGCGGGCCGGGAGCAGGCGCTTGCCGCACAGGGCCAGGTAAAGCGCGCCGATGAGGGCGGCCGGGACCCCGACGGCGGCGAGTTCGAACATGTCGATCCCCGGCAGGTCGCGGTCAATCAGCAGGCCGTTGACGACGAGGTTGGTGCTCGTGCCGATCAGCGTGCAGTTGCCGCCCAGCACCGAGGCGAACGAGATCGGGATCAGGAACTTCGAGGCCGGGATGCGCATGCGCCGGGAGATGCTCAGCACGACCGGGACGAACACGACGACGACCGGGGTGTTGTTGATCCAGGCGGAGACGAAGGCGACGAACAGGACGAGGAGGAAGACGACCACCTGATACGGCAGGAAGGCGGCCTTCTCGAAGGCGCCCGAGAGGTAGTCGAGCGCACCGCATCGGATGAGCGCGGCGCTGAGCACGAACATCGCCGCCACCGTGATCGGCGCGGGATTGGAGAAGACCGCGAACGCGTCCTTCGTTGGCACGAGCTGGCTCAGCGCCAGCACCACGAACAGGCACAACGCCACCACGTCGGGCTGGATCTTCTCCCATACGAACAACGCCATGGCGATCACGACGAGCGCGAGGACGGCGGCGATTTCCCAAGTCATCGTCCGCAACGTGGCAGCCGCCTCCGGCTGCGCCGAGTGGAAAAATGGCCTCCTGTCTGTCTTACGGTTGGCAGGCGCCCGGGAATTATGCCACGCTTTGCTGGCGCGTCCGGCAGCGCTTGCTGCCCGGATTCAGCTCCTCGAACTCACTCCCCCATGGCCAAAATATACCACGACATCACGGAAACGATCGGCAACACGCCCCTGGTGCGGCTCAATCGCACGGCGGCGGCACACAACGCCCAGGCGGAGGTGCTGCTGAAGCTCGAATTCTTCAACCCGCTTTCGAGCGTCAAGGATCGCATCGGGGCCGCCATGATCGACGACGCGCTGAAGAGCGGCAAAATCAACGCGAAGACCGTGCTCATCGAGCCCACGTCCGGCAACACGGGCATCGCGCTCGCCTTCGTGGCGGCGGCGCGGGGGCTGAAGCTGATCCTGACGATGCCCGAGACCATGACGATGGAGCGCCGCAAGCTGCTCAAGGTCCTCGGCGCCCGCCTGGTCCTCACCGAGGGGCCGAAGGGCATGAAGGGGGCGATCGCCAAGGCGGAGGAGCTGGCCGCGAAGATCCCCAACAGCGTCATCCTGCAGCAATTCGCCAATCCCTCCAACCCGGCCATCCACCGGCGCACGACAGCGGAGGAAATCTGGCGCGATACCGACGGCAAGGTCGACATCGTCGTGGCCGGCATCGGCACTGGCGGCACGATCACCGGCATCGGCGAGGTCCTCAAGGCCCGCAAGGCCGGCGTGAAGATCGTCGCCGTGGAGCCCGATGCCTCGCCGGTGCTCTCCGGCGGCCAGCCGGGTCCGCACAAGCTCCAGGGCATCGGCGCCGGCTTCGTGCCGCAGGTCCTCAATACGAAGATCTACGACGAGGTGATCCGCGTGAAGGAAGCCGACTCGGGCCCCGTCTCCAAACAGATCAACCAGCTCGACGGCATCCCGGTGGGAATCTCCTCCGGAGCCATCGCGTGGGCCGCGCTCCAGCTCGCGCAGCGGCCCGAGAACAAGGGCAAGCAGATCGTCGCCGTCATCCCGTCGAGCAGCGAACGCTACCTGTCCTCATGGCTCTTTGCCGACATCGGCGTCGAGAGCGACTCGGTCGAGGACCTCTTCGCGCCGGTGCCGACGGCCTGACCCACTCGTCGAAGCCACGCGGTGGAGCAGCCTGTCCCCAGGCTGCTTCACCTTGAAACGTCGATCGGCACCCAGCGGCGTGAGGACACGCCGTTCCACCGCTGAGGACGACTACTTCTGCTCCTGGTACCAGCGGTAGAAGACGACCCCGAACGTGACCAGCGAGATGAAGACGCCGACCAGCTTCATCATGCTGCCGGCGAGCAGTTGATCGTCGGCGGCCGTGAAATTGGGAAACAGCCGCGGGGCGAATTCGTACGTGGGATACAGGATGTCCTGCGAGAAGGTGATGAAGGCGAACGCCGGCGTCATCGCGATCACGACGCCGAGAAGATAGAGCATCTGCACGCCGTGGCTCCGGCGGGGGAGCACGCGCGACGGGCTCAGCAGCGGCCACCAGTAGACGAGCGCCGCGAGGAAGAACGTGATGTGCTCGAGCACGTGCACGAGCTTGTCGCGCAGCGCGAGGTCGTAGAGTTCCGGCACATGCCAGACGCCGATCACCAGGGAATAGATGAGCGTGGCGGGGAGGGGGTGGGTGATGAACGCCAGCGGCACCCGCACCAGCGATACTCCCAGCGCCCGGTCGATCATCCACGACGGGATCCCCAGCAGGAAGAAGACCGCGGCGGGGTAGATCAGCAACTGGTGCTGCGCCATGTGGGCGCTGAACAGGAAGCGCTCGCCGATCTGGTCGAGCGGCGAGCCCACGGCGAGGTAGAAGGTGAACAGCGCGGCGTAGAACCAGCGGGCCTGCCGGGCGGGATAGGGTACGCCGGGCGCGAGCAAGGGGCGCAGGGGGCCGGCGAGGATCGCCCAGAGCCAGCCGAGGACGACGAGGCCGCCGATCAGCCAGGGTTCGTTGTGCCAGTGTCGCCAGTCGATCATGAGGAAGCGGGAACGCCGGGTCGGTTATAGGCGGCCCGGCGCCGGGGGCAAACGTCGCGGCCGGTTTGGCGAGCGGAAGTAGGCGAAGGCACGGAGCCAATAAAAAAGGCGGCCGGATCGCGGCCGCCTCGGGCAAAGGCAGGGAAGGTCCGAAGCGTCAGACCGGCAGCGGCCGGCTGGCCTCGGCGCCGAAGAGGGCGAGCAGCGCCCAGACGGTGCCGGTCGCGAGGATGAGACCGATGAAAAACAGGATCGTGCAGAACGGTTTGTCCCACCGCAGGTGCATGAAGTAGAAGATCACGTACATGAACTTCACGACCGAGAGCACGACCAGCGACGTGACCAGGATCCACTTGGCGAACGGCAGGTAGACCGCGACGATCTCGATGCCGGTGATGACGGCGAGGAGCAGGGCGATCTGGACGTAGATCTGGAACTTGCTGACGTCGTGGTCGTCGTGGTGTCCGGCGGAAGCGGCGGGAGGATGAGCGCTCATGGCGGGTCGGTAGGCGAAAGGAAGATCAGAGGTACTCGAGCAGGTAGACGGCCGTGAAGATCACGATCCAGACGATGTCGACGAAGTGCCAGTAGAGGCCCATCGACTCGACGTCGATGGCGTTGCGCTCCGTGAAGTCGACCGGGCCCCGGGGCCGGGCGAAAAAGACGCAGGCGCCAAGGGCCGCGAGGCCGCCCGCGATGGCGAGGAACTCGTGCTTGAAGAAAAGGCCCAGGGCGGCGCCGAAGGTCGGCTCGACCTGGATGGCGTGCACGAGGCCGAGGGTCACCTTCAGCGAGAGCAGGAGGACCGCGACGATGGCGACGACGTGGAGCAACTGGTGCGAGAACCACGTGCGCTGCGTCGAACCGGCGGCGGGCTTGAAGGACCGTACGTACATCAGCGTGAGCCACAGCACGCCGATCGCGACGTGGGTGCCGTGCGTGCCGGTGAGCGTGTAGAACGTCGTCCCGAGCATGCTGTTGTTCAGCGTCATCTTCTTGTCGTGGACGAAGTGCTGGAACTCGTACACCTGGCACCCGAGGAAGATCATGCCGAAGAAGATCGTGGTCAGCAGCGACCACCGGCAGCTCTTCAGGTTGCCCTTCTGGATCGCGGTGACGGCGAGCGCCATCATGAGCGACGACATCAGCAGGATGAAGGTGGAGAACGAGGTCAGTTCGACGCTGAACACCTGCTTGGGATCCAGGCCGCCGGCCGGCGGATGGAGGCGGTAGATCAGATGCGTCGAGATCAGCGCACCGAAGAACATGCAGTCCGACGCCAGGAAGGTCCACATGAGGAGCTTCTTGTTCGGAATGCCCGTCGACGTGGTCGGGTCGTGGTGATGATCGATGGTGGCCGTGGCCGCGTGGCTGCTCATGGAAGCGAAGGAAGAGAAACGGAGAGGGGAGGGGGAGGAGTGCGACGGGTGGTCTACGGG
>CALFZM010000214.1 GCA_937952235.1 uncultured Opitutia bacterium | reverse complement strand
CCGTTGAGCCGGTCCGCGTTGGCGAAACCTCGGGGCCCGAACACGCCGGTGAGGGCGTTGAAGAGCTTGGCCTGGGCGGTCTGCACGCCGGGACCGGTCGTCTCCAGCGTGGGCGTCGCCGACGCCTGGGTAAACTCGCCCGTCTGGGGGTAGTCGCCGTAGAGCCGCTTGAATTCCTCGAGCGCGGTGGCCAGCGCGGCGAGTTCACTGCGGGCGCGGGCGATATTGGCGCGTTCATTGGCGCCCCGGATCGCGCCAATCGCGAATGCGGCGAGGATCGCCGTGACGGCGATGACCGTCAGCAGTTCCAGCAAGGTGAACGCGCCGGCGTGGGCCGCAGCCGACCGACCGGCGGCGCGCCGCAGGGGCGCGAGGGTACGGCGTCGACTGGGGCAGGCAGGCGGCATGCTGGGGGAGGACGCGAGTGAAGGGTGAACGTTACAACCGCAGCAACGGCAAAACAGCCGCGATCCGGGGGGCCGGGAGCCAAGCAAAAAAAGAGCGGCCCACACAGGGGCCGCTCCCATCCTGCCGGCGACGCCGGGATCAGTCCTCGCTTTGCAGGGCCGCGACCACGCTGAAGTCCTCCAGGGTGGTCGTATCGCCCTTCACTTCGCCGCCCGCCGCGATCTCCTTGAGGATGCGGCGCATGATCTTTCCGCTGCGGGTCTTCGGCAGGCCGGCGGCGAAACGGATCGTGTCCGGCTTGGCCAGCGAGCCGATTTCCTTGCCCACATGGTTGCGGAGCTGTTCCTTGAGCGCGTCACTTGCGACCTGGCCGCTCTTGAGCGTGACGAAGACGCAGAGGGACTGCCCTTTCAGCTCATCGGGCCGGCCGACGGCGGCCGCCTCGGCGACGGCCGGGTGCGAGACGAGCGCGCTCTCGACCTCGGCGGTGCCGATGCGATGGCCGGAGACGTTGAGCACGTCGTCGATCCGGCCGACGATCCAGAAGTAGCCGTCCTTGTCCTGGCGGGCGCCGTCGCCCGTGAAGTAGATGTCGGGCCGGCCGGGGAATTCGCTGAAGTACTGCCGGACGTAGCGGTCGTCGTCGCCCCACAGCGTGCGCAGCATGGAAGGCCAGGGCTGCGTGATGACCAGCTTGCCGCCGGAATTGCGGGGCACCTCCTTGGCCTTGTCATCAACCACCTTCGCGACCACGCCGAAGAACGGCAGCGTGGCCGAACCCGGTTTCGCAGCCGTCACGCCCGGCAGCGGCGTGATCATGATCGAACCGGTCTCGGTCTGCCACCAGGTGTCCACGATCGGGCAGCGCTTCTTGCCGATGAGCGTGTGATACCACATCCACGCTTCCGGGTTGATCGGCTCGCCGACGGAGCCGAGCAGCCGGAGGGAGTCGAGGCGGTGGCGGAGCACGTAGTTGTCGCCCCAGCGCATGAAGGCGCGAATGGCGGTGGGCGCCGTGTACAGGATCGTGATCCCGTGACGGTCGATCATCTGCCAGAACCGGTCCGGCTCCGGCTGATTGGGCGCGCCCTCGTAAAGGAAGACGGTGGCGCCATTGGAAAGCAGGCCGTAGACGACGTAGCTGTGGCCGGTGATCCAGCCGATGTCGGCGGAGCAGAAATACCGGTCGTTTTCCTTCAGATCGAAAACATAGTGCGAGCTGAGTTTCGCGCCGAGCAGATAGCCGGCCGAGGTGTGCAACACGCCCTTTGGTTTGCCCGTCGAGCCCGAGGTATAAAGGATGAAGAGCGGGTGCTCGGCGTCGAACGCCTTTGCCTTATGGGTATTCGGAGCGCCTTCCCAAGCTTCCTTCCACCAGACATCGCGGCCCTCGACCATGGAGACCTCCTGGCCGGTGCGCTTGACGACCAGCACCGTCTGCACCGTGGGCGTGCCTTCCACGGCTTTGTCGACGTTGGCCTTCAGCTCGATGATCTTGCCGCGGCGCCAGCCGCCGTCAGCGGTGATGACAAGCTTGGCCTTGCAGTCGTTGATGCGGTCCTTGAGCGCCTCGGGACTGAAGCCACCGAACACCACCGTGTGGATCGCGCCGACCCGGGCGCAGGCCAGCATGGCGATGACCGCCTCCGGGATCATCGGCATGTAGATCGCGACCCGGTCGCCCTCGCCCACTCCCATATTATGGAAAGCATTGGCCCATCGGCAGACATGAAAATGAAGCTGCCGATAGGTGATCGTGCGCACGTCGCCGGGTTCGCCTTCGAAGATCAGCGCCGCCTTGTTCTCCCGGTGCGTGCCGAGGTGGCGGTCGAGGCAGTTTTCGGCGACGTTGAGCTTCCCGCCGACAAACCACTTCGCGTGGGGCGGCTTCCAATCGAGGACCTTCTTGAAGGGTTTGCGCCAGACGATGTGCTCCTTGGCCTGCTTGTCCCAGAATTTTTCTGGGGAGTTGACAGACTCTTGGTAGAGCTTTTTGTAAGCGTTCTCGCTCCCAAGATTGGCTTGGGCTTTGAACTCGGCCGAAGGCCTGAATTTCCGGGATTCCCGGGATACTGAGGTAATCGTCTGATCTGGCACGTGCGTGTCGGATTGTAGGGTTTAAGGACGCAAACCGCGGTTCTTATCCTGTCCTGAGTTTCAAGCGTCAAGCACGGGACGTGAACTGCCAACTCACTGTATGGAAAAGAAACCTGCGTCCGCTGCGGCGGACACCCCTGCTGCCCCTGTCACGCCCCCGACGCCTCCGCCTGCGGATGGAAATACCCCCGCGGGAGCCGCGGTCGAGAACACCATCCGGGTCGAGGGCGTGCTCGACATCGACGTGCAGCGGGGAGGCAATGGACAGCTGATCGATATTGCGCGCGGCGGCAAACGCCGGCCCACCGATCCCTTCGTCCCGAAGGAACTGATCCGGCGGTTCAAACTGCGATCCGGTTCGATGATTGGCGGCACCGCTTTCCCGCCCGACGGGCGCTTCCCCAATCCGAAGATGCGGTTCATCGAGACCGTCGACGGCGTGCCCCTCGACGAGCGGCGCGGCAAGTTCGAGTTCACGACGCTCACGACCATCTCCCCGAATCAACACCTGAAGATGGAGATGAAGGACGGCCGGCTCACCACCCGCGCCGTCGACCTGTTCTGCCCGATCGGCAAGGGCACGCGCGGCCTCATCGTGGCGCCGCCGCGCACGGGCAAGACCACCCTGCTGCGCGACATGGCGCTGGGCGTCCTCGAGAATAATCCGGAGTGCCACGTCATGATCCTGCTGATCGACGAGCGTCCGGAGGAAGTGACCGACTTCAAGCGCAGCGTCTCCGCGGCGGAGATCTGGGCTTCCTCCAACGACGAGCAGATCGAGAATCACGTGCGCATCGCCGACCTCTGCATCGAGCGCGCGAAGCGGCTGGTGGAAACCGGTCGCGACGTGGTGCTCTTCGTCGATTCGATCACCCGCCTTTCCCGCGCGCACAACACCGCGCGCAATTCCGGCCGGACGGGCTCCGGCGGCCTGGACGTGCGGGCGCTCGAGAAACCGCGCCAGCTTTTCGCCACCGCCCGGCGCACGGAGGAGGCCGGCTCGCTCACGATCGTCGCCAGCGTGCTGGTCGAGACCGGCAGCCGGATGGACGACGTGATCTTCCAGGAGTTCAAGGGCACGGGCAACATGGAGCTCGTGCTCGACCGGAAGTGCGCGGAGATGCGCCTCTGGCCCGCCATCAACATTGCGGCGAGCGGCACCCGCAAGGAAGAGCTGCTCATCGACGCGAAGACGCTCGAGGGGATCCATTTCTTCCGCCGGGCGCTCGTGCAGCAGAAGATCGAGGAGGCGACCGATACGATGATCGCGCGACTCTCGAAAACGAAAACGAACGCCGAATTCCTGAAGCTCATCGCCCGCTGACTCGTTCTGCCGGCCTGCGGCGGTGCGCTCCGTCCGGGAGGCTTCGCTGGGAACCCCCTGCCCGCCCTGAGATTGCCCTTGCTCCCCCTCTAAATCTCCTGAGATTCATTCGTTTCCTTCGCGTCCGCCATCCGTCTGTCCCAGTCACCAGCCAACCACCGCATGCATAGTTTCTCCGAGCAATGTCTCGACATGGCCCGTTCGATGTTGGGCCACAATCTCGACTCCATCCAGCCTGACGGCACCGTCCTCCCCATCAATGGCGAACAATCTCGCCCGGACGAGCCCGGCCACGTGGCATTTGCACTCGGAGAATTCTACCGCGCGACCGGCGAGACCACCCTCAAGGGATACGACCTGATCGACCTCGCGGCGCGTTGCATCACGGCGCAGATGTTCACCGAGCCGGCGGCCGAAAACGGGCTGGCCTATGCGGCGCTCGGCCTGCTCGCCTTCGGTCCCTCCAAGGAACGCAATCCCGTCTGGGAACGACTGGTAGAGGAGACC
>CALFZM010000213.1 GCA_937952235.1 uncultured Opitutia bacterium | reverse complement strand
GTGCCAGCGAATGCCGAAAGATGATCGGTGGAGATTACCTGTATGTGATGCGCGGTGCTTCGGCAAAGCGCAAGTCACGCGATCAAAAGATCTGGAACGCCTTCACCGGGACGAACTACCGCGCCCTGTCCAAGGAGTTCGACCTCAGCGAGATGCGGGTGCGGCAGATCATCCAGAAACAACGAGAGCGCCGCGCGCAGTTTCGCGGGAAATGACCAGGGAAGCGGAGGTACGGAGATGGGTTTGATCGAGAAGGTGATGGGCGGCCAGCAGAAGACAGTGCCCAAGGCGGCGCCACGTGAGGTGGCCGTGGCGATGAACCAGGCGCTGAAAGAGTTGCGGGGCCGCGTCGCTGCGATGAAGCACTCGGCGCGTAGCGAGCGCGCGAACTGCAACTCCGTGAGCCGGGATATCGAGTCGCTGGAGAAACAGCGCATCACCCGGATCTCGCTGGCGCGCCTGGAGGGCAAGGACCCGTTCATCGAGGATCTGGACGAGAAGCTGAAGGCGTTGCGCCAGAAGATCGAGGATGCCGAGGCGATCGAGGTCCGGTTGGCGGAGATGGCAGAAGAGCAGGCGAGGGCGCTGAATCGGGCGCGCTTCGAGGCACGTCGGGAACTGGCTGCGGAGCTCGATGCGCGTTTCGCGGCGGCGGCCGAAAGCTACAACCAGGCGGCGCCTGCGTTGATCGCGGCCGCGCGGGAGCTGCTTGCCATGCGTGAACTCATGATCAAGATCGGTGCCGGCAACACGAATGGTTTCGACCTCGCCGTTGCACTGCCGCAGGCGCGGCCGGGCGAGGGACAAACGCTGCGGCCGTTGTTCTCGGTGGCTGATTCCACTTGCATGGTTGAAGTCAAGCGCCGCAGCGATGAAATCGCGCGGGAACTCGAAGCGATCGGCTTCGAACTGGTTGGAGAGTGACAATGCTGAAAGAACGATTCGACCTGAAAGCCGAGCGCATGCGGGCGATCGAGGCGAGGGCTGCTGCGCTGGGACGCCGCGCCACCACGCCGGGCGCCGCGGTGGCGGTGCTGCGCGGCCTGGCAAACGAGTATGAAGACTTGAGCGGCGTGAAGCCTGCTGAGTTGTGCAGGCTGGATGACTGCAAGGGCGTGCGCCTGCTCGAAGGTGTCTTCTCGGGCGAGGGAAGCGTCCGATCCCTGCGCGAAGCGTACGTGATGATCACCGGGGACAGTCGCCTCACTGGCAAGGCCGAGAACTGCAGCCAATCGAACATGCTTGAGTTCATGACTGGCGAGTCGTTTCGCCTGACCGAAGCGATCTCGGCGAGCAGCTTCGTGAACGTGCTCGGCGCCGCGGTTTCGCGGCAGATGCTGCGCTACTACGCGGATCTGCCATTGCTGGGGGCCTGGCGGAAGCTGGTGCAGGTGACCTCCGTGGACGAATTCCGCCCGATTCGCCGGGTGAAACTGGGCGGGTTCGGAAACCTGCCCACGGTTATGCAGGCCGGCAGCTACAACCAGCTGGCCTCGCCTGGCGATGAGAGCTACTCCGTTGCAGTCACCAAGCGCGGTGGCACCGAGACGATCACCCTGGAGTCGATCGCCAACGACGATGTGGGCCTGGTCAGGGAAGTCGCCCGCGAAATGGCGAGGGCCGCCGCACACACGCTGTTCGAGTTCGTTTTCGATTTCCTCAAGGACGGCCCGGTCGTCTACGACGGACTTCCCCTCTTCCATGTCGACCGGGGCAACCTCGGCAGCGCCGCGCTGTCGCTCGCGGGTCTCTCCGGCTCATACCTTGCGCAAAGCCGCTTCCAGGACGCTGTGCTTCGAAAGCGGCACTACATCAGGCCGAAGTTCATCGTGGTGCCGGTCGACCTCGAAGAAGCCGCCTTCAACGCGCTGCAACGCAATTTGAATCTGGACAAGACCTTCATCCAGAGCCGTGGGCTGGAGGTGGTGCCGGCGCCGTACTGGACGGATGTGAATGACTGGTGCCTTGCGGGTGATCCCACGGCACATCCGACGATCGAGCTTGCCTTCTTCGGCGGGCGGGAAGATCCCGAACTGATCGTAAGCGATCTGCCGACCGGTGGAAGCCTCTTCAGCAACGACCAGGCGACATACAAGATCCGCCACGTCTACGGCGGCGCCGTGGCCGATTGGCGGGCTTTCTACAAGAACGTGCCCTGATCGGGAAAGCGAGGCTCAAGTGGGGATTCTTTCAGGGCTGAAGCGGCTCTTTTCCGAGGCGGAAGAGCCGGTGCGCTTGACCGAGGGGAACGGGCAGACGGTGGATCCGGATGACGAACTGTGGACCCGGCTGACGGGGGATGGGGAGCGCGACCTCGATACGCTATCTCAGGAGCGCATGCGCACCGTGGCCGTCTATCTGTGGGACGCGAATGTGATCGCGAACCGAATCGTGGAGTTGCCGATCGCCTACATCCTCGGCGAGGGGGCGCGGCTTTCGGCAAACGACGAAGCTTTGCAGTCGGTACTGGACGGCTTCTGGCGGCACCCGATCAACGCGATGGACAAGAAGTTGCCGATCAAGGTGCGGGAGCTGTCCCTTTACGGCGAGCAGATCTGGCCGGTCTTCGTGAATGAGGTTTCCGGGCAGGTACAGCTCGGCTACATCCATCCGTCGCGCCTGAAGGAGGTCGTGGTCGATCCGGATAACCCCGATCAGCCGGTGGGGCTCGTGGTCACCAAGGGCGTGATGGAGAAGGAGTTGCGCTACCGGGTGGTGGTGAATGGCCCGGAAGCTCTTTTCACGCAGCGCACGCAGGCCTTGCGCCAAGCCTTCACCGACGGAGATGTCTTCTACTTCGCGGTGAATACGCTCTCGACCACGCGACGCGGGCGTTCGGACTTGCGCGCTCCGGCTGATTGGCTGGACGCCTACGACCAGTTCCTGTTCGGCGAGTTGGAGCGCTACAACTTCTTGCGGGCGTTCGTGTGGGATGTGACCGTGGCCGGCGCCGACGACACGAAGATCAGGGAGAAGGCGCGAAGCATCAAGGCGCCGACGCCGGGCAGCGTGCGCGTGCACAACGAGTCCGAGGTCTGGAAGGCGGAGACGCCAGACCTGCAAGCTGCGGATACGAGCAACGGCGCGCGGCTGTTCCGAAACCATGTGCTTGGTGCGGCGAGTATCCCGGAGCATTGGTTTGGCGGCGGCGGTGACGTGAACCTTGCGACTGCCGCGGAGATGGGCGGACCGACTTACAAGATGTTCTCGATGCGCCAGCGCGAGATTCGCCACATGCTCGAGGAGGTCGGGCGTTTCGTCATTCGGCAGTCCATCCTTGCAAAGGAAGGCCGCGAGCCGGACTGGACGGATCCGCGCCTCAAAGTGCAAGTGGTGTTCCCGGAGATGATCCCGAGCGACACGACAAAGTACGCCGCAGCGCTGTCGCAAGTTGCCGCAGCATGCGTGACTTCGATGGAAGCTGGCCTCCTGGGGGAGGCGGCGGCGGTCGGTCTGCTTGCGACAGTGGCGGGCCGGCTCGGGTATGAGCTGGATCCGGACGCAGAATTGGCCGCGGCGCGCGAGCGCAAGAAGAGGCGGGCCGAGGAGGATTCATTCAAGGAGCCGGACCTCGCGGCCGAGGCTGAGAGAATGAAGAACGGCGGTGCCGTCATCGAAAAGGGGGCGCCGTGATCCGCATCGAGTTCGATGACGATGGTCTGCGCCGCCTGCGCAGGGCGATCGAGAAGGCGCCAGATATCGTCCAGGACGAGATGATGCGTTGGGGCTGGGACACCGGGGCGCGCCTTCAGGAGCAGGTGATTCAGCGGACCCCCGTGCAGTCCGGGGCGTTGCGGAACTCGATCGCCGCCGGCTTGAGCGTGGTCCCGATGGGCAATCTCGGGGTGCAGCAGATCGGCGAGTTTGGTGTGCAGCCGTTGCCGGGGCAAGGGATCGGCGTTTCGGTGGTGATCGGCAGCAACGAGCAGTACGCGCCCTGGGTCGAGTTCGGGACCAAGCCCCACAAGATCCGGGCGCGCAACGCAAAGGTGCTTGCGTTTCAGGGGGCCGGCGGGACGGTGTTCCGCCGCGAGGTCAATCACCCTGGAACCAGGGGCGCGCGGATGTTCGGCGATGCGATGGACGCGAGCGAAGGCGCGGTCCGGGGCTCGGTGCGCGGACTGATCGACCGGATCATGGAGCGGGTGTTCGGGGGTGCCGCGTGAGCGCTGCCGATGACGATCGCGTCTACGGCGACGCCCTTCGAGACCGCTCCCGGATCGTGCAGGACACTGCGGCGGAGATTCGGCGGATCCTCGAAGAGGCGGAGCGGCGCGTGCTCGGGATCCTGGATGCGCAGCCTACCGAGTCCGAGCGCTGGCGGCTTGCCGCCGTCCTTGATGAGGTTCGGCGTGTGCTCCAGGAGATCGGCAAGGAGGCCGGCGTGGTGGCCTCGGTCACCGGAACGCAGATGACCGTGGAGGGGGTTCGGCTCGTCGACACGGGCCTGAACGTTGTCCGCCTGGCGCCGCCACCGATGATCGACTCCCCCCTGTTGCAGGCCATGCGGGAGTTCATGACTTCGAAGATCGAGGGTGTGACCGTGGAGATGGTCGACTCGATCAACACGCGCTTGGGGTTGGTGGTCACCGGGGCGCTTGACCGGAACACCGCACGGCGCGAGATCGCGCAGCGCCTGGCAATGACGATGCGCCGCGCGCAAACGGTGCTCTACAACGAGACCGCGCGAATCTATGCGCACGCGAGCAAGACGCGCATGGAGCAGGTCGAGGCTGCCTATCCAGGGGTGATGCGCAAGAAGTGGGTGCGTTCCAAGGGGCGCGCCGAGCCGCGGGTCAACCATCGGGTGATCCACGGTCAGGTTCGTGAGATCGGCAAGCCATTCGATTTGACTACGGAAGGTGGGCAGCCACTCAAGATGATGGCGCCGCATGACCCTTCCGCACCGATCGGCGAGACGATCAACTGCGGGTGCGTGATGGTGATGGTCCCGGCGGATGACAGCCCCTACGCGAAATACTGGAAGGGCGTCGGTTCGGGTGACGCAGAGCCGTGATCGTCCTCTGCTTGAAGAAAATGCCGCTGAAGCCCTGATCAGAGCGCCACAGCAACGTCGAGTCGGGGTGGAGCGTCAGGCGCGGTTGCCAGTGGTGCGGCGACTAGCTCGGGAGTGCAGGCGGTTTCGCCGACGTTTGCAGCCCCGAGGCAGACGACGTTGAACATCAACCTTCCGCAGTCCGGACTCTTTTCGGGCGATCGCGCCAGCTTGGAGGCTTTCGCCCGCCAGCTCGGGCCTGTAATCACGGATCTGCAGCGTCGAGGCGCGCTGTAGTTCGCCAGCAAGCTCCGCGCGTTGAATATTCCTGCATCGCTGCTTTTATTTCTGCAACTCGGATGAAAATTTTTTCGCGCGCCTACCGGGGCGGGCTAGCGGCGTGGGAAGAACAGCGACAGGTAGGCGGCGAAATCGAT
>CALFZM010000212.1 GCA_937952235.1 uncultured Opitutia bacterium | reverse complement strand
CCTTCCCAGCCCCGCGCGCCCGGGGGCGGCCGGCCCGCGCCCGCCTGGTCCCAATTCGCGCCGAGCGTGTCGTACTTCCGGCGTTTCTCAGGGTCGCTCAGCACTTCGTGCGCCTCGTTGATCTCCTTGAACTTCGCCTCGGCGCCCTTCTTGTCCTTCGCGACATCGGGATGATAGAGCCGCGCCAGCCGGCGGAAGGCTTTCTTGATGTCGTCATCCGACGCATCGCGGGCGATTCCCAGTACCTTGTAGTAGTCTTTGAATTCCACGGCCATGACGGTGCAATTCCCGCCATCATGGCAGGTTCCCATCGCGGTGCAATCCGTGGCTCCGCCGCCCGCGGTCCGCGCGCGATCGCCGCTGCGAAGCACGTCCGATGGGGGCGGGCCCGAGCGGGCGACCGGCGGCCCTGGCGCAGGTTCAATCACCCTGTAGCCCAAACCAAACGCAAAGTCGCAAAAGAACGCGGAGTTTCGCCAGGTTCTCCTTCGCGAGTCCTTGCTTTCCTTCGCGTCTTTGCGCTTCGGTTCCCGCCCTGCGCGGCTACGATCTCACTTAAGGCACTCTAGCCGCCCGGCGGCCCCGGATCGATCGGCACGCCCTCGGCGCGCAGCCGCTGCAGCTTGTACGTGAGCGCCCGCCGGCTGATGGCCAGCTCGCGCGCGGTCTCGGTGCGGTTGAAGTGGTTCTTGCGCAGCGTGCGCAGGATCGCCTCGCGCTCGATCGCGTCGAGTCGCTGCAGTTCCCCGCCGGCCGGCGGCGCGCCGCCCGGCGCGTCTGCCGTATCCGCCGCCAGGATGCGGGCGGGCAGGTGCTCGGGCAGGACGATCTCGCCGCGCGTGAGCAGCGCGGCGCGCTCCATCGCGTTCCGCAGCTCGCGGACGTTCCCCGGCCAGCGGTAGCGAAGCAACGCCGCGGAAACCGAGGCCGAGAACCGGGACTTCTGCCGCGAGAACTGGCCGATGAAGTGCGTCGCCAGCGGCAGGATATCCTCCGTTCGCTCCCGCAGCGGCGGCAGGTGCAGCTCCATCACGTTGAGCCGGTAGAAAAGGTCCTCGCGAAATCGTCCCGCCGCGATCTCGGCCTCCAGGTCGCGGTGGGTCGCAGCCAGGATGCGCGCGTCGGCCCGCTGGTCACGCGTACCACCCACCCGCCGGAACACGCCGTCGTTGATCACCCGGAGCAGCCTGGCCTGGAGCGCGGGAGCGAGGTCGCCGATCTCGTCGAGGAACAGCGTGCCGGCCGCCGCTTCCTCGAACCGGCCCACGCGGGCCGGGACCGACCCGCCGGAGACGCCCGGATCCTGGCCGAAGAGCTCCGCCTCCAGCGCCGCCTCGGGCGTCACGGCGCAGTTCACCTTGACGAGCGGACCGGCGCGCCGCCCGCTCCAGGCGTGGAGCACCTCGGCGACCACGTCCTTGCCGACGCCGCTCTCGCCGGTGATCAGCACGCGGGATTCCGACGGTGCGATCATGGCCGCGTCGCGAAACACGCCCTGCAGCAGCGCGCTCTGCGCGACCACGCCCGACGGCAGGGCGGGCAGCGCCTCGGGCCCTGGCGCAGCGGGCGACGGCCGCTCGAGTGCGAGCCGCACCGACGCCATCAGCTCGTCGAGGTCGATCGGCTTGGCGAGGTAGTTCACGGCGCCGTCGCGCATCGCGGTGACCGCGCTCCGGATGTCGGCGAAAGCCGTCACCAGCAGCACCGGCAGCGCCCGGTGCCGCTGGCGCACCCGGCGGAAGGTCTCGATGCCCGACATGCCGGGCATGCGGACGTCGCTGATCATCATCCCGAATGTCTCCTCGGCGAGGAGCTGGAGCGCCGCCTCACCCGAGGCCGCCGCCTGCGTGCGGTAGCCCTTCGCGCGAAGGAACGTCTCGAGCAGGCTGCGCTGTCCCGGATCGTCGTCGACCACGAGGATGCGCGCGGGCCGGGCTGGCTCAGGCGGCATGGTGGGACGCTCCCGGCTTCAGGTGGCTGAGTCGAAACACGGCGCCGCGCGGCGCGTGCGGGAGGCAGGCGATCTCCCAGCGGTGTGCGGCGACGATCTGCTGCACGATCGCGAGGCCGAGGCCCGCGCCCTTTGGCCGCATCGTGACGTAGGGCTTGAAGATGTTGGTCCGCTCCGCCTCGGGCACTCCGGGTCCGTCGTCGGCCACCTCCACCGTTACCGTGCCATCGGTCGACGGCAAGGCCCGCACGGATACGTTTCCGCCCGGCTCGACCGCCTGCACCGCGTTGAGCAGGAGGTTGAAGAGCGCCTGCCGGAACAGCTGTTCGTCCGCGAGGATGACGCAGGGCTCGGCCGGGGTCGTGACCTGGATGCGCTTGTCCTCGATGTCGGGCAGGAGCGTGCGCACGACGTCGGCGGCAAGACTCGCGACGTCAACCGGCGAGGGATGGGCCTCGCGCGGCTTGGAGTAGTCGATGAACTCGTTGAGCTGCACCGTCACGCGGTCCGCCTCCTCGATGATCGCATGGGCGTGTTCGCGCAGCTTCGGCGCCTCCGCCGCCTGCAGCGTGATCATCTGCGCGAGGCCCCGGATGAGGTTGAGCGGATTGCGCGTCTCGTGCGCCAGGCCCGCCGCCGCGAAGTTCATCTGCGCGAGGTGGCTGTTCATCTCACCGGCCTTGACCAGCCGGATCTGGAGTTCGGCGTTGCGCGACAGGTTGCGCCAGGCGAGGCCCGAGATCAGCGCGGCGCCGGTCGCGAGCAGGCTCACGAGCGAACGGAGCCACAGGTCCTGCCGCACGCTGCGGTGCATGGCGTCGGTCGAGAGCGAGATCACCAGGCTGTGCATGCCCTGCTTGCGGATCAGGGCGTCGTACTCCTGCTCGCTCATCCAGGCGGGACGGCTGAAGGCGACGCGGGCGGGACGCCCCCCCGGCGGCGGCACGGCGCCAGCCGGATGGTCGGCGCCGGCAGCCGCGCCGGCGGGACGGTTCTCGGCCGTCCGCGTCGAGCCGGCCGCACGTTGCGAGGGTCGCAGCGCCTTGCCCATCTGCGCGCTGGCCACGACCAGCGTGGTCGCGCGCGGATCGTTCTCCGGCGTGCCGCCGACGCCCAGGTCCATGAGGTTGAGCAGCGTGAGGTCGCGGTCGCGCCAATGCACGCCCCGTGCCTGCACCATTTCCGCCGTGAGCTCGAGGGGCCGGCCTGCGCTGGCGATCGTTTCGCCCGTGGCGGAGAGGATCGCGATCGACTCCAGCTCACCCGGATGGATGAGGCCCTGGAGGGCGGACTCGATGCGGTCCTTGGCGACAAGATTGCCGATGCGCCGTTGCGAACTCACGACGATGCCCAGCGTCGAGGTGATATCGCGGCCGCGGTTGATGAGCGCCTGGGCGGCGGATTGCGCGAAGCGCCGGTGCTCGCCCCACTGCCAGCCGCACACGCCCGCCGCAAGCACCGCCAGCGCGGCATAGACGCCGGCGTTGCGACTGCGAGTGGGAAGCGGCCAGGGCATGGGTTATCGCAACAGACAGTTCGCCCGAGCTGGAACGGTTTCCAAGCTTCAAGTCAGCAGGCGAGCGCGGCGCCGCGGCGCTCCGTCGCAGCCTCGGTCCCGGACCACGCGGACTTCCGCTCCGGCAGCAACGCAGCTGGACTTCAAATCCCCATGAAAGCGACCGCGCGGAACGCGGGAGCGGCTTGTCCCCAAGCCGCTGCGGGCGGATCCGTCGAACGTCAGCCGCCTGGGGACAGGCGGCTCCACCTTGCCGAGTCGCTGGCTCAGGGCTTGCCGATGAAGCTTTCGAGCTCGCCGTTCGGGAAGGACTTGGGCGCGAGGTTCATCTTTTCCCGCTCGCTCGCGGACGCCTGGGCGAGGTCGCCGGGGTTCTGGACGACGCGCGGCGTGAGGAAAATGAGGAGCTCGGTCTTCGCGTGGCTCTTCTGCTTTCGTTTGAAGGCGTAGCCGAGCAGCGGAATGTCCCCGAGGATCGGCACCTTGCTGTCGAGGTCCTTCACCTCGGTGGAAATCAGGCCGCCGATCACGATGGTGCGCTCGCTGGGGGTGACCACGACGGTGTCGGCCGAACGCTTGTCGATCACGGGCGAACTCACGGTGTTGGAGATCGGCACGGTGGTCGCGCTCAGCGAGGAGATCTCGGGCGAGACGATCATCTCGACGAGGCCGTCGGCGGTGATGAACGGCGTCACGCGCAGGATGATGCCGACATCCTGGTACTGGACCGTGTTGATCGTGGCGTTGGTCTGGTCGACCACGCGCGAGTTGGTGATGATCGGCACCGACTGGCCCACCATGATTGTCGCCTGCTGGCTGTTGCGGGTGAGGATCGAGGGGCGCGAGAGGATCTCGGTCTTCCCGAGCGAGGACAGCGCGTGGATGGTCGCGTTGATGTCCTCGCCGAGGATGCGGTAGAAGGCGCCGAACTTCGTCGGGTCATTGAGCGCATCGGCGAGACCGAAACGGGAGCTCGCGATCGCGTTGGGCTCCGTCTTCACCGCCAGCTTGCCGGTCCACGTCGCCTCCGTGCCGAGATCGAGGTCGCGGTCGTGCGTGACCTGCACGAAGACGACGTTGATCAGCACCTGCGGCTTCGGCCGGTCGAGGCTCTCGACGATCGTCTTGATGCTTTCGTTCGTCTCCTCATCGGTGACCACGATCAGCCGCCGCGTCTCGAGGTCGCTGGTGATCATGGCGTCGCCGATCATGGTGGAGTTGACGTACTGGCGGTTGGCGCCCGTGGACGAGCCGCCGCCGCCGCCACCGGTGGCGGTCGTGCCCCGATTGACGTTGGTGTTGGTCGTGGGGCGGCGGGCCTGGTTGGTGCCTCCGCGCGCGCCGGTGTTCTGGGCGGCGACGGTGCCGGCGCAGCCGAGCGCCAGCAGGGCGAGCAGCGCGACGCGGGAGGAGCGGGAGGAAAGGAAAGGATGCATGGGAGGGCCGGGAAGGTTTAGCGGATGCCGCCGGAACCGAGCTGGATGTTGCTGCCGGTCGCCTGCGTGTTGCTGGAGGCGCGCGTGTTCAGGACGTCGGCCTGGTTGCTGGTCGTCGTGCGGGCGTTGCTGCTCTGGAAGAGGTTCTTCAGCACCGCCTCGACCTGCTTCACGTCGCCATTCTCGAGCGTGTAGACGAACACCCGCTGCTTGCGGGCGGAACTGGCGTCGAGCTGTCCGATGATCTCGCCGATGTCGTTCAGCGCCTCGCGCGAGGCCGTGACGATGACGGAGAACGTGCGCGGGTCGGCGACGGCGACCACCGGCGTGCCGCGGCGTCCGCCGGAGGAACCGCTGCGCGTGCCGCGCCCCGTCGTGGCGCCGCCGGCCCCGCCCCGGCCGCCGCGGCCGGCGGCGGCGGCGAGAGCGGCCGCCGCGCCGGGCCCGAAAGGCCCGAAGCCCCCGAACTGTCCCGGCGTGGCCTGCGCCTGCGCGGTGCCCGTCGTGCCGAAGAGATTCGTGATCAGCTGCGCCATTTCGGTGGGATCGGCGTTCTTGAGCCGGAAGACCTTCATGGAGGCGACCGAGCCCGCGGAGCCGTCGAGCGCGGCCACGAGCTCGACGATGTGGCGGATGTTGCTCTGCGTGTCGGTGACGACGAGGGAGTTGCTGTCCTGGTTGGCCGTGATCGTCGCGGTGCTCGGCAGGAGCGTCGCGAGATCCGCGGCGGCCTGGGTCGCGTCGATGCGCTCGAGCGGGATGATCTGCATCACCATCTCGGCGTTGTCCGGAATCTCGCGCGGATCGTTGCCGGTGCGGATCGGGATGTTCTTCTTCCGCGCCTCCTCCTTGGAGCGCACGATCAGGTTGCGGCCGCGCACGGCCGCCGTGAGACCGTGCTTGTCGAGCGCGAGGTTGAGCAGTTGCACCGCCTCGGCCCGGCCCACGGGCTGCGCGCTCCACATGTCGATCGTACCCTTCAGGGGCGTCTCGAGCACGATCACGAAGCCCGCGGCCTCGCTGAGGTAGTTGAGCACGGTCTCGAGCGGGGCGCCGCGGAAGTTGAAGCGGAGCCCGCCGCCCGCGGACGGAGCGGAAGCGGGCGCCGGAGGAGCCGCGGGCGCGGCGGCTTCCTGGGCCGGCAGGCCCGGGGCGAGCAGCGCCAGCGCGGCCAGACAAAGGATCGGGGGGGCGAACGTCGTTTTCATTCTTTCAATTGTTTCTCGCGCTGACGCATCAGCCGCTTGAGCACGTCGGAGGCATCGGCCGGAATCTCGGGCGCAGCCGTTTCCGGGCGGCTTTCGGGTCGGGGGGAGTTGGGCGCGGCGATCACGGACCACTCGCCTCCCTCGGGCCGGCGCAACTGTTCCGTCACGCGCACGGGCTGCGTGCGTCCCTCGCGGGCCAGGTCCACGCCTGCAGGCGTGATCTTCGCCACCGTGAAGTCGGCGATCGTCTCGCCCTCGCGCACGGTCTTGCGGAACGCCGCCTCCGCGCTGTCGAACAGCGCGGCACGCCGGCCGTCGAGCTCGACCGTGCCGACGAGCGCGATCGTGTCGACGCGCGGCGGACGTGCCTCCGGGGCGGCGCGCGTGAGGCCCACGCGGTTGGGATTGAAGATGTTCTTCTCGGCGATGAGCCGGAAGGCGTCGAATCCGTCCGCGGGCGCGACTGCGCCCGACGCGGCGGCGGCCGGCGTCGCGGGGCGGACGCCGTCGGCATCGCGCTCGCGCGAGCGGCGACCCTCGGCCGCGCCGGCGAGCACCGGCAGCAGCAGCGCGCACAGCAGCAGGGGGACGCCATTGCCCCGGACGGCGCGGATGCCGCCGCCCGACTCCCGGAGGGTTGCGGACGAGGACGTCCGCGCTCCCATGATACGATACGGACAGGTCTTCATTTACGGCCTTCCTTCCAGCGGCACGAACCGCAGCCCGCTCACGAGCAGGCCGAGCGACAGCCGCTGTCCCTGGTCGTCGCGGGCGGTGAACTCCACCGCGTCGATGCGCAGCGCGAGCGGGGACTTTTCCACTTCGTACAGAAACCGGCTCAGCGACGCGAGGCTGCCGGTGGCGTCGACGCGGCACTCGAGTTGCGAGTAGCGCGGCGCGGCACCGCGTTTCCACTGGGGTTTGATCGCTCCGAGCTCGATGCCGGCGGCGCGGCCCCACCGGTCGAAGGCCGTGATGAGATCCTGCTCGGCCTTGGCCGGGTCCTTGGGCAGCGCCTGAGCCTGCATCTCCGCCCAGAGTTTTTGCGTACGGTCGGCGCGCTCGATGATGCCGCGGCCTTCCGTGACATTCTTCTGCAGCCGCGCGAGCTCCGCGCTGCGGGACTGCCAGGCGCCGGCGAGGGGCGTCAGCACGAGGCTGTCGCCCACCAGCAGGAGCAGGCCGACGCCCGCGAGCACGAGCAGCAGGCGCTGGCGATTGGGCGGGTTCTTGCTCATGCGCCGGAGGTTCCGACCCAGCGGAACGTGAAGTTGAACTGGGCGGGCGTCTTGCCGCGGATCTGCTCGATCTTCAGCCCCTGCACCTCCCTGACCTGCCGCAACTGGTCGAGCGTGCGCAGGAGCGACGCGTTGTCGCGGGCGGTGCCCGAGACGCTGACGGTCGCCGGAGTGTGGATCTCGAACGTCTTGGCCGTGACGCTGCCGTTGTCGGGGAAGCACTCGATCACGCGCTTCATGATGGTGAGGTTGCGGTACGACGTGTCGTACCAGGAGCGGAATTCGCGGATCCGGTTCTGCGTCGTCTCGAGCTCGGCCACGCGGGCCGCCATGCCGCCCCACTCCGAGCGCAGCGACCAGAGCCGATACTCCTGCCAGCCCAGCGCGAGCAGGCCGAGCAGCACGAGCGCCGCCGCGGCGAATCCCGCCGTCGCCAGGCGCTTCGAACTGTAGCGCGCCATCAGGACCGCCCAGCGCCCCGGTACCGGCGGAAGAAACTCGAACGTCCCCACCCCGCCCTGCAGGCGGGCCAGGGCGAGCTGCTCGATCCCGGCGTCAGTGACGTTGCGGCCCGGCTCCGCGTCGACCTGCAGCCGGAGGCCGGCGTCGCCCGCCCAGGGGCCGAGGATCTCCGCAAGCTGCCGCGCCATGACGGGGTGCCCGCGGACGGTGAGCTGTCGCACCGTGGCCCGCAGCTCCGGCGGCACCTGTTCGAATGTGATCCGGAGTTCGCGGGCGAGCGCCGGTCCGTTGACGACCGCCTCGCCCTGCTCGGAATCGATGGCGGCCTCGAGCGTGCGGAACGCCGCGACCCCGCCGCCGGCGGCGACGAGCAGCGTGGCGCCGGCCGGTTCCACGACGAGGATGGCGCTGCCCTCCGACTCCGTGCCCAGCGCGCCCGGCAGGGCGGGCAGCCCGAGCGAGAAGCCGAGCGGCTTGAGGCCGGCGTCCCGCAGGACGGCCGCAAGCCGGTCGAGCTGGTCCTTGCGCACCGCCAGCTGGGTGACGAACCGGCTCCCGCCGGCGCGCTGCGGCGAGCGGGCGATCTGCAGCTCCTCCGGGTCGCACGGAAACGCCTTCTCCGCCTCGATCAGCAGCAGGCTTTCCATGTCGTCCGCCGCCAGGTCCGGCACCGCGGCCTGATGGGTCATGACCCAGGCGGGCGGCAGCGCCACGACGCATTGCCGCTCGCGAATGCCCGCCGCCTCGAAGTGATTGCGGATCTCCTGCGCGACCAGCTCCGGCTCCGGGTGGAGCACGTCGAGCGTGAGCGGCGCGGCGGCCGCGCGGATGACGGCGACGGCTTGCTTGGCCCGCGCGACGTGCACGAGTCGCAACTGCCCCTCCGTGAAGGCGAGGCCGACGACCGACGTCGGGCGTTTCTTGGCGATCCACTTCATAGTCCGTTCCCCGGGTTTTCTCGCAGCGACAGGCGAAGGTTCTGGCCGAGCGGCCAGCCGTAGTCGGTGAGTTCTTGCTGGTACACCGCGCGCGGCGTCCCGGCCGAGAGATCGAAGACCGTCCGTTCGCGATGGAAGCCGCGGCCGGAGCCGGCGACCGCCACGACATCGGCGGTGAACTGGTACGACTCATCCGTGAGGTAGGGTCCGGCCCGCACGATGGCCTGGCGGTCGAGCACCTGCATCAACCAGGCGAAATTCGTCAGCACATCCGGGTTCGCGAGCCGGTAGGCCGCGAGCGCGGGCGCGTTGTCGGGGCCGATGCCGGGGATGCAGGCGAGGACGGTCTCGCTCGCGGTGTTGACGTTGACCAGCCCCTGGACCGTGGCGTTGCCGCTCACCGTGAGGTCGAGGCGGATCTGCGCGTACTCCTCCGCGGTCAGCCGCGCGTTCACCATGAACTCGGCCACGCTGCGGATCTCGCCGCCGCCGATCGCGCCCATGATCTGCGTGGCCCGGGCGGCGCCGAGGCGCTGCTGCAGCAGGCCCGGAAGCGCGCCCCGCGACTGGGCGGTGGACAGGTTGATGCGGCGGCCGCCACCGGACCGGGTGTTGGGCTGCCGGCTGTAGACCGTCACGAACTCCAGGATACCAGGCTCGAGCAGCCCGTCGGGGTTGTCCCGCGGCGCCGAGCGGTCGCCGTCGTTCTCGTTGTCGTCGATCGCCCCGTTTCGGTTCGTGTCCTCGCCGAGCAGCGCGGCCAGGGTCGCACCGTAGACGAGGCGAAGCTCGTCGACGGACTCGAACGGCGCCGCCTTGTTGAGCCGCGCCGGCTCGAGCCGGCCGTAGGTGCTGTCGCCCACGCCGGCCTGGTTGCGCGCGCGCCAGGCTAGGATCGCCTCCGCGAGTTCCGGCGTCATGCCGGGCAGCATCTCGAGCATGCCGCGCGTGGCGGTGTTGAGGTTCAGTTTCGAAGCCTCGTCGACCAGGCCGAAGACCGGGTCCGATGTCGGACGCTGGTCCGGGTCGCGGCCGAGGAACCAGACCCGCCCCTCGCCCACCGGGAGGTCCTCGGAGAGGTAATCCTCGCGCCGCGGCACGGTTCCGCCCGTGGCGAACTGCCCGAGGATGAACGCCGCGTACCGCGTCCCGCCGGCGGCCGCCTGACGGGCGACGATGGCCGAGGCCCGGTGATCCGAAGCGCGCAGCTCCGTCGACATCTCGTTCGCGAAATAGAACGTCAGCGCCACCAGCCCGAGGCAGACCCAGATCACGATGATCAGGACCGAGCCGCGGCGGCGGTTCCTCCCGGTGCCACGAGCCATCATGGCACCTGCTCCTCCAGCTCGGCCTGGCTCTGCGTGGTGGTCTTGACGAGCAGCGGCACCACGAGCTCGTGCGGGGCCGGGGCGGTGGTGGCGCGATCCTTCGCGGCGAGCGAAAGGCTGAACTTCAGCGCGGTCGGCAGCGTCGATGTCGCCTCGGAGTCCCAGGTATCCGTCCAGCCGGTACCGTCGAAGAACAGCAGCTCGGCCGCCGCGACGTTCGCGAGCAGCACCGTCTCCTCCGGTTGCAGCTCCTGCACGGGAAGGAGGTTTCTCGTGACGACGCGGATCAGGTCCCGCCCGGCGGTGTTGCCGGCGGCCGGCGAAAGGTAGTACGCGACGCTCTGGACGTCGGCGAACGGCGTCCAGCCGTCGATCCGGCCGGAACTCGTGTACAGGTCCGGCGTCACGCGGTCACCCTGCGTGCCGGAGGTCAGGGATGAGAACGTCGTCGACTGGAGGTGCCCCGCCAGCACGCCGCCCGGCAGCAGCAATCCCGCGAGGTCGCGCCGGATGATCCCGAGGGTGCGTTCGACCGTGCGGTCCTCGTCGAGCCGCTCGTGGGTGGTGCGCTGCAGCCGCAGGGCGCCGAAGAAGGTGGTCTGGATCGCGAGCAGGATCACGCCGCCGACGGCGGTGGCCAGCAGCAGCTCCATCAGGGTGAAACCGGCACGGCCCGGCGTGGACTGGAGGCGTTGGGACATGCCCTTATTGCTGGGACGCGGTTGGCCCGGCGCCGGTGGTGGCGGCGGGCAGCAGCGTGCTCAGGTTGACCTCGTAGGAGTTGCCCTGGACGACGAAGGTCACGGTCACGGTCATGACCTGCAGGGCGTCCTCGGACCAGTTCTCCGTGCGCATCGTCCAGGGGTAGCTCGTGTCGCCGTCGACCAGCGTGCCGCCGCTCGTGGCCTGCTGGAGCTGGTTTTCCACGACGAATTCGTTGAGCAGCCGCTCGGCGACGCGCATCGCGGCGGCCTTGCGGGTGCCGAGCACGCCCGCGCGGCTGGCGATGCCCATGCCCTCCATCGCGACGGGCACGACGATCGCCATCATGAGCAGCGCCGCGAGCACCTCGACCAGGGTGAAACCCCGCGGGCTGCGGGCGCGAATCCGGGCCCGATCGCGGACGGCCCCGTCCGCGCCTCGCGCCGCACCCGCGGCCCGCCGTGGCACACGTTCAGCGCGCGCCGTCATGGGGACGAATCTCGTAGCCGAGCCGGTTGGGCCGGGGAGCGATCTCGAGCGCGGCCTCCTCGCCCTGGCGCAGGATGACCTGCCGGACGCTGGTCTCGTCGAAATAGCCGTCGGGCGTGAAACGGATCGCGGCGACATCCTCGGGCAGCCCGAGGCGTTCGTCGTCGTCCTCCGATATGGGCGCGTCGTTCACGGCGGGCAGCTGGAACGTCACGGTGGAGTCGGCCTCGTATTCGACCGAGTGGTCGCGCCCGGTGGCGTGCGCTCCCGGCACATCGAGGCCGTAGGCGGACCGCTTGACGTCGATCCACAGCAGCACCGGCACGCCTTCGGCGACGGCGCGGGCCTGGGCGTAGTGCGTGAGCGAAAGAAAGCGCTGCGCCTCCCCGCTCAGCGCGCGGCCGCGGAAGAACGACGACATGCGCGGCGCCACCAGCGAGGCGACGATGGTGAGCAGCACCATGACCAGGATCAGCTCCACCAGCGTGAAGCCGCGCCGGAGGATGCGGCGGTCAGCGTGTCGAGACCCGCGCATTGACGATGTCGTCGCCGGTGCCCGCCTGGCCGTCGGGGCCGGTCGAGCGGATGTCGTAACCGGACGGGTTCACCCGCCCCGGGAACTCGTAGAGGTAGGCTCGGCCCCAGGGATCGAGCGGGATGTCGCTCTTCAGGTAGGGCCCGCGCCAGTTGGTGACATCGGACGGCGCGACGATCAGCTGGCTGAGCCCATCCTGGCCGCGGGGATAGCTGCCGGTGTCGACCTCGAACGCGTCGAGCGCGGTGCCGAACGTCGCGATCTGCGTCTGGGCCGCGGTGGTGCGGGCCTGCTCGGTGCGGCCGGTGAACTTCGGCAGCACGAGCGCGGCGAGGATCCCGAGGATCACGAGCACCAGCAGCAGTTCGACGAGGGTGAAGCCCCGCCGGACGCGGCGGCGGAGGCGGGAGGGGGCGGTTTTCATGGAAAGGCTCATTTGATGTGGTCCTGCAGCGAGAAGATCGGGATCACCATCCCGATGAAGATCGTGCCGACCAGCGCCGCGATGAGGAACAGCATCAGCGGCTCGGCGAGCGCCACGACCGTCTTGAGCTGCCGGTCGAGCTCGCCCTCGGTGACGTTGGCGATGCGCAGCAGCTCCTGGTCGAGCTTGCCGCTCTCCTCGGCGACCGAGATCATCTCGACCACCGCGCCGGGAAACAGCGCGCGATTCTGCGCGAGGCTCTTGCCGAGCGCCTTGCCCTCCTTGACGCGGTCGATCGAGTCCGACACCGCGTCGACCAGGATCTGGTTGCCGATCGAGCGGCGCGCGACGTTGAGCGCATTGATCAGGGGCACGCCCGCGCCGAGCAGGGTCCCCAGCATCCGGCAGAATCGCGCCATCGCGAACTGCGCCAGCAGCGGCCCGAGCCGGGGCGCCCGCAGGATCAACCCCTCCCAGGAGCGGCGGCCGCGCTCCGACTTGAACCAGTTGCGCGTGAGGACCACCGCGATCACGACGGCGGCGGCGAGGAACAGCCCGTAGCTCCGGACGGCGTTGCTGATCCCGACGATCACCTGCGTGATCAGCGGCAGCTCGGCGTTGAAGCCCTGGAACACGAGCTGGAACCGCGGGATGAAGAAGACGAGCAGGAAGATCAGCACGCCGATCGCGAGCACCAGCAGGATGGCGGGATACATCAGCGCGGAAATGACCTTGCCCTGCAGGTCCTTCTCCCGCGCCTGGAAGTCCGCGATCTGCGCGAGCACGACGTCGAGGAATCCGCCGGTCTCGCCGGCCTCCACCATCGCGACGTACACCCGGGGAAAGGTCTCCGGCGAGCGCGCCATCGCGTCCGAAAGCGACATGCCGTCGATCACCAGGTCGTGGATCTCCTTCCATTTCGCCTTCGCCGCCGGCTCCGAGGCCTCGCGGTGGATGATCACGAGTGCCCGGCTGAACGGCACGCCGGCCGCGAGCAGGCTCGAGAGCAGCCGGGTGAAATTCTCGAGCATCCTGGGCGTGATCTTGCGCGACGGCGCCAGCTTCAGCCCGTCGAGCAGGCCGCCGGACTTCCCGTCACTGCCGCCGGAAGCCTCGGTCCGGCCCGCCGCGGCGGTCTCGGCCAGCCGGATCGGCTTCAACCCGCGGATCTCGACCTGCCGCATCGCCTCCTGGCGGTTGGAGGCGTCGATGCTGCCTTCGACGAGCACGCCGTCGAGCTGCAGGGCCTTGTAGGCAAATTGGGGCATGGCGGGCGGGCGGGAAGGAACCTCAGTGCCCCGGCGGCGAGGCCGGCGGCGGCGCCTTCTCCAGCGGCTCCTCCGCCTCGTGCACGGTGGTGACGCTCAACACCTCCTCGATCGTCGTGATGCCCTCCTGCACCAGCCGGCGACCGTCCTCGGCGAGGGTGGTCATGCCCGCCCGGCGGGCGGCGTCGCGGATGAGGTCGGTCGAGCCGTTCTTCAGGATGAGCTGGCGGATCTCGTTGCTCGAATCCATCCACTCGAAGATCGCGCGCCGGCCGTGGAAGCCGGTCTGGCGGCACTCACGGCAGCCGACGCTGCGGTAGATCTTCGCCGCCGCGGGAATGCCGATCCTCGCCTTGTAGGTGCGGGCGGTGGGCGAATCGTCGACCGCCTTGCAGTGCGGACAGAGCACGCGCACGAGACGCTGCGCGAGCACCGACTCGAGCGACGAGGCCACCAGGTACGGCTCGACGCCCATGTCGACCAGCCGCGTGAGCGCGCCGGCCGCGTCGTTGGTGTGGAGCGTGGAGAAGACCAGGTGCCCCGTCAGCGACGCCTGCACGGCAATCTGCGCCGTCTCCTGGTCGCGGATTTCGCCGATGAGGATGACGTCGGGGTCGTGGCGCAGGATCGACCGCAGGCCGCGGGCGAAGGTGAGCCCGGATTTCTCCGACACCTGGATCTGGTTCACGCCCTTGAGCTGGTATTCGACCGGGTCCTCGATCGTGACGATCTTGCGCTCGCTGTCGTTGATCTCGTGCAGCGCGGTGTAGAGCGTCGAGGTCTTGCCGCTGCCGGTCGGGCCCGTGACGAGCACGATGCCGTGCGGGAGCTGCAGCACGCGCCGCAGGCAGGCGAGCTCGCGGGCGTTCATGCCGAGCTCGTGCGCGCCCTTCAGCGAGGAGTTCTGGCGCAGGAGGCGCATCACGACGGCCTCGCCGTGCAGCATCGGAATGATGGATACGCGGATGTCGACCTCCGCCGCCTCGATGCGGACCTTGATGCGGCCGTCCTGCGGCAGGCGCTTCTCGGCGATGTTGAGGTGGCTGAGGATCTTCACGCGGGCGACGATCGCAGGCTGGAAGCGCTTGATCTGCGCCGGGACCGGCACCTCCTGCAGCACGCCATCGATGCGGTAACGGATGCGCAGCTCGTCCTCGAACGGCTCCAGGTGGATGTCGGAGGCGCGCAGCTCGATGGCGTCCTTGAGCACCTGGTTGACGAACCGGATGATCGACGCGTCCTCGGCGGCCTCATCGAGGTTGGTGCCGGCCGCGGCTCCTCCCTCGTCGACGACCTGCAGCGCCGTCTCCTCGTCGAGCGTGTCGATGGTGTCGGCGCCGACGCCCAGCCGCTTCTTCAATTCCCGCTGGACCGCCTCGGCCGGCGCCAGGACCGGCCGGAGGCGCAGGCCGGTGAGCGCCTTCAGCCCGTCCAGGCCCTGCGTGGCGAACAGCCGGCTGGTGGCGACTTCGATCTGGTGGTCGACGCGGCGCAGCGGGAGCAGTTCGTCGCGCAACAAGAGTCGCGCCGGAAACAGCGACAGCACCGCCCGATCGGGCTCGAGCTCGTCGAGTTTCGTGAAGCCCACGCCGTATTCCTGCGCCAGCCAGCGCAGCACGCGCTCCTCGGCCTGCGCTTCGGGCCCGGGGTGCTGGCGCAGGTACGCCCGCGCGTCGGTCGCGGTGAGCTGGCGCCCGGCGATGAGGCGCTCGAGCAGTTCGGGCAGCGCGCCGGAAGGTGAACCGGGAGACGGGGCGGCGGTGAGCACGGAGGGAAAGCGGAGATCAGGGCAGCAGGCCGAAGACGACCATGGTCGCCTCCTGGCGCACCGTGAGCACGGCGCGGAGTTCCTCCTGGGCCTTGGCCAGCTTGGCCTCGCTGTCCTGGCGCGACTGGCGCAGGCGCTCGAGCCGCGACTTGATCTCGGCATCGGGCAGCTTGTCCCGGACCGCCGTCGACAGCGCCGCCAGCTCGGCATTGCCGCCGCCCGGTCCGCCGCGGCCGGTGAACCCGCCGCGCCCGCGACCCTCGCTGCCGGCCGCCTGGCCGCCTCCCGGCGGCGGTCCACCGCGGCCGCCAAACCCGCCGAACATCATCGGCCCGCCCGCGCCGCCGGTCGCGCGCCGGAGCTCGGCCACCTTTGCGACGCGCTCGGAGATCAGCTTCCACTCCTCGTCGTCCGTCACTTCCAGCCGCTCCCGCAGCGCCCCCAGCATCCGGGCCTGCATGTCCTGCGGGCTGAGATTCGCGCGATCGCCGCGTTCGCCTCGCGCCCCGCGCTCGGCGCCCGATTCACCGCGACGCCGCCCGCCTTGCGCGTCGCCGGCCGGCGTCTCTTGCGCAGAAGCCGAAAGCGCGAAACCGCCGACGAGGGCGAACAAAGCCAGGCTGCGGCCGAGACCACCGGATTGCCGGAGGGAACGCGCGACAGCCCACGACCAACGGAGCGAAGCACAGCAGGAGTTCATGGGTTTAGGGAAAAGCAGGATGCGACTCGCAGGGACTGGACGGATTTTCACGCCAAAAGTAACACAACCCGCCCCCTTGCGCAGACCTTGCGCAACGCACGGGAACATTGCGCAATTATTGCGCAATTTCCGACGCGAGTCGGGCCCCCGACCCCCGGGCTGGACCAGGGCGGTCCGGGCTTTCTCCCCTGGAAGCGGCACGCACCCGCGCCGCGCGCTTCTGCCCCGGCATGCGGCGCGCACCGAAGCCGCGACTTTCGCCCCAGCGCGAGGTTGAAAAATCCCCCGCTTTCCGGCCAGCCTTGCGCGTGGAGCCCTCCATGAAACGCCGTCGCTTCCTTGGCCATCTCGCCGCCGGCGCGGTCGGCGGCACCCTCGCCGCTCCGGCCGCCGCGGCCGCCGCCTCGTCGCCAGCCGCTACCGCGTCCACCACGGGCCCGCTCGTCGTCACGCCGCTCGTGCTCATGGCCCCGCGGCCGGACGGTCTCGAGGCGGTGTGGGCCGTCAGCCGCCTCTGCCGCGGCCGGCTCGAGTGGCAGGGGGAGGACGGCACGACGGGCATGGCCGCGACCGATCCGTTCGGTTTCGTGCCGCAGGGCGCGAAACTCCTGCGCGTGCGGCTGGGCGGGCTGCTCCCGGGCCGGGCCTATCGCGTCCGTGCGGTGACCAGCGCGACGGAAGGCGATGCGACGGAGACGACGCCGTGGAAGCCGTTTCGCACGCTCGATCCGCAGGGCGCGTCCACCTCGTTCGTGGTCTGGAACGACACGCACGTGAACGACGCGACCCTGCGCGAACTGCACGAGCAGACGCCCGCCGCCGATTTCCTGCTTTGGAACGGCGACACGTGCAACGACTGGAAGTCCGACGACCTCCTGGTGCCCACCCTCCTGCACCCGGGCCGGTGCGACATCACGTCCGGGCGCCCGCTGAACCTCGTTTGGGGCAACCATGACGTGCGCGGCCAGCACGCCTACGCGATGCCCGGGCTGGTCGCGACCCCGAGCGGACGGCCGTTCTATGCCTTTCGCTCCGGGCCGGTCGCGTTCATCTGCCTGCATACCGGGGAGGACAAGCCGGACTCGCATCCCGGCTTCGGCGGACGGGTCGCCTTCGACGCGCTGCGCCGGGAGCAGGCCGGGTGGCTGGCCGAGACGATCCGCCGGCCGGAGTTCGCCGCCGCGCCTTACCGCGTCGTGTTCTGCCATATTCCCCTGCGCTGGCGCGACGAGAGCCCGCAGGATTATGCGCGGGGCGGCTTCGACCGGCACAGCGGGCGCAGCCGCGCGGCCTGGCACGACGCGCTCGTGGCGTGGAAGACGCAGGTGATCATCTCGGGCCACACGCATCAGACCCACTGGATGCCGCCCACCGCCGAGTTCCCCTACGGCCAGTTGATCGGCGGCGGGCCGGCGACGCGCGGCGCGCGCGCGGCGACCTGGATGGACGGCCGGGCGGATGCGCGGCGGCTGCAGCTTGTCGTGCGCGACCTCGACCGCCGGGTGATCCACGACGTGGAGCTGCCGCCGCTCGCCTGAGCCAGTCATCCGACGAGCCTTCACATCGAAGGCGAAAAACGGCCGTCCAACGAGGTGGAGCGGCTTGTCCTCAAGCCGCTGCGGACACTTCCGTCGCACGTCAGCCGCCTGGGGACAGGCGGCTCCACCCACGGGCTGAGGCGCCGATGCGATAACCGTCCGTGCCCGGCCGCGCTGCGAGAAACTCCTTGGCGACCTCGCCGCCGTGCGCGACGCTCGACCTTCCATGCCGCTGCCTGATCTCCTGCCGATCACGCCCTTCACCCGTCCCGTGCGCGGGGAGGTCGTGCTGCCCGGATCGAAGAGCCTGACCAACCGGGCGCTGCTGCTGGCCGCGCTGGGCGAAGGGCCCGTCGCGCTGACCGGAGCGCTCTTCAGCGAGGACACGCAATTGATGGGTGCGGCACTGCGGGCGCTCGGCTTCGAGGTGAGCGAGGACGCGGCCAGCCACGAGATCCGGGTGACCGGCCGGGGCGGCGACGTGCCGGCGGAGCGCGCGGACCTCTTCGTGGGGCTGGCGGGCACGGCCGCGCGGTTCCTCACGGCGTTGTGCGCGGCCGCCCCGCGCGGGGTGTTCCGGCTCGATGGCGTGCCGCAGATGCGCCAGCGGCCGATGAAGCCGCTGCTCGATGCGCTGCGCGCGCTGGGCGCCGACATCCGGTGCCCGGGCGTCGAGGGGTTTTTCCCGCTGGAGGTGCACGCACGCGGCCTGGCCGGAGGTGCGGTCGAACTCGACGCCAGCGAGAGCAGCCAGTTGCTGTCGGCCCTGCTGATGGTCGCGCCGCTGGCGCGCGGCGAGGTGCGCGTGACCCTGCGCGGCTCGGTGCGCTGGTCGTACGTGGACATGACCGCGCAGGTGATGCAGGCCTTCACGCCCGATGGCCGGTCGCTCGTGCGGCGGGAGGACGAACGGTCGTTCACGATCGCGGCCCGGCCGCGGCCGTACCGGCGCCCGGGCGGCGCGTATCCGATCGAGCCGGACGCCTCCGCCGCGAGCTACTTTCTCGCGCTGCCGCTGGCGACCGGGGGCCGGCTCGCGCTGCTCGGCGCCCAGGAGGCGGGGCGCGGGCTCCAGGGCGACACGGCCTTCGCCGACGTCGTCCGCGCCGTCGGTGCGACCGTCCAGGCCGTTGCCACGGGCCTCGAGGTGTCGTTCCCGCGTGACGGGGCCCGGCACGGGCACGAAGGCAATTTCAAACCGATCTCCGACACCTTCCTCACGCTTGCCGCGCTGGCGCCGCTGCTGCAGGGGCCGACGCGGATCAGCGGCATCGCGCACACCCGCAAGCAGGAAACGGATCGGGTCGCCGGCATGGCGCGGGAACTCACCCGGCTGGGCCAACGCGTGGTCGAGACGGAGGATGCGCTGGAGATCTTCCCTCAGCCGCTGCGCGCCGGCGAGACGGTGGAGACGTACCATGACCACCGGTTTGCGATGAGCTTCGGGGTGCTGGGCTGCCACGATCTCCTCGGAGATGGCCGGCCCTGGCTCACGGTCCGCGATCCCGGCTGCTGCGCGAAGACCTTTCCGCACTTTTTTGAGTTGCTGGAGACCTTGCGCCAAAAATCGTTGGCCGCCGGATGATCCCTCCGCCGTTCATCATCGTCGCGATCGACGGAGGCGCCGCCTCCGGCAAGTCGTCGTCGGCGCGCACGCTGAGCGAGCGCTTCCACCTGCTCCACGTCGACACCGGGTCCTTCTATCGTGCGGTCACGGCGGAGCTGCTGCGGCGAGGCGTGAGCGCGGCGGATCCGGCGGGCGTCGGCGCCGCCCTGGCCGACTTGCGGCTCGGCACGCGCGTCGAGGGCCGCTCCGCGCGGATGGAGATCGGCGGACGGGTCGCCGGCGAGGAGATCCGCAGCCGCGAGGTCAACGAGAACGTCTCCCACTTCGCCGCGCTGCCCGCCGTGCGCGAGGCCCTGCTCGCCTACCAGCGCGGCCAGGTGGACGTCGCGCGCGCGGGTGGTTTTCGCGGCCTGGTGATGGAGGGCCGCGACATCGGCTCGGTGATCTTCCCCGCCGCGGATTTCCGCTTCTTCCTGCACGCCGACCCCGAGGAGCGGGCCCGCCGGCGGGCCCGCGAGGGGCAGCAGGATTCGATCGCTGAGCGCGACCGCCTGGATTCGTCCCGCAAGACCGCGCCGCTCGCCTGCCCCACCGGCGCGGTGTCGATCGACACCACGCACCGATCGCTGCCCGAAGTCGTCGCCGCGATGGCCTCGGCGGTGGCCGCGCGCCTGCCCGCCGCATGAGTCGCGCGTTCCCGCAGGTGGAGATGGAGCCGGTCTACGGGCTGTTCCATTATCTTTCGGTGGTGGCGGGGGCGGTCGCGTTTCGCGGCGAGGCGCATGGCACCGGGCTGCTTCCGCGCGCGGGCGGGTTCCTCATCGCCGCCAATCACACCAGCCACCTCGACCCGTTCCTGATCGGCGCGCACGTGCCGCGGCAGGTGGCGTTCTTCGCTCGCAAGACGCTGTGGAAACCGGGCTTCGTGTCGTGGTGGCTCGACGCGGTGGGAACCATTCCCGTCGACCGCGACGGCGGCTCGGATGTCACCGCGATCAAGCGGGTGCTCCAGGCCCTGAAGCAGGGCCGGACGATCATCATGTTCCCCGAGGGCACCCGCTCGCCGACGGGCCAGCTCCAGCCGCCGAAGCCGGGCGTGGGCATGTTCGCGTGCCGGGCGCAGGTGCCGGTCGTGCCCGCGCGGATCTTCGGCTCGTTCGAGGCCTTCGGCAAAAGCGGCGGCGTGCGGCTGGGCACGCCGGTGTCGGTCGTCTTCGGCGCGCCGCTGGCGCCGGCCGACTACGACCCGTCCGGCGGCGGCAAGGAACGTTACCAGGTCGCGAGCGAGCGGATCATGGCGCGGATCGCGCAGCTCCATCTGCCGGCTCCGGCCGTCCTGTGAGGCGGGAACCACGCGACTGAGGTGGAGCCGCCTGTCCCCAGGCGGCTGACGTGCGACGGACCGGTCCGCAGCGGCTTGAGGACAAGCCGCTGCACCTTTCAGTGCGGCCGTTCTCGAGGGTGAGGTGAGAGTCCACCGCCTATGGCCGGATCCGCTCCCTCCCGGTCACGTTCGAGACCGGGTCAGGTCGCCGCGAGCCGCTCCAGTTCGTCGCACATCGCGGGCGGGCCCGCGACGTACACGATCCGCGGCATGGCGAGGTCGAATTCCCGGAGGGGCAACTGTTCGCCGTTGAGAAACCGCACCTCGCCGCCGGCGGCCCGGACGAGCGGGATCGCGGCGGCGAGATCCCAGATCTTGACGTTGAAATCCACGCAGCCGTCGAGCGCCCCGGTCGCCACGTAAGCCAGGTGCAGGGTGGCGCTGCCCAGCCCGCGCACCTTGAAGCGTTCCAGGATGGCGGCTGCGGCCGCGACGTGCCGCTTCTCCGCCGGACTGTGCAGCCCGACCAGCGTTTCGCGCGAGAGCGGACGGGAGCTGACCTGGACGCGCCGCTCGCCTTCGTGCACTCCGAACCCGGGGCCGCCGTGGATCAGAAGCCGGCGGCTCAGATCGTAGACCACACCGTAGACCAGTTCGCCGCGGTCGGCCAGTGCGAGGGCGATGGCACACGGGGCCAGCCCGAGGGCAAAGTTGTTGGTGCCGTCGATCGGGTCGAGCACCCAGGCGAAGCGCCGCGAGAGCGCGATTTTCCCCGGCGCGCCCGCCAGCTCCTCACTCAGGAAATGGTCGTCGGGAAACGCCGCGGCCAGATCGCGGAAGATGCCCTCGGAAATGGCGACGTCCACGGCCGTGACCCGCGAGCCGTCCGCCTTCCACCGGCTTTCCGCCCGCCCGAATTCGCGATGCAGCAGGTCGGTCTGGGCGAGGACGGCGCGGCGGGCGGCGACCGTGCGTTCGAGAAGCGCGGAATCGGCGGGCATCGGCGGAAACTCAGTAATCGTACAGGGTGGGATCACGCCGGGGCGGCAGCAGGCGGCGGGCCCGGAAACGGTGGCGCGGCTCCTTGGGCGACGGCTTTTTTTCCCCCGGGCCGGAAAGGCTCGCGAGCGGGTCACCGGCCGGGTCGTCCCCTTCCCCGCCGCCGAGCTCGGCTTCGATCGCCTCCGGGTCGGCGCCCTCCTCGAGCCGGCGCACCACCTCTTCGGCCCGCTCGTCGAGCGTGTCGCCGCCGGCCTCCGCCATCCGGCGCATCATTCGCGCCATGGCGCGGGGGTCGTTTTCGTCCATCCGGTCAAACTCCTTCTCCAGGGAGTTCATGGCGGCATCCATCCGCGCCTCCGCGACGGGATCGTCCGGCGCCGCTGCGCCGGCGGGATCCGTCGGTTCGGGCCGTCCCGGGCGCGCGATGGCAAAGGCAGACACGACCTTCCGCATGCGGAACCGGGGATTCGCCGGACAGGGCGGGATCGTCTGTCCCTGGGCCAGCGTCTTCGCGTAAAACTGGTAGACGGTGTGATTGTCCGGACAGTAGTATTCGTAGATCGGCATACCGGCACCGGGGATTAGGACCGCGGCGGGCGGTTGGCAAGCTGGTGGCCGTGCTGCACGACGGCGGGGCCGCTGCCCTGGTTCAGGCGATCCAGCACGCCTGCGAGCCGCCGGCGCTTCTCCTCGGCCTCGCCGAACATCTCCAGTTGCTCCGGTTCGCCGCTGACATTCGCGAACCGCACGCTCACGAGGCGCAGGGGGCGCGGCCGCCGCCAGGCGGCCCGGAGCAGCGGCGCGACGAGCGGATAGAACGGCGCCTCCAGGTCCGTCGCGACCGCGAGGCTGCGGCCGTGCGACTCCTCGTCGAAGTCCGGGTAGCGCACCTTCACCGTCATCGTCCGCACGCGCTTTCCATCCGCGCGCACCTTGGGCAGGAGCTCGTCGACCATGCGTTTCACGATTCGCTCGACCGCCGCGAAGTCGGCGCAATCCCGTCCGAACGTCTCCTGCTGCGAGTAGCTCCGCGCGTCGTCCCGCTCCGTTTCGACCGGCCGATCGTCCTCGCCCCGGGCGCAGGCCGCCATCTCGCGCCAGCCGCGCCCGAAGATCCTTTCGAGCTCTCCCTCGCTCCGGATGAGGATGTCGCCGATGCACCGCAGCCCGTGCCGTTCGACCAGCGCCTGCTCGGTTTTCGGCCCCACGCCAGGCAGCTTCCCGATCGGCAGCGGCGCGAGGAAATCCCGCTCGCCGCCCGGCTCCACCGTGACAAACCCGCGCGGCTTGCGCAGCTTCGACGCGATCTGCGCCACGAGCTTGTTGGTCGCGAGTCCGAACGAGACCGGCACCTGCAGCTCGTCCCATAGCCGGGATTGCAGCCCGCGCACCCGCGCCTCGAGCTCCGCCATCGAGGCGAGCCCGCACGGGCCGAGGTCGAGGTACCCTTCGTCGATCGAGTTGCGCTGGACGAGCGGCGTGAGCGTCTCGCACAGGTCGAACATCCGCCGCGACACCTTGCCGTAGAGCCCCGCCGTGTGTGGCAGCAGGATCAGGTCGGGACACACCCGCAGCGCCCGCTGCGTCGGCATCGGCGTGTACACCCCGCAGGCGCGCGCTTCGTAGCTGGCCGACGAGATGATGCCGCGCTCCCGTCCGCCGACGGCGCACTTGCGCCCGCGCAGCTCGGGTCGCAACGCGAGTTCGCAGGAGACGAAGAAGGCGTCCGCGTCGAGATGAACGATGTTGGGCAGCTGCCGTCTCACGGTGCCTCAGTCCGGCAGCGCGCCGGCCGGCGGGCAAAAGGTTTCAGCTCGGGGCGAAGCGTTCAAAAAAACTTCCGGTGAAAGTTTTCGTCCCCCGTCATTTGGGCTGGCCAGAAGTCAACCTGCGCTTTGGGTCGTCGTACAAGCTTTCCCACCCCGAGCTCCCAAGCGTTGTTCCTTCATGATCCTGGTCGCGATCTTCTGCGTGATAGTCCTGCTGATGTGCTGGGTCTGCTATAACGGCGACTGCAACAACTGATCAGCCAACTTCGGCGTTGCCCGGGGGCGCAAGCCGCACCCAAGCTTCGGGTTATGGGACGTCAATGGCTCCACGCGAAACGTGCGATCGTCAACCTGAAGAAGGGTCAGGTCGTACAAAAGCTCGTCAAGGAAATCACCGTCGCCGCCAAGCTGGGCGGAGGTGACATCGATGCGAACGCCCGGCTGTATGCCGCGGTCGAGAAGGCGAAAAAGGCGAGCGTGACCCGCGACGTGATCCAGCGCGCCATCGCCAAGGGAGCCGGCACGGGCGGCGATAGCAGTTCGCTGGAGCATGTGGTGTACGAGGGTTACGCGCCGCACAAGGTCCCGGTCATCGTCGAGGTGATGACCGACAACCACAATCGCAGTTCGAGCGATCTGCGGGTGCTTTTCCGTCAGGGCCAGCTCGGCGGGGCGGGCAGCAACAAGTTCCTCTT
>CALFZM010000211.1 GCA_937952235.1 uncultured Opitutia bacterium | reverse complement strand
CCCGCCGGTAGTCGGCCACGACTCCTTCCGCCACGCGCGCCGGATCGTGCCAGCGCGCGACAAACGCCCGGCTGCGCTCCCCGGCGGCGCGCAGCTCGCCGCGACGGGTGGTGAGCCATTCGCGCAGGATACGGTGGATCGAATCGGGATCGGCGTGAATCAACGGCAGGTCCCGGCGCATGCCGGCGGGAAGCCGCTCGAGGTCGGGTGCGTGCAACTGGCAGATGACCGGCTTGCCCAGCGCCATGAGCTCGACGGCAAACGCCCCGTAGAAACCGGCGAGCAACTGGTCCACGGCCAGGTCCGCCGCGGCATAGAGCCGGCGCGCCTCGGCGTGGGCCAGGCCTTCGACGAGCTGGAAACGAAAGTCGACGCCCTCCGCCTTGAGCCGCTCGACCGCCGCGAGCAGGAAGGCCGTGCCCTTGACCGCGCGGTGGCTCGGCGCGTGGACGACGAGCGGGCGGGCCGGCAGCGCCTCCGGGTAAGCGGGCGTCCATTCGGACGGGTCGACGCTCGCATACGGCAGGAACTGCGCCCGCGCCGGCAGCACGCGGAGCAGGTCCGGATTGAGCGCGTAGATCAGGTCGGCCTGGCGGTCGAAGCATGCGATGCGCTCGCGTTTGTGCCGGTCGGTCTCGTCCGTGTAGTAGCCGGGCGGAACGTGGTGCACGAAATGGACAGGATAGTGCGCCCGGCAGACATCGCCCTGGCGGGCGTCGTCACCCTGGTAGGTGACCGCGATGACGGCGCCGCGGCGCCGCGCCCACGCCACATCGGCCAGCTCCCAGCGCCCTGCCCAGAGCCGGTTGTACGCGCGCGCCCAGGCGCCGCGGTGCGCGGTCGCGATCCGGATCGGTGCGAACGAGCCGCCGAAATTGAAGTGCACGACGTCGAACTTCCCGAGCATCTGCGCGATCGCACGCCAGCGCAGGACGGCGCGCGCGAGGCGCCCGCCCGAGGGGCAGATCACGCGGTCGGCGGGGAACTGAAAATGATTCTGCACGAGCGTCCACGATTCGCTCGCGCAGCCGAGCTTCCGCTCCGCGCGGCTCAGGCCCTGCGGGTTGCCGCCGACCGTGGCCGGGCAGTGCAGCACTCTCATGCGGAGGGCGGCGCGCCGGGCGGCTGCAGGCCAAGCTGCCGGTTGATGCCCGCAAATACGGCGCCCACGGCGGCAAGCGAGTGCCGCCGCATCACGTACGCGCGCGCCCGCGCGCCTAGCGCGGCGAGGTCATCCTCGCCGCGCGCAAGACGGCGGAGCGCGGCCTCGAGCGATTCGTGATCCACCTTGATCACGGGCAGTTCGTCGCGGTCGAGCAGGCCCTGAAGCCGGTACAGCCGCTCGAGTTGCGGCGCGATATAGGTCAGCACCGGCTTGCCGCACGCCATCGCCTCGAGGGCGAAGATCCCGTACCAGCCGATCACGAGCTGTTCGGCGACGACGTCGATTTCCTGCACCAGTCGCTTCAGCTCGTGGTTCGGCATCTTCTGCACCACCACGAGTTCGACCGGCACGCCCTCCGCCCGCAGCCGGCGCACGACGTCCTCGACGATGGTCGTGCCCTTGATCGCGCGGTGGTTGGGCGCATGCAGCACCCGCAGCGGCTGCTCCGCCGTGATCCGCCGCGGGGCCGGCGCGGGCTCGAGGGGTTTCCATTCGTCGGTATCGATCGAGAAATGCGCCAGCATCAGCGTGTGCCAGTGCGGGAGGTAGTGCACCCAGTCGCAGCCGGCGATGACCCAGTCGGCGTGGCGCACCCAGCGCCGGACGTTGCCGCGCCGCGAGGCCATCTGGCGGCGCACGAAGTCGGGATAATCGGAGAGGTAGGCGGCGCGGTACACGACGTCGTCGTGCACGCCGAAGTCCTGCACGTCGCCGCCGTACGGCATGACGACGACCTTCACGCCCGCCAGCCCATAGTAGAAGGGCTCCAGCCACTTCAGCCGTGTCCAGCCGAGCGGCCCGCCATTGAAATAGATGTAGATCGCCTCGAACGAGAACAGGACCCGGAGGAAGAGCGCGTAATGGTTGAACGGGCGCCACCGCAGCCACCGCACGTCAAAGCGGTTCGTGATGTAGTACTCGTGGCTCACGAACGTCGTCGCCGCGAACCCCTGCTGGCGCAGCGCGCGCGCGTGGTGGACGTTGTTGATCAGCGGCTCCGGTCCCAGGCCGATCCCGCGACGCGACGCCAGGCGTGAAATCACCGCCGCCACCGCCAGCGGGAGCGCCAGCACGAGCGCCGCCCCGAGATCCACGCCGCCACGCGCGAGCCGCCGCAGGAACGCACTGGGAGAGAAACTCATGGGATGGGGCGTAAGAACCAACCGGAGGAAGGGATGACAACTCTCATCTCGGAGGAGCGCCGGCGCTCAGCCCGCCGCGCCGCGCCGCGGGCGGAAACCCGCCGTGACGTTCCGCCACAGCCCGCGCAGGCGGCCGACGTCGGCGCCGCCCCAGCGCAACAGCACAACTGCCGAGAACGCGCACCAGCCGGCCTTCTGCGCGAGCAGCGCCGGCGTGAGCGGTCGTTCCCGCCAGAACGCCGCCAGCGCGATCGTGGCGAGGCCGAGCGCGACCTGCACCAGCAGCGGCCCGGCGCGCAGCGGCAGCGGGTGGAGCCGCTGCGAATGGAAGAGGTAGAACCCATTGAGGCCGGCGTACACGGCCACGAGGCACCACGCGGCGCCGGCCGCTCCAAACGCCGGCACCAGCAGCAGCGCCAGCAGGAAGCCGCCGGCGGCCGCCCCGCCCCACCCCACGGCGATGAGCCGCGACTGCTCGCCGAACGCGATCCCGAGCGCGGTGACCTGGTGCAGCGCGGAGAAGTAGAACGCCAGCGCGAGAATCGCGCACGGCAGCGTGGCGCCGACATACTCCACCGGCACCACCCAGCCGCAAAGTTCCCGCGCAAAGACCGCGACGCCGCCGGCGGCCACGAGCGTGACGACGCCGATCAGGTGCAGGAGCTCGACGAGCCGCGCGCGATAGTCGGGTTGCTCCGCGCGGAGCCGGAAGGCATGCGGGCTGAACGCCTGGCCGATCGCGGTGTTGAGCATCCAGACCGGGGCCGAGAGCTTCCACGCGACCTCGAACAGGCCCGCCTCCTCCAATCCGCGGTAATGGGCGAGCTGCCACCGCAGCACCGCGCCGCTGGCCCAGATGAAGATGCCGGCCGGCACGAAGGGCGCGCCGAAGCGGACCAGCCGCACGAACTCTTGCCGCGAAAAGGTCAGCGGCCAGGCGCCGCGCGCCAGCGCCGCCGCGACCAGCGAGGTGCACACCGCCGCCACGAGGGCGCCGCCGAAGAAGCCCGCGAGACCGCCGTCGTAATGCACCACGAACACGAGCCCGGCCGCTCCGGCGATCACCGCCTGGGCCAGGCCCAGCAGCGCGAACCGCCACGGCCGGAATTGCAGGCGCGCGAAATCCTGCAGCCAGGTGAGCAGCGCCTGCGGCACGACGGCGGCGAACGCCAGCAGCGCGGCCGGTCCCGCCAGCGCCGGCTGAAACCCCGCCAGCAGCCGAAAGGCCGCCGCCGCCGCGAGCGCGAGCACGGTGGTCAGCAGCATCGCGCCCACCACGCCCGAGCCCCAGATCCGCCGTTTTCCGGCCTCGTCCTTCGCGTCGAAGAAGAAACGCTGCACGGCGTTGTTCATTCCGAGCATGCCCACCATCGAGAGCGCGGAGCAGGCGGTCACGATGAGCGACATCGCACCGTAGTCCTCCGGCCGCAGGTGCCGCGCGTAGATCGCGAACAGCACGAAGTTCAGCGCCGCCACGGCCGCGCTGCCCAGGCCGTAGATGATCACCTGACCGCTCATGGGGCGTGGATCCCGGCGAAGCAGCCTGTCCTCCTGCGGCCTGAAGTTGGTGGCCGCGAGACGAGGTCATCGTGTCGTCCGAGCAGCAGCCTGGGCACAGGCTGCTCCACCGGTTGCGGCGACACGGGCGGTTTCTCCGGACGCTGCTGGGACGCACGCATCGGTTCAGAAGGCCCGCGGAGCCGGGTTGGCCTCGCCCTGCAGGAACACGCGGCACCAGCCCTCGAAGAACATGAGGCTCCAGATCGTGAGCCGCTCATCCGCACCCTGCCGGTGGCGGGCGAGGATCTCGCGCATCGCCCGCGGCTCGATGTAGTCGCCGAGACAACTGCGCCGCGAGAACAGCAGCCGTTCGATGTAATCCGCGAGCTCGCGCCGGAACCACGTCTTGTCCGGCGGCGTGAACCCCTGCTTGCGCTTGTGGATCGTCTCCGCCGGCAGCAGCGGCGCGAAGGCGCGCTTCACGAGGTGCTTTGCCACGCCGCCCCGCATCTTCGCCGCCGCCGGCACGCGGCTGCCGAAGTCGACGAGCTCCGCGTCGAGGAACGGGAAACGCGTCTCGAGGCCGTAGGCCATGCCGAGCTTGTCCTCCACAAGCAGGAAGCCGTGCAGGAACGTCTGGGTGTCGAAGTACAGCGCGCGATTGAGCGGCTCCGCCCCGCCCGCCCCGGCGACGATCGCATTGTAGGCGGCCCGGGGATGCCCCGGCGTCATCTCCCGCCGCGCGCGGGGGGTGAAGAAGGCGGGTTTGTCCGCGTCCTTGATCAGCCGGCTCCACCAGCCGTAGTAGACGTCGTCGAACCGCCGCGGATCGGCGAGGCCGTCGATCAGCGCGTAGCGCCACGGATAACCGGCAAAGAGCTCGTCCCCGCCGGTGCCGGAAAGGTTGACCGTCACCCACGAGCTCACGAGCTGCGAGATCACGTGGAAGGTGTAGCACATGCCCACCTTCGGATCCTCGAGGTGCCAGACGATCGCGGGCAGCGTGTCGATCACGTCCTGCGGCGCGATCTCGCGCTCGTGGTGCGTCGTGCCGAACCGGTTCGCGATCAGCCGCGCGTCGGCCTGTTCGCTCACGCAGCGGTCGTCGGGATCGGCGCCGGTGGTGTTGAAGAACCCGGTGAACGTGTGCATGCCCCGGAGCTGCTCCGTGGCAAGCGCGACGATCGCCGACGAGTCCATGCCGCCGCTCAGGGTGGCGCCGACCTCGACGTCGCTGACCAGATGGCGGGTCATGGCGCGCCGGAAGACCGCGAGGAACTCCGACGCCAGTTCCGCCTCGTCCGCCGCGACGGGCGCGAACTCCAGCCGCCAGTACGTTTCCCGCCGCTGGTCGCCGGTGTCGAGGTCGACGCCGAGGTTCGTGCCGGGCGGGAGCATGGAGACGCCGGCGAACAGCGTCCGGTGCGAAATCACGTTCTGGAACGTGAAGTACTCCGCCAGGGCGTCGGCATCGACGGCCGCGCGATGGCCCGCGGCGAGCAGACCCTTCACCTCGGACGCCGCCAGCAGGCCGTCGGCCGTCGCCGCGAGGTAGAGCGGCTTCATGCCCATCCGGTCGCGGGAGAGGAAAAGCCGCCGGCGCGCGGGATCGTACAGCGCGAAGGCCCACATGCCGTTGAAGCGCCGGACGCACGCCTCGCCCCACTCCGCGTAGGCGGCGAGGATCACCTCGGTGTCCGACTGCGTCGCGAACCGGCGGCCCAGGGCCTCGAGCTCACGCCGGAGGTCGCGGAAATTGTAGATCTCCCCGTTGAACGCGAGGACGGAGCCGTCCGGGCCGCGCATCGGCTGGTTGGCCTCGGCCGAAAGGTCGAGGATCGAGAGCCGCCGGTGGCCGAGCGCCACCCGGCCGTCGGCCGCCACCCAGGTGCCGGAGGCGTCGGGGCCGCGATGCCGCTGCACCCCGTTCATGGCGCCGATGTTCCCGCCGGCGAGGCCGCGGGCGGAGTAGACGGCCGAGATTCCGCACATGGCCGCAGGTTCAGCGCAGAACCGCGCCGCGCAGGTGGCCGACGAACTCCTCGAGGCTGCGCTCGAGCGTGCCCCAGAAGTCGCGTTCGAACGCGATGCCGAGCTCGCGGCGGATCCGTTCGTTGCTGACGTCGAAATGCATGATGTCGCCGACCAGCGGCTCGCCGTGGTCGATCGGGACTTTGGAGCCCATCATGGCCCGCATGCGCTGCGCCAGTTCGAGGATCGTGACCTGGATGCCCGAGGCGGCGTTGTAGACGCGGCCCGAGGCCTCGGGACGCGTGGCGGCGGCGAGGTTGGCGCGGACCAGGTCCTTGACCCAGGTGAACGACCGCTCCTGCCGGCCATGGCCGAAGACGACGAGCGGCTTCCCCTCCAGGATATTGCGCAGGAAGATCGAGACCACGCCGCCGAACGCGTTGGACTCTTGCCGCGGGCCGTAGACGTGGAAGTACCGCAGGATCGTCGTATCCAGGCCGTACAGACGGTGGAAGACGTCAACGTACCGCTCGCCGGCGAGCTTGGACACGCCGTAGTAGGAAACCGGATGCAACGGGTGCGTCTCGTCGGTGGGCAGCACGACGGGCTCGCCGTAGACCGAGCCGGTGGAGGCGTGGACGAATTTCCTCACCCCGTGCTCGCGCGCCAGCTCGAGCAGGTTGAGCGTGCCCCCGCCGTTCACCCGCAGGTCCTTCTGCGGGTCGATCAGGCAGACGTTCTTTTTCGACGCGGCGTTGTGAAAGATCACGTCGGTGGCCGGCAGCACGGCCGCGAGGGCCGCCCGGTCGCAGATGTCGGCGCGCACGGCACGGAAATTGGGGCGGCCGGCGAGAAACTCGAGGTTGCGCGCGTGCCCCGCGGAATAGTCGTCGACGCTCACGACGTCGGCGCCGAGCGCGACCAGTTCTTCACAAAGGTGTGAACCGATGAAACCGGCGCCGCCCGTGACGACGACTTTCTTGCCTGCGAGGGGGGATTGTTCGTTCATGCGGACGCCGAGAGGACCCAGCCGCACGCGGGAAACGGCCCGGACAACGTGGGCGGAGGAAGTCCAGCAGGAGCCCTTCCCCCATGAAAACACAAAACGCAAAGCCACTCGCCGGCTCGATTTACGAGCGCTTCGCACGCGGGCGGAGGAACGGATTGGCCCACGGAACACACGGATGACACGGACTCGGACCAGCATCGGCGTTGCAGGCGGGGTGCCCTCACTCCGCGATCTCCGGGGACGCAGTCACCCTCCCGCGGAATCGGGGCACCCCGCCCACAATAGGGCTCTCGCATGGAACTCCGTCATCCGTGTCCTCCGTGTATTCCGTGGGCCACCGGCTCGACGCATTGCGGTGAGCCTGGCAGACGCCGCCTGACCCATGTGCGGGATTGCGACGCTCATCGAGCCGGCGGCGCCGGCGTGGCTGCCCGCCGTCCTGGCGCGGATGACGCGGGCGGTGCGGCACCGCGGGCCGGACGGCGAGGGCTTCGCGTACTTTCATCCCGACGGGTCCGGCGTGACCGCCGTGGCATCCGACGATTCGCCCCGCGGCGTGACCGGCCCGCGCGAGCCGCCGGCCGGCGTCACGGCGGGGCTCGGCCACCGCCGGCTCGCGATCCTCGACCTCAGCCCCGCCGGGCACCAGCCGATGCGCGACGCGGCGGGTGACGTCTGGCTGACGTTCAACGGCGAGATCTACAACTTCATCGAGCTGCGCACGGAGCTGGCGGCCGCCGGTCACACGTTCCACACCGGCACCGACACCGAGGTCATCCTCGCCGCCTGGCGGGCGTGGGGGGAGGACTGCCTGGCGCGCTTCAACGGCATGTTTGCCTTCGTGCTGCTCGACCGGCGCACGCGACGCCTGTTCGCCGCGCGCGACCGGTTCGGGGAGAAGCCGCTCTACCTGTGGGCGACCCCGGGAGGCGGGCTCGCGCTGGCTTCGGAGATCAAGCAGTTTGCCGTCCATCCGCAATGGCAGGCGCGCCTCCACGGCCAGCGGGCGTACGAGTTTCTGAACTGGGGCGTGAGCGACCACACCGCCGACACCCTCTTCGCCGGCGTGCGGCAGTTGCGCGGCGGCGAATGCCTGGCGGCCCCGCTGGACGCGCCGGCGACCGCCTCGCCGCGACGCTGGTACACGCTGCAACCCGCGTCGTTCACGGGCGGCTTCGCCGAGTCGGCGGAGCAGTTCCGGGCGTTGCTCGACGACGCGGTGCGGCTGCGGCTGCGCGCCGATGTGCCCGTGGGATCGTGCCTCTCGGGCGGCCTCGATTCATCGTCGCTGGTCTGCACCATGCGCGCGCAGCTCGGCGACCGCGGGGCGGCGCGGCAGAACACGTTCTCCGCCGGGTCGGACGTCCCGCGCTATGACGAGCGCGGCTTCATCGCGCAGGTGGTGGCGGCGACCGGCACCGCGAGCCACTCCGTGGTGCCCTCGGCAGAAGGTCTGCTGCAGGAGCTCGAACGGCTCGCGTGGCACCAGGATGAGCCGTTCGGCTCCACCAGCATCTACGCGCAGTGGTGCGTGTGCCGCCTCGCGCGGGATCGCGGCGTGCTCGTGATGCTCGACGGGCAGGGCGCCGACGAGGCGCTCGGCGGTTACCATGGCTATTTCGGCCCGCACCTCGCCGGCCTGCTGCGCCGCGGCCGCTGGGGCGAGTTCCGGCGCGAGGCGGCGGCGGCCCGCGCGCTCCATGGCCACTCCCGCGTCCTGCAGGCCCAGCTCGTGACCGACGCGCTGCTGCCGGCGGCCGTATCCGACCTCCTGCGACGCGCGGGCGGCCGCACCGTGCGCGCGCCCGCGCACCTCGACCTCGCCCGGCTGGGGGCCCGGCCGGCGGCGCCGCTCGCGCCGGCGCTCGATTTCCGCGCGCCGATCCGCTCGCTCGGCCTCGCGCAACTGACCGCGCTCAACCTGCCCATGCTCCTCCACTACGAGGACCGCAACGCCATGGCCCACGGCGTCGAGGCCCGGCTCCCGTTTCTCGACCACCGGCTGGTCGAGTTCGGCCTCGGCCTGCCGGAGGAGTTCAAGCTGGCCGGCGGCTGGACCAAGCGCGTGCTGCGCGAGGCGATGCGGGACCGGCTGCCGGAACCGGTGCGGCTGCGCCGGGACAAGCTCGGGTTTGCCACGGCCGAGGAGGTGTGGATGCGGGAGCGTCGGCCGGCGGAGTTCCGGGAATTGCTGACGGCGGCCGTGAAGGTCGCGGACGGCGCGCTGACGCCGGCGGCCGTGAGCCGCTACGACCGGCTCCTGAGCGGCGGGGGTCGGTTCAACTTCGCCCACTGGCGCATGATCAGCTTCGGCGTCTGGCTGCGGCGGTTCGGCGTGCGGATCCGTTGAACGGAACCTCCCGCGCTTTTTTCCGTGTCAACCACCCCGGTCGTCCCCACGACTCTTCCGCCACGATGAGAATCGCGTACCTCGGACAGATGGCGGACGTCTCGCACGAGAACGGCATCTGCAAGAAGATCGCCGGGCAGGGCCGGAGCTGGCTGGAGGCCGGCCACGCCGTCCGCTACTTCGCCCTGGCGCCGACCACGAAGGTCTGGCCCGGGCTCGCGCCGCTGGAGGCCGATCTCGTCGCCCGCGGCGGTGCGACCCAGCGGATGCTGCGCAGCTTCGAACTCGCGCGGCGGATCCGCGCGTGGCGGCCCGATCTGGTCTATTTCCGCTACGGCTATCACAGCGCGGGGCTGCCGGCCCTGTTCCGCGACGTGCCGACCGTGGCGGAACTGAACTCCGACGACCTGAAGGAGTATCCGCTCACGCTCTCCCGGGCGAAGCAGCTCTATCATCGGCTGACGCGCGGACGCGTCCTGGCGCCGGTGCGCGCCTTCGTGCCGGTGACGCACGAGCTCGCGACGCGTTTCTCCGGTTTCGGCAAGACCGCGGAGGTGATCGCCAACGGGATCAACCTCGCGGCGTTCCCGCAGGCGCCGCTGCCCGACCCGCGCGGCCCGCTGCGGCTGGTGTTCATCGGCAGCCGGGACACGCCGTGGCACGGCCTCGAGCGGGTGGCCGAGCTGGGAACGCTCTTCCCCGAGGCGGTGGTCGACGTGATCGGCACGGAGCGCGTGCCCGCGCCGGCCAACGTGATCTTCCACGGCGAGCTTCCGCGCGTGAAGTATGAACCCCTCCTGCTCGGCGCCACGGCCGCCCTCGGCACGCTCGGGTTGTTCCGCAAGCACATGGACGAGGCGTGCCCGCTCAAGGTGCGCGAGTACCTGGCGCTCGGGCTGCCGGTGCTCGGCGGCTATCGCGACACCGACGTGCCCGACAGTGCCGACTATTTCCTCCGCGTGCCCAACGACTCCGCGCCGCTCGCGCCCCACCGCGACCGGATCGCGCCCTGGCTCGACCACTGGCGCACGCGCCGCGTGCCGCGGGAGGCGGTCGCCCACCTGGACAACAGGGTGAAGGAGCGGCAGCGGCTCGCGTTTCTCCAGCGCTGGGCGCGTCCGGCATGAGCGCGGCACCTTTCCCCGCCGGGGTGGTCGTGACCTATCATCCCGACGCGGGCTTCGAGGCGCGGCTCCAGGCGATGCGCACCGAGGCGAACCCGCTCGTCGTGATCGACAACACGGCGACGCCTGCCACCCGCGAGCGGCTGCGCCGCGCCTGCGCCGAGTCCGGCTGCGAGCTGATCGAGAACGAGGACAACCTGGGGCTCGCGGGAGCGCTCAACCGCGCGTTCCGGCAGCTCGACGCGCGCGGCTGCGAGGCGGTCCTCGCCTTCGATCAGGACAGCACGCCGGAGCCGGGGCTCGCGTCCGCGCTGGGCGCGCTGCTCGCGGCCGACCCGGGATGCGCGATCGTCGGTTCGAACTGGCATGACGAAGCCCGTCCCCGCGTCCGCGCGCGCCACCTGCGCCCGCACGCCGTCGTCCCCGGGCTGTTCGCCCGCCACGCGGCCAGCCATGACCTGCACGACGTGACGTGCGTCATCACCTCGGGGACGCTGTTCCGCGTCGCCGTGTGGCGGGAGCTGGGCGGTTTCGACGAAGCGCTCTTCGTGGACCTCGTCGACACGGAATTCTGCCTGCGCGCGCGCACCGCGGGCCACGTCATCGCCGTCGCGGCCCGCGCGCGCCTCGCGCACCGCCGCGGGGCCAAGGCGCCGGTGCGGCGCCTGGGCCGCACCTGGTGGCCGGCGTTCATGTCGCCGCTGCGGCTGCGCTATCTGTTTCGCAACCGCGTGCTCGTGCTGGGCCGGGTCGGCTGGCGGCTGCCGCACTGGTGCGCGTTCGAGTGCGTGTACGCGGCGAAGGTCATCACCGAGATCGTGCTGCTCGAGGACCGGAAGCGCGCCAAGCTCGCCGCCTGCGTGCAGGGGACCTGGGAAGGACTGCTGGGCGTGGAGGGAAGGATCCCCTCCGCCTGATTCGCAAGGCGCCCGACGGTTCGTGCCGGCCTACTGGAAGACGGTCACGACCCGCACGCCGGCCTCACGCCAGAGGGCCGCGGCCTGATCGAGATGGGCCGGATGTTTGTCCGGCTTGAGCATGGAGTAGCGGCCGGAGAAGTTGTCGAGGACCCAGCCGCGATCGGACGTGTGGCGGAGTTCGCCCGCAATCCGCGCCCGCCCGCCGTCGATCATGGCGGGGTGGCCGAGGCGGAGCATGACGCCGTCCTCGTCGAGCAGCGGCCGGCCGTTTTCCATGATGTACTGCTCGGCCGCGTACAACATCCGGCCATCTTCGGTGACGAGCCAGTTGTAGCGAAGCCCCGGCTGCAGCTCCACGGGCGTGCCGGGCCGCACTTCCCGCACGGCGGTGTTGCGACGCCATTGCCCGCCCGGCAACTGCTCCCCCGGCCGCGGGCCGAGCGGCGGCACTGCCCGGCCGAACCGGTCGTCGAGGCTGCGCGGCGCCGGCAGCGGCCGGGGCGGCGGCAGGCTGGCGACCGGACCCGGCGGACTCGCCGCAAACGCCCGCAAGGGCTGTCGCGCCGGTGGCGTGGCAGCGACGATGCCGGGAACGGCAGAGGCGAGCAGCGTCTCGTCGTGCGCAGCGAAATACTGCCGCGCGATCACGTTGGCACGGACGGTGGGATTGCGGACCCCCACGTGCTCGGCGAGGAAATGATCGAGGTGCCGCACGATCTGGTCGTTCGAGTAGCCGAATCGCTCGCGTAGCGCCGCCGGCGGCACCCGGCTCTGCCACGCGCCGCCAATGATGGCTTCGTGCGCATCGCGCCGGGCGAGGTTCACGAGGTGTGCCGCGCGCTCCCCGGCGATCACGGGATCGACGCCGAGCCGGGCGAGCGCGGCGGCCACTTCCTCCTGGTGGGCGAGGACGGCGGGGGAGAGCCGGACGGTGGGTGCCGACGGGCCGGGCTCCACCGGCGACGTCCGCAGGAGCACGGTGCGCTGGCGGGCGCGCTCGGTCGCATCGCGCACCTGCCGCCCTTCCGCGAGAAAGGCATCGGCGTAGTCCTCCACGGTCGCGCGCGGCAGCCCACGGCGCGCCGCCACCTCCGTCGCGGGCACGCCGCTTTCGAGGGCCTGGCCGACGACGAGCGCCTCGGGCTCGAGGCCCGACCGCGTCAATGCCGGATCCCCGCGCAGCACCCCAAAATCCCGCAGGGCGGCATCGATCTCGGCCTGCCGGGCCGCCAGCACGCGCGCCGCCGGCTGCGAGACGCCGTCCGCCGCCAGATCCGCCGCGACGTCCGCGGTACGCACCGTGCCCGAGCGGCCCGGGCTGGCGGTCGCCGCGGCCCGGTCCAGCAGGGCGGCGTGCTCCGTGGGGCTGACGCCCAGCGCCTGCGCCGCCCGCGGCGCCGGAACATCAAGGTGTCGGGCCAGCCGGGCCGCCGCGACCCGCGGATCCGGAACCGTCCCCCGCGGGAAAATATCCTCGGGCCGGAGGAGCTGCGTTTCCGCGCGCGTGACTCCCATGCGTTCGAGCGCGGCGACCACGTCGGCGGTGGCAGCGGTCGCCGGCGCGGGCGGCGCCAGGCCGGCGGGTACGTTGCGCTCGGTCACGGGCGGCGCGGCGACGGGACGCGGCGGCACCACCGTCGCTTCGACGCCGAAATAGCGGTCGAGCGCCCGTCCCCGCTCGGCGCCGCTGAGGACATCGAACCGCCGCATGTAGTCGTCGAGGGCGGACCTCAGGTCGGCCGGGGAGAAAGCCAGGGCGTCCTGCACCTGGCGGGCGGGGATCCCGCGGTACATCGCGGCGTGGGCCGCCGCGACGCGCGGATCGACGTCGCGCACCGCGTGGATGCCTGCAGCGTGGCGGGCGTCGAGGCCGGTGACGCCGACGCGTTCCAGCTGGCGCGCAATCTCGGCTTCGCGCCCGGTCACGATCGCAGGAGGAGGCGGCGGGGCGGGCGCGGGCCCGACCGTCACGGCGTCGGGATCCGTCACCCGCACTCGGCCGGAGGGAGGCGTCGGCGCCGCCGCGGGCACCGGCATCCGCTGGCGCGCCGAGAAAACCGCGGCCTCGGCATTCAGCTCGGAGATGTTCGCGGCGCGGGCGAGTGCCGCGGAGGAAACCTGGCCGCGATGGTATTGGAGGAAATCCGCGACCAGCTCCTCAGGCTGCACGTCGCGTACGCCGCCGGTGTAATAGCGGCGGTGGGCGTGGAAGCTGAAAAACTCCAGGGCCCGGGCCGAGGGAAGGTCGCGCAGCGCCGGGTCGGCCTGGCGCATGCGCTCGAACGTCTCCATCGCCTCCGCCGCCCGTCCCTGCATCGGGGCCGGCAAATCTCCCCAGACAGCGGCCGCGCGCTCCAGTTGTGCGAGCCGGCCCTGCGCCTCGGGCACGCCGAGCCGGGCCGACTTCAGCTCCTCCGCGTAGTATCGCTGCACGAGCGACGACGGCGTGGCCTCGACTGCCGCCGGCGGCCGCGCGGGAGGCACCTCGGCGGGCGGCAGCCGGGTCGTCACACCCACCGCCCCGTCGTCGGGGAGGACGGCGATCACGGGATTGTCGGTGGAAAGTCCCAGTTGCCGCGCGCTGGACGCCGGCAGGCCGCGCGGGAAGTTGGCGCGCAGCGCCGCCCGTTCGAGATCGCTCAACTCGTCGAGCGCACCCGAGGCGATCTTGCGGGCGGCGCTGTCGACCAGCAACGCGAGTTGAGCCCGCCGCGCGTCGGAAAGGCTTTCCACGCCTCCCTCCAGTGCCGCCGCGACGGCCGCGCGGCCGGAACTGGCCGACGCCTTGACGCCCGCCTTCGCAAGCTGGCCAGCCAGGGTGGCGGCGCCGAGGAGCGTCAGCGGCACATCGAGCGCCGCGACCTTCCACCGCGCCTCGATCTCCTCATCCGCCGCCCGGTACGCGTCGAAACCCGCCACCGGCGCGACGTCCCACGCCGCCCCGCGCCGTCCGTACGCGTCCTTGAGTCCCGTGAGGTTCTGCACGGTCCCGACCCCGGCCAGCAGATCGCCCGCCGCGCCCACCGCCACGGCGCCCCGCGTCAGGGTCCCCGCCGCGCCGAGTGCGCCGGTATAGACGACCGCCGGCAGGGCGAGCACTTGCACGGCCATCCACTGGAAGTCCGCGAGTTCCTCGTCGGCCGCGATGGCAGCGAGCAGGTCGGCCACGCCGGCCACCGCGGCTCGTCCCACCAGATCGGGTACCCAACGGGGGATCTCTGGCTCCCCGACCTCCGGGCGGCTCCGGCGCACGAGTTGTGGCCGCAAACTCTCCGCCGCGACCGCGTAGCCCGCCTTGATCACGGGCAACAGCGTCACCGGCCGCTCGAGGTCCAGCTGGCTCAAGCGCAAGGCCCCCCGGCCCGCCTGCTCGCCGAGCTGCGCCTCGGCCTCGGCGATGGCGCTGTCGACGTACGCATCGCGGGCGGCGAGGTCGTCGCCGAACGCTTCGCGCAGGGACGGCGGATAGACGGCGAGGTTCAACCCGATCCGCTCGCCGCCCCGCGGAGCGGCGACCGGAAAGGCGAAAAGCGGCAGCTCCACCCGTTTCTCGGCGGCTTCGCCGAGGGCCGCGGCATAGCGACGCCGCTCCGCTGGCGCGAGAGCGTCCGACACGTGCCGCCGCAACTGGCCCAGGCTTCGCAGCAGTTCGCGCTGCAGCAGGATGAGTGCGGCGTGGTCCTGCACGGTGAGGTGAGTGCGGCGACTGCCCGACATCGGGGTGAACTTCGAGACGTCGTAGCGATCCGGCTCGGGCAAACGGCGGCGCAGGCTTTCCGCCTGGCGCAGTGCCCGCTGGTACGGACCATCGTCGGCCTGCTCGTCGCTGACCTCCGCGAGCGCGAGCGCGTGGCTCTCGCCCAGCACGGGCAGCGCGGGACTCAGTCGCAGGCGGTCTCCCGAGCTTCCCCGCACCAGGAAAGGCTGCTCCACGGTGGGCGAAAGCGGCGTGGTCTGGTTGTCCGCCGGTCGCGGCGGCTCGATCGCCCCGCCCCCCACGGGGTCATCGGGACCGAGGAGCAGGAAGGGCCCGGCCCGAAACAGGCGGCGGCCGCCGGCGTCGCGCCGAAGATGCACAAACAGCGGACTGCCGGCGCCGCTTTCCAACACGTACAGGCGGTAGTCGCCTGGCACCGGCCGATCCGCCTCGGCCTCCACGTAGAAGAGTTCCCCAGGGTGCAGCGCGCCTGTCGGATCGTAGGTGTCCGACAACGTGCGTCGGACAAACCGAAGATTGCCCCCCGGCAGCGCCGGCCAGTCGAAGCCCCAATGGCCGGTCGTCTCCTGCCCGGTGGCACGGTCGCGGATTGTCACGGCCTTCCTCCCCGGCAGGGCGGCGGGCGCGATCGCGACCGGGACGTTTCCGGTCAGCGCGCCCGCCTCCGCCACGAGGTAGGGGTCGGCGAACCGCACTTCCCGGCGACTCGGTTCGGGGAGACTGCGTCCGAGCAGGGAGACGGAGGCAATGCCACCGGCGGCAACCCCGCCGGGAGCGTCCTTCCACCCCACGCGCCGAACCTCCTCGAGCGCCATCCGGGCGCTTCGCCAGGTCTCCGGACCGCGCACGACGTCTTCCTTCAACTCGACCTCGCCGGGCAGCGAGGTGACCACCGTCCCGCGCGTGCCACTGCGCCCGCCCTCGAAACCGAAGTTCGCGTCCCGGGGCACGATCCACTCGCCCGTGAGCGCGTCCCCCTCCCGCTTCAGCCGGAGTCGCGTGGCGAGCCGCGCCTCCAGCGACACCACGGGCGCCTCGGCTTCGCGTCCGGACAGCCGCGCGCGCAACCGGGCACCCACCGGCGCGGCGATGCCCACGGCCTCCGGCTGGCCCGCCGGGTCGGGGGCCGCCATCGGCCCGCCCGGGGGCAATTCCAGCGTCACTTCCGACTCGCCGGCCCGGATGCGAAACGCGGTGAGCTCATGGACGGCGCCGTCGCGCGGATCCTTGACCACGTAGCGGATGAGGATGACGCCGTCGACTTCCACCCGGACGCTGGCCTGGCCGCGGACCGGCCCGAGCCGGGCATCCTGGTACTCGACCTCCCACTCGCCCTCGAACCAGGCCAGCGGGCGGAGTTCGGCTCCCTCGAACCGGAGCGGAGCCAGACCCGCGAAGACCGCAACCAAGCCGAGGACCAGGCGGCGCAGCGGATTCATCGGGGACCCGCCTCAGCGTCGCGCCCGCACGCGCTCCGCCTCGGTTTCGATCTCGCTGCGCAGTTGCAGGCGCCGGCCTTCGTAGGTGCGACGACGCTCCTCGGCCTGCTGCTTCACGGACGACTCGAGCGCGGCGCGCCGGGCCTCGCGTGCCGGCCCCGGCGGCAGGGCTTCGAGGGTTCGTCGTTCCTCCTCGGCATCCTGGCGGGCAAACGCCTCCGCCTGCAGGAGGGTGAAGTGCGTATGATAAAGTTCCTCGGCCAGCCTCGGCAGCGCGCTCTCCGTTGCCGCGCCGATGTCGGCGGCGACATCGGCTTCACCGAGGCGCGCCTGGATGCGGCCGGAGACGGGAACGCGAAGCGTCGCGGCCGGTTCGCCCCCGGCAGGAGCCAGCGCCAGGCTCCGGTGGCGCAGGCCACGCGCAGCGTCCATGTCCTGCAGAAAGGATCGCAGCGACGCGGGCGCGGCCTCGGCGGAGCCCTCGCTTTCCAGCCGCCTGATCTGCAGTTCAACGCCCAGGCGCCAGACGCGATGCAGGTCCCAGGTGATCACACGGCGCGGCAGCACGGAGTCGCCCTCATCCAGGCCCTCGACCCGCTGCAGTGCCTGCTCGGCGTGGGCCATCGCCGACTCGAGCGCGCGCATCGCGGGCGAGTTGCGCACCTGGCGGGAAAAGTCGGCGCCCAGCCGCTCGGCCTGCAGGACTTCGCCGAAATAGGCGTCCGACAGCGCCGCCCAATGCCGGCCGCTGACCGGCACGTTCCCTTCCGCCCCGTCGCCAATCAGCGCACGCAAACGGTCGCCGGCGATCGTCGGCGGCAGGTCGCCCGCCCGGATGGCCCGGGCCAGGTCGCCCCAGCGCGCCTGCAGGGCGCCCACCTGCCGGACCAGCTCGGGCGCGGGGCGCAGTCCGCTGAGAAACGGCTGGCGCGACGTACGGTCCACCGCCCGGCGGTACCGCGCCGCGAGTTCGCGGCACGCGGCGAGCGTGGGCAGCGGCTCGATCGTGGCCAGGGTGAGGTCGCGGTGCTCCTCGAGCTCCCGTCGCAACGCCGCGATCCGGGCCGCGGTCTCGGGGTTCAAAGTGGGCGTCGGAGCGGGCGCGGGTGGAGGCGCCGGAGCCGGCCTCGGGCTCCCGGGCGCCGGCGCCGCCGGGGGCGCCGCGGGTGGACCATCGAAGTCAAGGAGCCCGCCCAATCCTCCCGGCTGGGCGACCAGGGCCGGCAAGCTCCACAGACCCAGCAGAAGTCTCGCCCGGCCGGCACGCATCGGTCACGGGGGGAGCAGCCGCAACGGTCCGCTGCGGAACACGCGGACATCGTCCGTGGGCAGGACGGGGACCGACCGCGGCTGGCCGTCGGTCCAGGTCAGCTCGACCTCCGCCGGCGGCCGCGAAGGCCGGCGCGGGTAGAGCGCCTCGACGTGGAATTCGTCGCCATGCCGCAGCATCGCGGCGGGTTCGAACCGACCCACGGTCGCGCGCACGAACCGCAGTTCGGGCGCGGGCGGCAGCTTTTCCTCGGGGTAGCCGTGCACGACCAGGTCGAACGGGATCCGGATGCCGTCGAGGTACAGGTTCATGCGGCCCGGGGTGGCGGCGGACCAGGTCTTCCCGGTGACCGCGATACCGATGGCGTTCTCGGGCGCCACCTTCGCACCAGGCCGGTAGAGCGTGCGCCAGCGCGATCCGTCGACGCCAGGCCCGTCGATCCAGGTGACGTGGTAGCCCCAGAGGTTTTCGCCGTAAATGCGGATCACAAAGCCGGGACGATTGCCCGCGACCCAGTCGTCCGCGCTGTACTTGGTCTCGAGCCGCCCCACGCCGGCGCCGAACTCGACCCGGTGCTTCGCCGTGCCGTCGAACTCGATCGCGTCGACCCGCGGTCGGACGCGGCGCCAGCGTTCCGCGCCGGACTTGTCGCCATAGCTCCATTGCCCTGCGGCGGTGTGGGGCCCGGTCAGCCGGACCTCGGATGTGCCGCCCCAGTGTCCAAGGAACGAATACGGGTGCTTCAGCTTCAGCGGGGCGCCCGCGACGGGCTTGATCGCACCCACCGAACCCCCTTCGTTGCGGTCGGGGTTGGTGGCATAGATGAGCGGCGAGCGCGGGTCGCGCTGCGGCTTCCAGACGCGCGGCGGCCGGCTGCCGCCCACGCGAACCTCCTTTTCGAAGGCGGGATCCGAAGGGACCGGCCAGGCATGCGCGATCGCGACGCGCGACACCAGCTGCTGGCCCTTGGACGGCGTGTCATTGTACGTGATCTCCCAGTTGCCTTCGAAGGTGCCGGGGCGATTCGGATCCGGGGCTTCCTGCGCGCCGACCGTCACCGCAAGCAGGAGCCCGGCGAACGCAGGCGCGAGACGGGCAACGCGGGCTGGGCGTGACGGGGGCACGGCGGGGTGGTGGTTACAGAGAGCATTTATTCCGCCAAGGCAATGCCCCGTTGTGTCACCTTACGCGAATTTCCTTCATGCTCCCGGGTTCAGCCACTATGCGTTCCCGCCTGCCCGCATGAAGCTCTCCGTCGTCATTCCCTGTTACAACGAGGCCAAGACCATCCGCACCATCGTCAACCGGGTGCGGGCGGCGCCGGTGCCCGACAAGGAGATCATCATCGTCGACGACTGTTCGCGGGACGGCACGCGCGACCTGCTCCGGACGGAGATCGCGCCGTTGGTCGACCAGATCATTTACCACGAGGTCAACCAGGGCAAGGGCGCGGCGCTGCGCACGGGTTTCGCGGCGGCCACCGGCGAGGCCGTGATCGTCCAGGATGCCGACCTCGAGTATGACCCGGTGGAGTATCCGCGGCTGCTGCAGCCGATCATCGAGGGGCGCGCCGACGTCGTCTTTGGCTCGCGCTTCCAGGGCGGGCAGCCGCACCGGGTGGTCTATTTCTGGCACATGGTCGGCAACAAGTTCCTGACGCTGCTCTCGAACATGGCGACCAACATCAACCTCACCGACATGGAGACGTGCTACAAGGTCTTCCGTCGCGAGGTGATCCAGAGGATCACGATCGAGGAGAACCGTTTCGGTTTCGAGCCCGAGATCACGGCCAAGGTCGCGAAGCTCGACGTGCCGATCTACGAGGTCGGGATCAGCTACTACGGCCGCACCTACGCCGAGGGGAAAAAGATCGGCTGGCGGGACGGGTTCCGCGCGTTGTGGGCGATTTTCAAGTACAACATCCTCCGGTAGGACGCGGTCGCGGCGCGCCCGCGTAAATCACCTGTCAACCCGACGTCCGACCGCGATTTCCCCGCTTCCTTCGCGCCGGAAATTCCGTGAAGGAGGAGCGGCCTCACGCCGCGACCTGCCGCGGCGCGTCTCCGGTGTGCCGGAACCGGCCTGCGACGGGCCGCGGCGCTACTCCGCGCCACGCCACCCGATGCCCAAGCCATGATGTCGTCCTCGCCCCGCCTGCCCTTCCGGACCGGCCTGGCGGCGCTCGTCGTGTCGCTCGCGTTCGCGGCGTTCACGGCGCATGTCTGGGAGGATTACTACATCACCTTCCGCGCCAGCCTGAATCTCGCCACGGGCCACGGCCTGGTGTTCCAGCCGGGCGAACGCGTCCATTCCTTCACCTCCCCCATCGGCACGCTGCTGCCGGCGCTGTTCGCCCTGGGCGGCGGTGAGGACGTCGCGCTGCGGGCCCTGTGGCTCCTGCGCTGCACCAGTGCGCTGGCGCTCGGCCTGGCGCTCTGGCTCACGCTGCGCACCTGGCTGCGCGAGGGATTGTATGCCGGCGCGGTGGCGGCGATCGGAGCGGCATGGGTGCTCGATCCAAAGATCGTCGATTTCTCGATGAACGGGATGGAGACGGCGTTCATGGTATTCTTCGTCGCCTTCACCTGGCACGTATTCGTCACGGGCGCACGGCTGTGGCCCTGCGCCGTGGCATGCACGGGGCTGCAATGGACCCGGCCCGATGGCTGCGTCTTTTTCGCCGCGATCGCGCTCGCGTGGATGCTGTTCGGCGCACGGGCGGCCGGGTTCGACCTGCGCCAGCGGCTGGGTCGCGTGGCCGGGGCCATCGCCCTCGGCGTCGTGCTGTACCTGCCCTGGCTGATCTTCGCGTGGTCCTACTACGGCTCGCCGGTTCCACACACCATCCTGGCGAAGTCGCAGCACCTGGCGCTGGGCGAATCCGTCACGCGGCTCGCCCTCTATCCCTGGCGGCTGCTTTTCGGCGACGTGCCGCTCCATCATGTCTACAGCCCCGCCTACTTCTTTCTCGGCGGGTGGCCGGAGGCGCTGGCCTGGCCGGCCCGGCTGCTGGCGGTCGGCGCGGCGCTCGCCTGGCTCTGGCCCCGCGTGCCCCGCGGCGGCCGGATCGCGTCGTTCGCCTGCTTCCTCGGCGGCTTCTACGTCACCTACATTCCGCCCTTCCCCTGGTACTACCCCGCGTGGCAGACCCTCGGATGGATCGCGTGGGCTTACCTGTTGCACGCGCTCTGGGAAACGCGACCCGCGGCGGGCTGGGCGGCCAGCCTCCCTGCGTCGGTTGCGCGCGTGAGCGCGGCCTTGATCATCGTGCTGCAGGCGACGCTGCTCGGGTGCGCCGCCTGGCAGATGCGCACGCAGCAGGCGCTGATCGAGACCGGCCACCGGCGGGAGATCGGGCTCTGGCTGAAGGCCCAGGCGCGGCCGGGCGACCGCGTCTTCCTCGAACCGCTCGGCTACATCGGCTATTTCTCGGGCCTGAAGATGCTCGATTTTCCCGGGCTCTCCTCCCCCGAGGTGGTCGCCGCCCGTCGCGCCGGACACCGCAGCTACGCGCAGGTGATCGCGGCGCTGCAGCCCGACTGGGTCGTGCTGCGGCCGGCCGAGGGCCAGCTCGTGTTCAACGAAATCCCGTCGTTGCGCCAGCAGTACGACATCGCGCGGGTTTTCGATACGCGCGGCAAGGTCGACGCGATCCCGATTTTGCCCGGGCGCGGTTACCTCCACTTCGACGCGATCTTCCTGGTCTACCGGCGGGGCGCCTCCGCCGCATCCGCGCCATGAGTTCCCTGGAGGCGCTGGCCGGAATCGCCGGTGTTGTGGCGCTCGGGACCCCGGGCTGGCTCACGGCGCGGGCGGCCCGTGTGCCGGCGCCGCTGCTCGGCGGACTTCTTTTCAGCCTCGTGGCGCTCGTCGCCATCGTGCTCGTCCTCGACGCCGCCGCGGTCCCCATCGGTCGGCTGAGCCTCGGCGCCGCCTGGTCGCTCCTGACGCTCGGCGCGGGCTTGCTCTGGTGGCGGACGCGATCCGCCGCCTCGCCCGTCGAGGCCCGCCCGGCGTCACCCTGGCGCGGGCACCTGCCCCTGCTGCTGCCGCTGCTGCCCGCCCTGGCGGTGGTGATCTACCGCGCGTGCGCGCAGCCGCTCTCGGGCGTGGATACGGTCTTCCGCTGGAACTATCTCGCCGAGCAGATGCTCGCGCGCGGCACCCTCGCGTTCTACCCGCCGGTCACGGCGGAGGACTACGCGGTCTACAGCTGGCCCGACGGCATCGCGCCGACCGTCGCCGCCGCGTACGCCTGGCTGTACGCGCTCGCCGGCGAAACGCGGCCCGCGCTGACGGCGCCGTTCGTCGTCCTGCAGTTCTGCCTGCTGGCGATCGCGGTGCACGCGGTGGCCCGCCGGCAGTTCTCCGACCGCGCCGCCGCCTTCGCGGTCGCCCTGGCCGCCGCCTCCCCGCTCCTCCTTTGGGCCGTGGCGATGGGACAGGAAACGGGCCTCACCGCGCTGGCGCTGACGGCCCTGCTGCTCTACCTTCCCACGGCTCCGGCCGCCGCCACGGGCGGAGCGATGGTCTTCGCCGGCGTCGCCGCGGCCCTCGGGGCCCTGGCGCGGGAATATGGCCTCGTGCTGCCCCTCTTCGGGCTGGTCCTTTGCCTGGTGCGCCGGCTGCCCGGCCGCGCCACCGTGGTCTTCTCGCTGGTGGCCCTGGCCGGAGCCGCACCGTGGTACCTGCGCAACGCGCTGCACACCGGCAACCCGCTCTTCAACCTCTCGGTCGCCGGCATCTTCCCCGTCAACGAGGTCCACGCCTGGCTCAATGCCAGCTACCTGGAGGGTCTCGGCTGGAGCCGGCTGCCCGACGGCGCCTGGCCCACTCTGCTCGCCAACGCCGGCATTTCCCTGCTCGCGCTTGCCGCGGGCGCGTGGCTCCTGCCGCGGCGGTCGCCCGCACTGCTGGCCGGCGCGCTGATCTTCATCGCCCTGTGGGCCGCCTCGGTCGGCTACACCGCGGCCGGCTTCACCTACGCGCTGCGCGTGCTCAGCCCGGCGCTGGCCGTCGCGGCGGTCCTCGGCGGAGGTGTGCTGGCCCGCTGGATACCAGTACGCCCCGGCCTGGCCGCGGCGACGGTGGCACTCTCGATCCTGGCCGGCGATGCCGCGCTGCGGGCGCTCACCCTGCCGGTCAACGCGTACCGGCTCCCGCCCGCTTCCTGGCTGACGGTCGGGGGGGCGCTGCATGAGTACCACGCGCGCCCGCTGTACCGCGAGCTCGCCCGGACCGCCGGGAGCGAACGCCTGCTCGTCCTCGGCCCCAACGCCCTCCTCACCGCGCAGGGAGCCCGCACGCTGCCGCTGTGGAGCCCGGAGGTGCGCTACCTCTTCGACCCGAAGCTCGGGCCGGCGGAAATCGCCCGCCGGCTGCGCGCGGACGGCGTCGGTTTCGTGCTGCTCACCCAGGGCGAGGTCAACGCCCGCTTCCTCGCGCGCAGCGCCTTCTTCCGCGATCCCGCCGGCACGCTGGTGCCGGCGTGGTCGGATGCCGACCACGTGCTGCTGCGCGTCCACTCCCCCGCCCCATGATCGCCGCCACGCTCGGCAGCCTGCTCCTTTTCACCCTGCTCGTCGCCGGACCGGGCTGGCCGGTCGCGGCGCGGCTGCGCTGCCAGCCCGCGGAAAGGCTGCTGGTGGCCGTGGCCGTGTCGCTGCTCGCGGCGTTCCTCCTCGGCTGGCTCGTGTACGTCGCGGCGCTGCCGCGCGCCACGTTCTGGGTGCTGCCGGCGGTCGCCGTGCTGGGCCTGGCCGTCGACTCGCGGGCGCTCCGCGAACTTGCCCGCGATCCCACCGTGCGCGAGCTCACGCTGGCGCAGGGGCTCGTCACGGCCTGGTGCGTCGGCTGGCTCGCGCTCGTGGCAACCTACTCGGGCGGCGCGTGGGTCGGCGACTGGTTCGGGCACATGCAGCGCGTCGATTTCTTCCTGCACCACGGCCCGCGCGACATCCGCTTCAACGGCTTCGACGCCCTGACCTCGCGGCCCCCGCTCGCGAACATCGTGTTCGGCGTCTTCATGGGACTCACGCGGGTCGACTTCGCGCACTACCAGCTCGCGTGCACCTTCCTTGGCAGCCTGGCGTTCCTGCCCGCGGCGCTGCTCGCGGGCCGGTTCGTGCCCCGCGCGCCCGACGGCGCGCCGGGAGACCTGCGGCCGGCAATCCGCGTGCTCGCGGCGCTCTTCCTGGCGAGCCCGATGTTCGTCCAGAACGCGACCTTCGCCTGGACGAAGCTGCACGCCGCGTTCTTCACCCTCGCGGCCTTTCACTGCCTGCTGCGGGCCGGCGGGGCCGGCTTCCCGCGCGCGGGTATCCTTTTCTCGGTGACGCTGGCGGCGGCGATCCTGACCCACTACTCGGCGGGGCCGTACGCGCTGGTGTTCGCGGCGGTCTGGCTCGGCCGCGGCGCCGGCCGCTGGGGCACGGCGATCTGGTGGAAGGAGACCGCGGTGGCGGCCGCGGCGGGGTTCGCGGTGCTGGCGACCTGGTTCGGCTGGGCCCTGGCGGTGTACGGGCCGCGCGGGACCTTCCTGACCAACTCGAGCATGACCGACAAGGCCCCGACCGCGGCGGCGCAGCTCGCGGCGGCGCTGCTCAATGTGCGCGACACCGTCGTGCCGCACTTCCTGCGCGAGGTGAACTGGGGCTTCTTCGTGCAGCAGAGCCCGTGGGGCTGGGTGCGGGACTGGTGCTTCCAGCTCTACCAGCTGAACCTGCTCTTCATCTTCGGCAGCGTCGGCTGGCTCGCCGTCCTCGGGCTGCTGGCGCGCGCCGCCCGCGAAGTGGCGCCGCGGATCCGCGCGGCGTGGGGCGCGGGGCTCGCCACGATCGCCGTGCTCGGCGTCATGGTGCACGGCGGCCGCGACGGCTGGGGTCTCGCGCACATCTGCCTGCAGCCGCTCGTCCTGCTGGGCCTGGGGCTGGTCGCGGCGCGCTGGACGACGCTCACGGCGGGATGGCGGCGGCTCGCGGTGGCCGGGGCGACGCTCGACGTGCTGCTCGGCATCGGGCTCCAGTTCGGCGCGCAGAGTTTCCTCCTCGATCAGTGGTTCGCGCCGCACCGGCCGCCGGCGGAGACGTTCGCGAGCTACTCGCCGCATGCGCTCGTGAACTGGCGGGCGAAGCTGCACTTCCAGCGTCCGTTCTTCGGCGACGCCTTCGCCGGCTACGACTACGCGGTCCTCGGGCTGCTGGCGCTCGTGCTGGCGCTCGCGCTCGTGCGGGCGCACCGGCGCCCGCCGTCCGCATGAAGGCCGCCCGGCAGACCCCCTTCCAAACGGTTCCTTTACACCGTTTGGCTCGCGCGCCCGGACCCGCCGCCCATCCTCGCCGCGGTCTCATGCCTGCATCGCGCGCAGTCCGGCTGGCCCTGGTGGCCGCGGCGCTGGGTGTCCTCGTCTGCCTGTGGAACGCCTGGTGCGAGTTTCCTTTCTACGCGTGGAACGACATCCGGCTGGCGCCCGCCTTCGCGCTCCGGTACGGCGTGAATCCGTATCCGTTGATCGGCGACGGACCGCTCTTCACCTGGATCTACGGCCCGGTGAGCCTCTTCCTCCACCTGCCGGCGACGCTGGCCGGCGGCCCGGCTTCGGCGCTGCACGCGGCGATGGCGATCAATGCGCTGCTCGTCCTGCTCCCGCCCGCGGTGATCCTCTTCGGCTCGCCGGAGCTGCGGGCGCGGGGCCTGGTCCCGCCCGCGCTGGCCTGGTGCGTGGTGGCGCTCGTGCTGCCGCGCTCGCACCTCATCCTGCACGTGGCCGACCACGCGGCGATCGCCTTCGGCCTGCTCTCCTGCTGGCTGCTCGCGCGGGTGCCCGCGCCGGGTACCGGCCGGCTTGCGCTGGCCGCGGCCGCCGGAGCGCTCGCGGTCTGGTCGAAGCAGATCGCGCTCTTCATCCTGCCGGCGCAGCTCCTCTACCTTGGCCTCGCCGCGGGCCGCGGCGCCGCCCTGCGCCACATCGGCTGGCTCGCGCTCTGGGGCTTCGCGGCGCTCGGGGCGTTCGCGCTGAAGTTCGGCTTCGCCAACCTGTGGCTCAACCTCGTCGCGATCCCGGGCCGGCTGCCCTGGGCGGAGTTCTGGCCCCGCTTCACCATGCGCCCCTGGGCGGCCGGGCTGCAGGTCGCCGGACCCATCGCGGTGCTGTTCGCGCTGTGGCGCACCGGCCGCTGGCCTTCCCGCGCGACCGAGAGCGGCCGGCTGCTGCAACTCGCCACGCTGGTCGCGGCGGCGATGCTGCCGGTCGGTCTGGCGGGCTACTTCAAGATCGGCGGCGACCTGAACCTGCTGCACTCCGTGGATTACCTCCTGCCCGCGCTGTTGCTCGCCTGGTTCGCACGGGAAAGGCTGCTCACGGCGGCCGGCGGCGGCCGCGTCCTGGCCGTCGCGGCGCTCGCCCTGGGACTGCGTTTCCCCGAACTGCGGTCTCCCGCCTCCGGCCCCTTCACCGCGCACCTCGACTCCGCCCGGCGGCTGATCGCGGCCCACCCGCAGGCCCTGTGGTTTCCGCAACACCCGGTGCTGGGCTTCTACGCCGACGGCCGGCTCTCGCACAGCGAGGACGGAGTCCTGACCCGGTCGATCGCGGGCTACGGCATCCGGGAGCCGGAGTTCCGCCGCCACCTGCCGCAACCCCTGGCGGGCGCGGTCTATCCGGAAGCAGTGCAGTTCCCGTTCGCGATGCCGTTGTTGAAGGAGTTGAACCAGTCCACCCGCCACGCCTACTGGACCCTTTATCACCGCGGCCCGGCCGCGGCGGCCGTGCCGTCGCCGCGCTGAGCGCCGAGAACGTCGTTGCCTGACCATGACGCCGCCGCTCTCAATTTCCACCGTGCCTCAGCCCCTGGTCACCGTCGTCACGCCCGTGTTCAACGAGCAGGCGGTGCTGCCGGAACTCTTTGCCCGGCTCGCCGCGCTCTTCGACGCCAATCCCGACGTGGCCTGGCGGGCGGTGCTGGTGGACGACGGCAGCCGCGACCGCACGGTTGAGCTGATCCGCCAGCAGACCGAGCGGGACGAGCGGTTCGAACTCGTCGAGCTTTCGCGCAACTTCGGCTTCCAGAGCGCGCTCACCGCGGGGCTCGCGCACGCGGCGGACGCGGATGCCGTCGTGACGATGGACGCCGACCTGCAGGACCCGCCCGAGGTGATTCCCGCGCTGGTCACCGCGTGGCTCGAGGGCGCCGACGTCGTGCGGGCCGTGCGGCGTTCGCGCCGGGAGACCGGCCTGCGCCGGTTCGGTTTCGACACCTTCCACCGGATCTTCGGCCGGTTGTCCGATTATCCGATCGAGCCCAACACCGGCACCTTCGGGCTGCTCGGCCGCGAGGCGCTCGAGACCTTCAACGCCCTGCCCGAGCGGCACCGCTTCTTTCCCGGGCTGCGCACGTGGATCGGGTTCGCGACGGCGGACGTGCCGTACGACCGGCAGGAGCGCGCCGCGGGGCAGCCCCAGCAGACGTTCCGCCGGCTGGTGCGCTACGCGCTCGACGGACTCTTCAGCTTCTCCCACCTGCCGCTGCGGGCGCTGACGTACGCGGGCATCTGCATCGCGCTGGTGGGCTTCGCCGCGGCCGTGTTTTACGCGGTGCGCCGCATCATCGGCGTCGAACATGCGCCCACCGGCTACACCACCCTCGTGACGGTCGTGCTCTTCCTCGGCGGCGTGCAGCTCATCGGCATCGGCGTGCTCGGCGAGTACCTCGGCCGGGTCTACGACGAAGTGAAGCAGCGGCCGAACTACGTCGTGAAATCCAAGTCGCGCCGGCGCGCTCCGGCCGCCGCCCGGGACCGCCGTTCCTGACGCCGCCTCGCCGGCGCGGCCGTTCGCCCGTCGCTCCGGCCCGCGCCACCCGCCGTCCCGCCGCATGAATCCGCCACCCCGGCCGCCCCGCCAGCCGGCTGGCCGCGGACGCTCGCGGTGGGGCTGACGACGGCCGCGTTCGTGGTCGCGGCCGCGCTGGTGATGTTCAGCGCGTTCATGTTCTACGACGACGAGGGCTATGTGCTGCTCTCGCTGCGCAATTTCGCCGAGCACGGCGGCCTCTACCGCGACGTGTACACGCAGTACGGGCCGTTCCCCTTCGTGTTGCACGCGGCGCTGCACGCGCTCGGTTTCCCGCTCACGCACACGGCCGGCCGGCTGCTGACGCTGGCGTTCTGGGCGGGCAGCGCGATCGCCGGCGCGGGGCTGGTGGCGCACGCCACGCGCCAGGCGCTGCTGCCCCGGCTCTGGGTGCTGGCGGGAGTCTTCGCTTATCTCTGGGTGATGGCCAACGAGCCGTCGCATCCCGGCGGCCTGATCGTCGCCCTGGTCGCGTGGCTCGCCGCCGCCGGCTACCGCTGGCTCGACCGCGGCGCCACCGGCCGCTGGGGCGTGGCCGTCGGTGCGGGCGTGGCCGCGCTGCTGCTCACGAAAATCAACATCGGGGTGTTCGCCGCCTTCTCGGCCTGCGCCTGGTGGGTGCTCCATTGCGAGCAACCCGGCATCCGCCGCTGGGCGCTGCCGCTCACGGCGGTCTGGGGCGCCGTGCTGCCGTATGCGCTGATGCGTCCCCTGCTCGGGACGCCCTGGGTGCAGACCTATGCCCTGGTCTTCGCGGTGTCGGCCGTCGCGGTGATGGCGGCCACGGCCGCCGGCGCCACCGGTCGCGCGGGCTGGGGCACGCTCGGCCGCGGGGTGCTCGCCGCGGCGGCCACGGCCGCGGTCGTGCTCGCCGGCGTGCTGCTGCGCGGCACGTCGCCCGCCGACCTGCTCAACGGCCTGCTGCTCGAGCCGCTGCGCCATCCCGTCAGCTTCAGCCTGCGTTTCCTCTGGCCGCCGGGTATCCGGATGGTGGCGACACTCTCGCTGGTCGCGGTGGGAGCCGCGCTGCTCCTGCGCCGGCGCCATGGCATGGCGGTCGACGCCGCGGTCGCAGTGCTCCGGCTGCTCGTTGCCCTCGCGCTGGCCGTGAACCTCGCGCGCTTCCCGCTCGTGCGACCCGACTACCTCGCGTTCGGCTGGGCGCTGCCGTGCCTGTGGCTGTTCGCCTGGCGGCTCTCGGACGAGACCTCCGGCGCCGCGGCCGGGCGCGCGTGGGTGACCCTGCTGCTGCTGGGCCAGTGCCTGCACGTCTTCCCCGTCCCCGGCAGCCAGATCGCCTGGGGCTCGGTGCTCGCGCTGCCGCTGGCCGCACTCGGCGCGTGGGAGGCGTCCGCCTGGCTGGCCCGCCACCGCCTGCCCGCCTGGAGTGCGCGCCGTGGGGCGGCGCGCGCGGCCACGGGCGTGGTCGCGGCGTTTTTCGCGCTGACCGCCTGGCGCTTCGCGGGCGTCGCGGCGCGCTACGCGGAAGGCGAGAATCTCGGCCTGCCGGGCGCGGAACTCATCCGGCTGCCCGATCATGCCGCGGCGCGCGCACGGGTGCTCTCGCTGAACGCGGCGCTGCATGCGGACGTCCTGTTCTCGCTGCCGGGCATGTTCAGCTACAACCTCTGGACCGATCGCCCGACGCCCACGCGGGCCAACGTCACGCACTGGTTCTCGCTCCTCGACGAGCGCCGCCAGCAGGCGATCATCGCCGCGCTCGAAGCGCAACCCGGCGCCGTGGTGATCGTGGACCGGGGCCACGTCGACTTCCTCGCCGAGCGGAAGCTCGCGCCGAAGGGCCCGCTGCACGACTACCTCGTGCGTGCGTTCGAGCCGGCGTTCGCGCTCGACCGCGTGGAGTTCTGCGTGCGCCGCGGCCGGAAAATCCAACCCTTCCTGCTCGGCGACGTGCTCACGCGCCAGCCGGGCGCGGACGGCCCGGGCGAGGACTCGCTGCTGCGGCTCACGACCTTCCTTCCTCCCGGCACCGCGGTCGCGGCGATCGAGGTGCGCACGCCCCGGGGGCCGCTCGTCCTGCGCGAGGGCAACGCCCGTGCCGAGGTCACGCCCGTCAACGCCCGCGGCGAACCGACCGCACCGGCCCGCGCGCAGGCCTGGCCGCTCGCCGTGACGGGACCCGCGATGCTCTCGATCTACCACGATCGCACCGGGCAGCCGGTCCCGGCCGGCGGCGCCACCGTGGTGCTGCGCGCCGCGGACGGCCGCGAGGTCGGGCTCGCGCGGCTGCGGGAGTGAGGCGGGAAGCCGGGCATTGACCTTTCGCTGGCGCGGCGGCGGCGACGGGGCGCAGCCTTCCGAGGAGGGCGAGGCCGGCGGCGGCCGGCCGGGCGGGTCAGGCGCGGCGGCGGGCCACGAGCAGCAGGCTGACGCCGAAGGGGAACGGCACGCGCCAGTGCGCCAGCCGCGTGAACTGCGCGCGCAGGAGCGCGTTGACCGCAGGCGGGGGAATCCGGTCCTCGGAGCGCGCGGCGCCGCCGGCGGGCCGGCGGTCGTCCTGGCGGAACGCGCGCCACTTGCGCACGGCCCAGACCGCGGGATAGACGAGCACGTTGGTGTAGTTGACGTGAAGCACGTCCCACTTCCCGGCCGGAAACAGCGCCCGCAGCTGCTTTCGATCGTATCGCCGGAAGTGATGCAGGGCGACGTCCCAGTCGCTCCACAGCGCCATGCTCGCGGGCACCGTCACGACCGCGATGCCGCCGGGCTTGAGCAGGCGGTGGAAGCCGTCGGTCACGGCGCGGTCGTCGGGCACGTGTTCGAGCACGTCGAGGGCGGTGACGTACTCCAGCGAGGCATCCGGCAGCGGCACGCGATCACCCGCGAGGCTGAGGATCTGCTCGGGCCGGAAGCGCGCGCGCAGCAGCTTCAGGGCCTCCTCGTGATCGTCGAGCACGAGCACGCGGCACAGTTGCGCCATCTCCTCCGCGAACCGGCCGGTGCCGGCGCCGCAGTCGAGCAGCAGGTCGTCGCGCTGCGGCGGGCGCACGCGCTGGATCCATTCCCGCGCGAACTGGCGCTTGCCGGCATAGTACCAATGCCTGGCCTCGAGGGCGGCAATGTTGGCATATTCGGCGGCGTCCATGCGGGAAAGGGCCGACGCTGTTTCACCCGCGGGAAGTCTCCAAGTTCAAAACCCCGTAAACCGTTTTCCACCCGGGGCCTCGGCGGACTTTGCACTCGACAGCCCCCGGCACGGAAAAACACTCCAGCTCCCATGTGTGCCCTCCTCACTCCGGCCGCGGGTTGGCGGCGGTGAAACCGGCGACGACACCGGCTCCGTCGGTCGCGGCTTCCGCCGTCCCGGCCCCGGCGAAACTCCGATCGTGGCTGCGCGCGCTGCTGCTGGCCGCGGCGGCGCTGCTGGCCCTGTGGCTCTGGACGCGGATCTGCCGCTTCCCCTCGATCCCGTGGAACGACATGCGGCTCGCGCCCACGATCGCGCTCGCGCAGGGCTGGCCGGTCTACCCGACGGCCGAAGCCGGCACGATCAACACGTGGATGTACGGCCCGCTGCCGGTGCTGTACCTGTGGCCGGCGAGCTGGGCGGACAGCGCGGCCGGTGCGCTGCAGATCGCGGCGTGGCTCAACGCGGCGCTGACACTCGTGCCCCTCGCGCTCGTGTGCGCGCTCTGGCCGGTGGCGTCGGCGGGACCCGACGCCCGGCCCGGCCGCGCAGCGGCGCTGCTGCTGGCGTTCGCGCTCTGGCCCGAGCTGCATTACTCGGTGCTCTTTTCCGACAACCTCGCCCTCGCCGCCGCGCTGGTGGCCAACCTGCTCCTCGTGCGCTCGCGGTCGGCCGCGGCGCTCTGGACCGCGGCGGCGCTCGGCACCGCCACGGTCGCCTGCAAGCAGATCGCGCTCGGCATCCCGCTGGCGCAGGTGGTGTGGCTGGGGCTCGTCGCGGGCCGCTCGGCGGCGTGGCGGCACGCCGGACGCTGCCTCGTGACCGGCGCGGCGATCGGCGGCGGCGCCGTGGCGCTCTTCGGCTGGAACGGACTCTGGTTCACCCTCGTGCAGATCCCGGGCAGCTTCGGCTGGGCGCCGGACCTGGGCCAGCGCCTCGCCCAGGTGGCGCCGGCGCTCGCGCTGCACCTCGGTGTGCCGATGGTGGCGATGCTGGCCTGGCGAAGGCGTTTCGCGGACCCCGCGCTGCTGCTGCCCGCCGTCACCTGGCTGTGCACGCTGCCGCTCGGTCTCGCCGGCCTGCTCAAGCTGGGCGGCTGGACGAACTCCATCCACAGCTTCGTGCTCTGGCTGCCGCCGGTGCTGACGACGCTCCTCGCCACGGCGCCGGCCACCCGGCGGCGCGCGCTCCTGCCGCTGGCCGCCGCGCTCGGCGCCGCGTTGCTCGCGGGCGGCCGGCTCGGGCAGGAACCGCACCTCGCGCTCCGACCGCAGGTCGCCGACTACCGCCTGGCTGCGCTGCTGGCCCAGCAGCACCGCGGCGCGGTGTGGTTTCCCGTGCACCCGCTCGTGACGCTCTACAGCGACCGGCGGTACTACCACGACGAGGACGGGCTCTACGTCCGGCTCAAGGCGGGGAAAACGCCCTCGCCCGCGCACGCCGCCAGCGAGCTGCCGGCGGGCATGCGCCTGATGGCGTTCCGGCGCGACTGGTCCGACTGGGGCATCGCGCGCCGCATGCTGCCGGCGGAGGCTGGTGAGCTGAACGTCGGCAACTGGACGCTGCGCGGTGCGATCGCGACGCCGCCTCCGCGATGAAACGGCCCTCGCCCGCCTTCCTGCTCACCCTCGCCGCGCTCGGCGCGCTGCTTCACGCCGTCCTCGCGCTGACGGCGACGACGGAGAAGAGCATGACCTCCGACGAGATCGCGCACCTCGTCGCCGGCCATGCCTACAACACCCGGGGCGACTACCGGCTCCAGCCGGAGAACGGCAACCTGCCCCAGCGCCTGGCCGGCTGGCCGATGACTCTCGCCGGCGTGCCGCTGCCGCCCGCGGAGCTGGAGACCTGGCGCACGGCCGACGTGTGGCAGTACGGCCACGCCACGATCTACGGACAGGGCATCCTGGCGGACCAGTGGCTGTTCCTCGGGCGGGGCATGATCGCGCTGGTGAGCGGCGCGACGGCGCTGCTCGTGTTCCTGTGGTCGCGCGCGCTGTTCGGCTGGCGCGGCGGTTTCCTCTCGCTGGCGCTGTACGTGTTCTGCCCGGCGTTCCTCGCGCACGGGGCGCTCGCGACCTCGGACGTCGTGATGACGTTCTTCTTTCTCGCGTCGACCGGCGCCTGGTGGCGGCACCTGCAGTCGCCCGGCCCGCTCTGGGCGACGGTGAGCGCACTCACGCTGGGCGTGGCGTTCGTCGCCAAGTTCTCCGCGGTCCTGCTGGTGCCGATCCTGGCTATCACGGGGCTCGGCTGGGCGGCGGCCGGAGCCGCACGGAGCGGATGGAAGGCGCCGCTGGGGCGGCTGCTGCGGTCGACGGCGCTGCATGCCGTGGCGGCCTGGGCGGTCATCTGGGCATTCTACGGTTTTCGCTATGGCGCCTTCGCGCCGGAGCTGGCGGCGGGGGCGACTTTCAACCACGGCTGGGGCTGGATGCTGCACGGCATCGGCCTGCCGGCGCGCGTGATCTGGCTGCTGAAGGAGGGCCAGATCCTCCCGGAGGCGTGGCTCTACGGCCTGTCCTTCGTGCTGCAGTTCTCGCGGGCGCGCGGCGCGTTCCTGAGCGGCGAGTACAGCGTGACCGGCTGGGCGGCGTTCTTCCCGTTCGCCTTCGCGGTGAAATCCACCGTGCCTTTCCTGCTGCTGCTCGGGGGCGGCGCCGCGGCGGCGCTCGTATCCGGGCTCCGGCTACGGGCCGCGGCGGGATTTGCCGGGCTCGGGCGCCGTCTGCTGCCGCTGCTGCCCCTCGCGGCGTTGTTCGCGGTGTACTGGGCCACGTCGCTCACCAGCAACCTCAACATCGGCCACCGGCACATCCTGCCGACGTACCCGGTTCTCTTCATCGCCGCGGGCTGGCTGGGGCCGCGGCTCGAGCTGCGTCGGCCGCTGGCGCTGGCGGCCGTGCTGCTGCTCACCGGCTGGCATGCGGTGGAATCGCTGCGCGCGCGGCCGCACTACCTCGCCTATTTCAACCAGGTCGTGGGCGGATCGGCGCACGGCTGGCGTCACCTCGTCGACAGCTCGCTCGACTGGGGCCAGGATCTGCCCGGGCTCAAGCGCTGGCTGGAGGCGCATGCGCGCGGCGAGCCGGTGTTCCTCTCCTACTTCGGCACCGGGGATCCCGCGTACGAGGGCATCCGCGCGACGATGCTGCCCACGCTGCCCGAGGTGGGGCCGGCGCGGCGCTGGCACGCGCTGCAACCGGGAGTCTACGCCATCGGCGCGACGATGCTCCAGCACGTGTACAGCAGCATCCGCGGGGACTGGACGCTCGAGCTCGAGCGGGAATTCCAGCAGTTGCGGGCGATCGAGCCCACGCTGCTCGCGTACCAGCGCGACCCCGCGCGGCGCGCGGAGCTGTTGCAGGCTGCGCCCGCCGGGAACTGGACCACCACCTGGAAACGCTACGAGCTGCTGCGGTTCGCCCGGCTCTGCCATTACCTGCGTGTGCGGACACCGGACGGCGTCGTCGGCCACTCGATCCGCATCTACCGGCTCACCGCCGACGAACTCCGCGGCGCGGTCGGCGGATCGGCGACGGAGTGGCGTGAGCTGATCGAGCGGACCGTGCCGCGGGCACCGTGAAACGGCGCGGAAGATTCACTACCGATCGCCTCGTGCACCGGGTGTTGCCCACGGAACACACGGAAGACACGGATGCCTGCCTTTGATCCGTGCCTTCCGTGTATTCCGTGGGCAAAAATACGCT
>CALFZM010000210.1 GCA_937952235.1 uncultured Opitutia bacterium | reverse complement strand
GTTCTCCACCTCGCGGATCGACCGTCCCACCCGGGTGTTCACGCGGTCGACGTGGCTGTAACGAGGCAGGACATGCTCGCGATAGGCCCCCGGCACCGGCATCTCGAACGCCAGCGCGAGCACCTCGTCCGCCCGGCCGGCATCGAACCGGTGAAACACCACGCGCGCGGGAGCCGGCCCGTTGAGGGCGACGTTCCGGCCGTTGCGGTCGACGCTCGCGCCGCGGCCGTGCAGCACGCGTTCCGTGCTCAGCCAGAGCGGCAGGCCGGGACCGGCGCCGGAGTTCACGTTCGTCACCTTGCCCGTTTCCCAGTCCCGCAGACTCAGCGTCCAGGCACGGTCCTCACCGACCGGATACGCGAGCGTGCGGCCGTCGGGCGACAACGCGACGCCCTGGACCTCGCTGATCCGGGCGAACTCCCGCGCGGGCGGGAGGGCGGATTCCGCGGCGGGCAGGCGACCGGGTGCGGGCATCGCGGCCAGCGCCAGCGACCAGCAGGGAAACACGACGCGGCCGAGGGGGGTGCGCATGGGGCCGGACCGTAGCCGGCCAGGCGTGCGCGGCAAGGCCACACCCGGTCGAGGCCTTCCGCAATCCTGCCGATCCCGCGTCGGGTCGCCCCGGACGCCTGCGGCCTTGCCGCTCGCGGGCGGCGCGGGCACATCCACCGGGCATGACCTGCCCGCGGCTCCTTCGGTTCACCGTCCTTTTCGCCGCCGGCGCGATCGCCCGGGCCGAGCCCGAGGCGGAGGTGCGCGCGGCGGCGACGGCGCTCGCCCGCACCAGCCATGCCTGGGAAACGACCGCCCGCCAGCGGTTCACCAGCGAGAGCCGCGACTTCAGGCCCAATCCCAACGCCACCATCGAGGTCCGGGGCCGCACCGATCCGGAGGGCAGCACGCAGATCACGGTCCTGCCCTCGCCTGACATTCCGGTCGAGATCGTCGCGGTCTTTCGCGCCGGCGACGTCGTTGGCCAGACGCCGGTCGGCTGGCTGCGCCGGACCGCGATGCGCCAGGTGCCCAACCAGGACCGCACGATCCAGGCCGGCGGCCGGCCGGTGCGGCTTTCGCGCCTCCTCGCCGCGGCGCTCCAGGTGACGGCACGGAAAACCGCCGCCGAGGATCTGCTCGACCTGATCGAGGAAGTGAAGGCCTGGCGGGAGCAGGGTGGCCTGGTGCTCGGCGCGCTCTCCGATCGCGCCATCGAGCGGCTCTGGGGCGACGCACAGGCGAAGCGCGCCCCCGAGGTGCACGGCACCGTGATCTTTCGTCCGACCGCCGCGGGCCTGACGGAGTATCATGTCGTGCTCGCCATCGGGTTTCCCCAGAGCCGCACCGGCAAGACCGCCTGGACGATGCTGCAGTGGAGCACGCGCTTCAGCGGACTCGGATCGACCCAGGTCGAGCCGCCGGCCGCCGCGTTGAAGGCGTTGGACGAGGACGGTCCGCCGTGACGCCGCGCACGAGCCCCTCGGCACACGCGTCGTCCGCGTCGGCACCGTCGCCTGGCCTCGACCGCCCTTCGAAGGGCTGCGCTCCGTCGCAGCCGCGGCGCTGACGGAGCCGTGCCCGCCGAGGAATCGGCGGCCCTGCTGACCAAGCGGCCGCTCTAACGCCCCGCGCCCGCCAGCTCCGCGCGCACCTTGGCGATCGCTTCCCGCAGCGCGTCGTCCGCCGCGTAGGCGGCGCTGACGTCGAGCCAGCCGGCCGCCTCGCCGGCGCGGCCGTGGCGGGCGAGCGCGAGGGCCACGCTGCTGGTCACGGCGGCATTGCGGGCGAACAGCCGCGCGCCCTCCTCCAGCACGGCCCACTCCGCGGCGTTGGGCGCCTGCTCGCAGCGCGCCCAGGCTTCGGCGAGCAGTGCGACGGCTTCATGCAGGGGTGGAGACTGCGAGGCTGACCGCCGCAGCGGCTCCACGATCGGCGCGAGCTGCGAGTAAGGGAAGCGCCGGTCCGGCGGGGCATCGCGGAGGAGGTCGGCATAACGGAGGAGGGCGAGCTCGAGGTAGGCGCGCGGGCGCACCACGCCTTGGTTCACCGCCGGTTCGAGGTAACGGCGGGCCGCCTCCGGATCGCCGGCGTCGATCTCGCAGAGGCCCATCGTCGCCAGCAGCGCAGGATCGCGGTCCCCCGCATCGTAGGCACGGTGCAGCGTCCGCCGCGCCTGCGCCACGTAGGGCTCCCGCACGGCCGGCAGCCGCCGCTGCACGTGCCCGATGGCAAGTCGCTCCCACTCGCCCCGCACGCGCGCCACCTGGCCGGACGTCGCCCGGTCGAGGTCGTACGCCGGGGTCTCCGGGCGGCGCGGCGGCCGCAGCCGGTGCCACTCCGAAACGGCCCTCGGAAGATAGTCGCTGAGCCGATCGCGCAGGTCCGCATAGCCGAAGCCGAAGCACGCCTCAAAATCCTCCTCGACCACCGGTCCCGTCGCGGCGCGGGCGACAAATCGCCAGAACGCGTCGCGCACCGGCCCGCCGGATACGAGCGCCCAGCGGACGAACAGCTCCTGCGTGGCGCTGCGCGCCTGCACGCGCGCGATCAGCCGGCTCTCGGCCGCGCGCGCGCCGTCCGGGGCAAAGAGCTCACCGGCCGGCAGCAACGGCCGGGGATGCGAGGGGTCGCGCGCGAGGGCGCTGCTTTCCGTGCGGTTGATCCAGACCATCGGATTCAGCGTGATCGGCTCCGCCACGAAATCGGCCCCGCGATGCAGCCGCTCGATTCCCTCGACCAGCCACGGCGGCAGCTCCGGCACCCGCGCGCGGAGCAGGTAATAGACGTGGCCGGGCGAGACGCTCAGCGTCTCGGCGTCGAACAGCGACTCGTCAATGTACGCGATCGAGGCGTGCATGTCCCGGTCCGCGAGCCGCATGCTGGGCGCAATGTTGGCCCCGCCGCTGCGCGGCCCGCCCGCGCCGGCGCGCCGCTCGTCGGCGGCGTTGAGTTCGCGCTGGATCTCGGCGCTCACGGTCTGATCGAGGTCCTGCGCGTACAGGACGAAGATCGTGGGCACCTCGAGCCGGGCCAGGAATTCCTCGGGCACGAGCACGCGCACCAATTCCATCTGGCGCAGCCAGGCCTCCACGAAGCTGCGCGTGGTCGAGGTCGAGCACCGCGAGAGGAATTCGGTGCCGCCCGCCTTCACGTAGTACCAGGGCGCCGTCGAAACGGATTCCTCGACCAGCATCGGCGGCAGTTCGACGGCCGCTCCGGCCGGCCGCTCCGGCACCTGCGCCGACAGAGGCGCGAGTCCGCCCAGCCACATCAGCCCGGCCCGCCAGCCGCCGGTGCTCATCGCGCCGCCTCCTCCGCGGGCACGGCCGGGACATGTTGCGCCAGGAAGGTCTCGATCCGCCGGTAGACCGTCGCGCGGGAGGCCGGGTCGTCCGCGGCGAAACCCGCGGGCAGTTCGTCGCGCTCGACGGTCCACCCGGCAGGCGCACGAACCGCCGGGCTCCCGGAGGCGAGCAGCAGGAGCGGCGGCGGCGGTCCGCCGGCGCCGTCCAGCCATGCCCCCCGCGGCTCCACCACCACCACGGCCCGAAATTCTCCCGGCGCCCGGCGCGCAGCCTGCAGGGCGTGAACCGCGCCTTCGCCGCGACCCCACGCGACCACCCGCCGGGCGTCGACGGTCCGCGCCGGATCGGGCCCGGTCACGCTCGCGACGAGACGGCGGATATCCGATCCCGCCAGCGCCGCGACCTCCGCGCTTCCGCGGCCCAGCCGCAGGACGACGAAACCGAGATCCGCGAACACCTGCGCCTCGGCGTCGAAGCCCGGGAGGCCGCCCGCGCCCGGCGCGTCCTCCCACCGCAGCAGGAGCGGCAGCGACGGGGCGCGCGCCGACCGGGGCCAGGTTACGAAGCCTTCGCTGCGGAGTCCGCCGGGCGCCGTCCAGGCCAACGGCCGCGTCTCGTGCAGCCGCGCCGGCGTAAGCCAGGGGGCGACCCGCAGCACCTCCACCACGAGATCCTCCGGCCGCTGCCACACGAACACGCGGCCCGGATCGTTGCCGCCCGTCACGCGCACGAGCACGCGGTGCCGCGTCTCGCTCCAGTCGAGCAGCTCGACCGTCCGCCGCGGGAACTTTCGCTCCAGCTCGCGCTGGACGAAGGTGAGCTCGTCATCGCGCCACCGGATCGGCGCGGTCCCGGATCCGGTGCGCTCACCCACGACCTTGAGTCGATTCCAGTCGTAGATCGCGCGCTCTCCCGGCGGCGCGGTGTCGTCCCCGCCATAGCCGCGCACCTCGCCGGTCTGCACATCCACGAGGTGCCGGCCCGGGGCGCCAAAGCCGCCGTGGGTCCCCACCACGAGCTGATCGCGCTGTCCCGGAAGAAACCCCAGCACGTCGAGATGCGGCATGCGCCAGTGCACGGGCTCCGTGCTCGTGGCGGTCAGCTCCTGAGGTGTGCGCAACAGGTCCGCGAGCGACTTCGCCTCCGCTGACGTCGTCATGAACTGCTTCGCGTCGACGAGAATGCCGCGGCGCTGGCCGTCCGCATCGGCCGCGAGGATCGGCGCGACGATCCGCGGCCCGTCGGGATTCGGTCGGAGTCGGCCGTCCGGACCCGCGACCGCCGGCAGCGGCAGCACCCGGGCCTCTGGCGCAAAGACGAGCCGCCCCGGCGTGGCCCAGCGCAGGAAGCGCAAGCCAACGGGAGCCTGGCCGGCGGCGAAATCCGCCTCGCGATTCGGGTCGGCGGGAAACGTCCGGCGCGGCCCCGGCGGTTCCACCGCCACCACCACGATCGACAGGCCGCGGCGGGTGGGCGACGTGTACGCGAGGTGCCGGCCGTCGGGCGAAAGCGCCGCCTGCGCGGCCTGCCCTGGCCGGAACAGCGTCTCGACCCGCGCGTCGAGCGACGCACCCTGCATCGCTCCGGCAAGGAGCACGAACGCAGCGGGCCAGCGTAACCAGGGCAAGGTCACGGCGCGCACTCCAGTTCATCGGCCGGGCCGGAGCAAAGGGAAAAACCGCCGGGCGGTCGTGCCGGGCCGCGGATTTCACGGGTTGAAGGGGCGAGCCCGGCGCGTGAGCCGGCGGACGGCAGCCCCCCCGATGCAACGGCGAACTCCCTGACGCCATCTCTGAAACTCAGCCGGACTCACGCAGTCGGTCTTCAAATCAGCCGTGAGAACGGCCGGACTGAAAGGTGGAGCAGCTTGTCCTCAAGCTGCTGCGGACCGATCCATCGCACGTCAGCCGCCTGGGGACAGGCGGCTCCACCGCAACGGCATCATTGGCTCAGATCGAGTATTTCGCCTTCACGTCCTCGGGCAACGGCGTGGCCCGGCCGCTCGCGAGGGTCACGAGCACGTAGTCGGTATAGCCGTCGCACACGCGCTTGCCGCCGGGCTGCCTGTCGATCTCGAACGCCACGCGGCAGCCGGTCTCCGTGAAATGCTCGATCCAGCAGCGCACGATCATCCGGTCGCCCCATCCCAGCGGCCGCCGGTACTGGATGTGCGCGGTCGTCATCCACCACCCGAGCCCCCGTTCCGCGAACGCCTGCATCGACATCCCATAGTGGCGGTCCATCTGCTCGAAGCGCGCCGCGAGCACGTAGTCCAGGTAACGCGTCGAATGCACGTGCTGGTAGAGGTCGATGTCGTCGGGTCGGACCGACAACTCGGTTTCAAACTTGGAGTAGACGTTCATGCGCGGGGCCGGCGTTCTCCCAGAACGCCGCAGTCGCGTCGAAACGAAATCACCCGCCGCGGCGGTCCCCCGGCCATCGCCGCTCGACGTCCGCCCGCGCGCCGCCCTAGCGTCCGGACCGCATGTCCCGCCACCCCTTCGTGCCCGCACTCGCGCTCGCGGTCGTGTTCGCCGCCGCCGCGGCGGCCGCCCAGCCCGCGTGGGACTTCTACGCCTGTGCGATCGTCAACCGCAACTACACCATCGGCAACCGCGTCGCGACGGCCAACGGCGTGTATCAGCGCCTCGACGACGGCACCTGGGCCCACCGCGGGTACAGCGACCCCACGATCACGGCGGTGGCGTTCGATCCGCGCGACCCCCGCGTGGTTTACACGTCCGCGCTCAACGGCCTGTGGCGCAGCCTCGACGGCGGGCGGCACTGGCGGATCGCCAACGACTGGGACATGACCGAGGCGCGGGACGTCGTGGTCGATCCCAATGCTCCCGACCACGTCTACCTCGCGCTGCCCGACGGCATCGCCGTCTCGACCGACCGGGGACAGACGATCGTGCGCCGCGAAGCCGGCCTGCCGCTGCGCGGCAAGTACACGCAGGTGCTCCAGGTCGACCGCACGCGCGCGGGCCGGGTCCTCGCCGGCTGCGAGGCGGGCATCTTTCTCACGGAGGACGGCGCGCGGCGCTGGCGACGGGTGTTCGCGGCCCGCGACACGGTGTACGATGTCCAGCAGTCGCCGCACGACCCGCGGCACTGGCTCGCGGCCACGCACCGGGCCGGGCTGGTGCAGTCGCACGACGCGGGGCTGACCTGGGCGGCGGCGGCCGCCGCCCCCGCCGCGCACCCGCTCTACAACGTCACCTTCGACCTCACGCAGCCGGAGCGGATCGCGCTCGGCGGCTGGAGCGTCGGGGTCTTCACCAGCGAGGACGGCGGCCGGACCTGGGTCGCGCGCAACGCCGGCCTGCCCGCGCCGCCGACGGTGTGGCGCGTCGGCGTCGATCCCGCCGGCCGGCTCTACGCCAGCGTGCACGGCGAGACGCTGTTCGTCTCCGCCGACTTCGGCCGCACCTGGCAGCCGGATACGCTCGCCGGCGCCCAGGTGAACAAGTTCGTCCTCGTGCCCCGCCGCGGGCCCTGAACCCGCCCCGCCTCCCATGCTCCGCACGCTTTCGCTCTGCCTCGCCCTCGCCGTCCTGGCGGCTCCGCCGGTGTCCGCGCAGCCCTCGCATGCCGGCCCTCCGCCCCCGCCGGGGCCGGTCGACGACGCCCACGAGCGCCGCGCGGCCTATTTCCGCCGCATCGACGAGGTGCTCGACTGGGCCGCCGGCGGCGGCTCCGCGAAGACCGACGATCCCGCCCGGCTCGACCTGGCGATGATCGCGGCGCGCCTCGTGCGCCGGCAGGACCTGCCCGGATGCTCGCGGCGCGTCATCGAGCTGATGCGCGAGCCGGGCAGCGGCCCGTTCTGGATGTTTCCCGCAGTCTGCATCGCGTACCTCGGCCGCGACACGCTCGAGCCCGCGGCGCGCGCGGCGATCCGGGATGCCTGGCGGACGACCCGCCAGCTCCGGGGCGACACCGAGAACCATTTCGCGATGTACTACCTGTCGCTCTACCTCATGGCGGAGCTGTACCCGGACGATCCCCCGGAGGCGTGGTTCAACGGCCGCTCGTCGGCGGAGAACCTCGCCGAGGCCCGCGACTACCTCGTGCACTGGATCGACCTCACCACGAGCATCGGCCAGGGCGAGTTCAACACCACGCACTACATCGGCGAGTACGCGATCCCGCTCCTCTTCCTCGCGAGCTGGGCCCGCGACCCCGCGATGCGGCAGCGTGGCCACCTGATGCTCGACTGGCTCTTCGCCGAGTTGGCGGCGAACACCCTGCAGGGCGTACTGCGCGGGCCCAACGCCCGCACCGACGAGGGCTCGGTGGTCGAACGCTGGAACGCGATGGCCTCCTACTTCTCCTGGCTGCTCTTCGGCCACACGCCGCCCACCGCGGGCTACAGCGGCTGGGGGCTCTATTTCGCCCCGGTGGCGAAGAACTACGCGGTGCCCGAGGTCATCTACCGCATCGCGACCGACCGCCGGGCGGACATCCTGCAGCGCGACCGCGCGCGCGTGCGGCGCTTCTGGCGCTACAGCGACGAACTCTCTCCGCCGGTCTACAAGACCAACTACCTGCGGCGCGACTACGCCGTGGGCTCGATGCAGGGCGGACGGGTCGATCCGCTGCAGACGCACGTCTGGGACATCACGTGGGCCGAGCCCGATCCGCGCGGCAAACACAACACCCTCTTCTCGCTGCACCCGCACTCGGCGCCGGAAATCATCCAGGCTTCGTTCGTGTTCTATCCCGAGCCGATGATCAAGGGCGTCACCCGCGAAGGGAAGCCTTCGTACGATTCGCCCGACAAGGTCATGGGCAGCTCGCCGTACGAGCAGGTGTTCCAGGACCTCGACACGGTGATCGCTCTCTACGACATCCCGCCCGGCACGCGCTTCCCGCACATCAACGGCTTCTTCTCGAAGGACCTCGCCGACGTGACCGAGGACGCCTCCGGCTGGATCTTCGCCCGCGGCGGCCGGACGTTCCTCGCCTACCGCCCGCTCGCACCGTATCATTGGATCAAGTACCTCCATTACGCGAGCGGCTGGGCGAAGGAGCGGCTCGACCTCGGCGGGCGGATCCTGACGAGCCCGCACCTGAAGAATGGCACGATCGTGCAGGCCGCCGCGCAGGACGAGTTCCGCGACTTCGCCGCGTTCCAGGCCGCGATCCGCGCCCTGCCGCTCGAGTTCGCCCTGGCGCCGGCGCCGCGCGTGGCGTTCACGACCCTGCGCGGCCGCCGCGTCGAAGTGGCCTACGGCGCGCCGCCGGCGGTGAACGGTGCGACCGTCGACTACGGCCGGTGGAAGCTCTTCGAGGGCCCGCACCTCAATGCCGAGGTCGGCGGCCGCCGGCTCACGATCACGCATGGACGGCTCGAACGCGTGCTCGACTTCAACACCCTCACCGTGACCGACCGTGTGCGGTAGCCTCCGCGCCGGCGGCGCAGCGCGCCGCGGCGCCGGGCTTTCGGTTTGCCACGCCGCCGCGCCGCTCCTACGCGTGGTCGTGCGATGGATCACCTCAAGCTCCTGGAACAGTGGCACAAGGGCCTGCGCATCGCGCACAAGGCGCACCAGCAGGCGGCGGTGAAGTTCGAGCGCAACGGCCGCTGGCTCGGCGCGGCCACCGTCATCGCGTCGACGATCGTCGGCACGAGCCTGTTCGCCGACGCCAGTTCGAGCCTCGACACCGCGTGGAAGATCTCCGCGGGCGTGCTCAGCCTGGTCGCGGCGATCCTCTCCGCCATCCAGGGCACGTTGAAATTCAGCGAGACCGCGGCCCTGCACCGCTCCGCCGCGCAGCGCTACGGCCCGCTGCGGCGCGAGGTCGAGGAGATGATCGCCACCTCCGGCGCCGGCGGGAACGTCGAGCCGTCGCGGATCTCCGACCTGAGGAAACGCTGGGACGAGATCGACGCCGACGCCCCGAGCGTCCCGCAGGATCTCTACGATGCCGTCGTGGCCTCGCTCCAGTCCGGCCACGCCCCGGCCAGGACGACCTGATCCCGCCGCGGCGACAACGCGCGATCGAGCTTCCCCCGCCCCGCTGCCCGCTCGCCCGATCATTGTGCGTCATGAGTCCCGAGTTTCTCGTGCACCTTCCGTTCCTGCGGCTGCCTCCGGGTGCCGCGCAGGTGCTCTCCGGCTCGGGGCGGCTGGAATCGCTGGGGTTCGAGGAGTGGCTCGCGCTCGAGGACCCGGCCCAGGTCTACAGCGATCGGCGCTACCAGCAGATCGCACCCGTCTTCTGCCGGGCGCCGCTGCCGGAAGGCGGGGAACCGGGTGAACTCACCGCGGAGCAGGAGCAGGCGGCCGCCGACCTGATCGAGCGCGTGCAGGCGGCCGCGATCCTCGCGTTGCCCACGCTCCCGCTCGCCCCGGTGGCTTCATCCGCGGCGTACGTGGCCTGGCGCGGGCTGCCCCCCGCGCCCGTGCGTGCGGAAGGCTGGTTTGGGCCGCCCGAACGCGAACCGGTCGAACACGGCGGCGACGCCGGCCTGCAGTTCGGCCGGATCGTGGTGTGGCTGCACCAATCACCACCCGGCGGCGGGCCGACGGAATGCTGGGTGGTCGAACGGCGCTTCGGTCCGGCGCAGCGGGAATGGCTGCTTTCCGACTACGCCCGGGAGGCCGACACGCTGACCGCGGCGCAGATGCAGGCGTTCTCGGCCTGGTACGCGCTCCTGCTCCGCGCCGGCTGGGGCACGCGGCGCGCGGCCGCGGTGCGTTGTGTCGACGTGGTCACCGCCATGGGCCGTCCCGGCACGCCCCTGCACGAGATCGTCGTCCTGCTGGTCGCCGCCCTGGAGAACCTCGTCAATCCCGACGCGGATCGCCCGCTCGGCGAGACCTTCGCGCGCCGCGGTGCAGCCTGGTTTGCGGAGACGCCGGCGGAGCGCCCGCGCGACCACGCGCATTTCCGCCGCCTTTACGGCGTCCGCAGCGACATCCTGCACGGCGGCGATCCCGCCGAGGCGCTGCGGGCACTCGCCGCCACGCTCGACTGTACCGGGGAAAACGAACTGCGCGCCTGGCTGCGCCTGCACGCGCAGCTCGCGATCGACGCGCTGGCCGGCTGGTATGCCGGGCATCCGGAGGACGATGGCGGCGCCACCGGCTTCCGCACCGGGCTCGCCGCGGCCGCCGCGCTGCCGGATTCGGAGTGGGAGGAACGGCGCCGCACGCTGCTGGAGGGGCGACACCTTGTCCGACGCTGAACCCGCGGCCGCGCCGCCCGGCGGCGTCGTCTTCATCCCCGTGCACGGCGTGGTGCTCGAGGGCGACCGGCTGCCGTGCCACGGCCTGGTCTTCCTGCGCCTCGACGGCCAGGCCTGGTCGAGCCTGGAGCGTCTGTCGGTGCGCGACCAGGAGCTCGACGACTGGATCACCCGGGAGCGGGTGTTCGCGGCGTATCCGTATACAGGCGACGTCACGTCCCTCCGGCATCCCGCGGTCACCGCCGCGCTTGCCGCCTACGGCGAGGTCGTCACCGCGGCGCGGCTCACGGCCCCGGGCACATGGTTCAACCCCGGGCAGGTAGCGGCGGTGGTGCGGACCAGCACCGGCATGAATCACCGCTTCGTCGGCACGGAGCGGCCCCGGCTCTGGTCGGCGGTTTTTGGCGAGCCCCGCAAGGTCCGCGGTCGCCGCCGCGAGTGGGGCGGCCGGGTCGAGTGCCGGCCGCTGCAGTTCCACCTGCCGCACGGGCCGGCCTACGGGCTCGACGCGGACCGGGCGCAGTTGATCGAGCGCGTCGTCGCCCACCTCGCCGAGTTCCGCGCGCTGGTGCCGCACCACGGCTGGTGGGCGGCGCACCGGGCCTTCGCGCGCGGCCACGACCTGTTCCTGCCGCGCCGGCAGCGGCTGGCCTCCCTGCTCGGCGCCTTCGAGGCGGTGTTCGGGCCGTTCCCGCGCTCCCCGGGTGACCCCGGCATCGGCGCCGCCGTGGCCACGCTGCTCGAGCGTTCGGGATGGGAGACGCAGGAGCCCGCGCGGTATGTGGAAACCGTGATCCGGGCCGCTCGCAACCAGATCGCCCACGGCTCCGACCACGCGACCACGCTCGACCTGGCGGCGGTCGAGGAAAACCTGCTCGACCTCCTGCGCTCCGGCCTCACGTTCTCCGCCGCGTGGATCCGCGGCGTGCACGAGCCCGACGGGCCCCTCCCGCCCGGGCCCGCGCGCACGCTGCTCGCGTTCCAGCGGTGGCTCGGCCGGCCGCTCGAGGACGAGGAGTGAACCGCCGGAAGCGCGGGCGTCCTGCGGCCCGGCGGGCGATCGGTCCATTGGACCGAGGGCAGCAGGCGGCGGAGACCCTCGGGCACCAGCGCCGATTCCACCCCGGTACGGCCGAATAGGAGCAGCGCAAAGTGGCCGGCCAGCACCTCCTTGGGCCCGGGCTCGCGGTGGAGCGGGTTGTCCTCAAGCCGCTGGGGGGACGGCGGAACATCAGCCGCCTGGGGACAGGCGGCTCCACCCGTGCAGTCGGTCTTCACGCCCCCCATGAA
>CALFZM010000209.1 GCA_937952235.1 uncultured Opitutia bacterium | reverse complement strand
CCTGGAGGCAGTCGCTGCAGGGACGAGGCGAGCGCGAGCCGCACCAGTCCCGAAGCATCCGCCTGCGCCAGGCGTTCCCATGCCGCGAGCACGGAGCGGGGCGGCGGCGCGCTTTCCGGCGGCCGCCCGCTCAGCACCGTGTCGAGCGGCCACGTATCGCCCTGAAGCCGCACCGCCCACGCCCGCACCGCTTCCGCGGGATGGCGCAGTTGCGCCTGGAGGAACTCGGGCGACGCCTCGCCCAGCACGAACAGCGTCCACAACGCGCGCAGCGCCGCCGCCGGCGTGGCCGCCGCGGCGAACTGCCCGCGCAGGTCCTCGACGGCGTGCGTCAGCGCGTGCCCGCGCGCCCGGCGCGCGGCGAGTTCGAGCCGCGCCTGCCGCACGTACCACTCGTTGGCGTGGCCGTGGAGCGCGGCGAGCTCGCGCCCCGGCACGGCGGTGAGATCCGCGGGCCCGCGGCGCACGGCCTCGCCATGCGTGATCTTGAAGATGCGGCCGCTGCCGCGGTGCACGCCGGTGGCGTTGTGACATTCGCCGGTGTCGCTCCAGTCCAGCACGAACACGCCTCCGTCCGGCCCGTAGCCGAGGTCGATGCCGCGGAACCAGGGGTCGCCGGACAGCAGCAGGTCGCCGTCGTGCCGGCCCACGTAGCCGCTGCCGCTCCGGGCGAGGACCTCGCGATTGACCCGCCGGCCGTGGAAGTTGAGCGTGTAGAGTTTTCCCCGATACGACTCCGGCCAGTTGTCGCCGGCGTAGAGCATCACCCCGGCGTGGGCATGGCCGCCGCCGAGGGCGTTGGCGGCGCCGTCGCGCGACCTGGTCCAGTCGAGCGCGGTGTCGAAGTGCCAGTGGTCGGCGTGCTGGTCGATCAGCGCGTACGCGCGCGGGTTGGGATCGAGGGTGTGCGCCCGCGTGTAGTGCGCGCCGGTGATGCCGTGCCAGAGGTGGCCGTTGACCGTGTTGATGAAGAAGATCTCGCCCTCCGCATTCCAGTCGTGGCCCCAGGGGTTGGTCGTGCCGGTCCCGAGCACCTCGACGACCCTGCGCTCCGGATGGTAACGCCACACCGTCCCGCGCAGCGGGACGCGCGCGGCCGGGGGCGTGCCGGGCGGGCCGATTTCGCCCGGACTCGATGCGCCGCAGCGGCCGTAGAGCCAGCCGTCGGGTCCGAAGCGGAGGCCGTTGGCGAAATTGTGATAGTTCTCGCCCGGAACGGTGAACCCATCGAGCACGGTCTGCGCCGGCCCGTCGGGCACGCCATCCTGGTCGGCGTCCGGCACGAACAGCAGTTGCGGCGGGCACATGAGCCAGACCCCGCCCCGCCCCACCTCGACGCTCGTCAGCCGCCGCAGGTCCTCGACGAAGATGCGGCGCGAGCTGAACCGCCCATCGCCCCGGGCGTCCTCGAAGATCAGCACGCGGTCACGCAGCGAGAGGTCGAACTTAACGGTCCGCTCGGCGTAGGTGTAGTTCTCGGCGACCCACAAACGCCCCCGCGCGTCCCAGGCGAACCCGATCGGGTTGCGCACATCGGGCTCCGCCGCGAAGACCGTGGCCCGAAAGCCGTCCGGCAACTGCAGCGCCGCCCGCGCGGCCTCCGGCGTCAGGGCGGGCGCGGCGGGGCTGTTGCCGGAATTCGGCGGCAGCGGAGAGGCGGCGGGCAGCGTCGAGACGGCGGCAAGGCTCAGCGCGGCGAGGCACGGCAACAGGCGGGGCATGGCTCCGACCGTAGGAGGCCCGCACGCGGCAAGGCGAGCGGCTTTGGCGGCCGCAAGCCCAGCCGCGGGTTCCAGGCGAGAGGCGCGGACGGGGACGCCCGCGCTCCCGCCGGTCATGGCCTCGGCACCTTGTCGTGCAGCGAACGCAGCACGCGGAGGGCCGTGTCGACGAGCAGCCCGCCGACCTCGTCGGTGCCGGCGCCGGCGACCCCCATCTCGTATCCGCCGCGCGCCTTCTCGCCGGGCATGCCGACGTAGTGCACGCCGTCCCCGTTCGAGTAGCCGAGCACGAGCGTCTGCGGGAACGGTGACTTCTCGCGGATCGCGGCCCCGACATCCGTCAGCGGCTCGCCCGGCAGCGCGACCAAGGCCAGCGGACCGCACGTGATCACCTGGACCTCGGTTTCGAGCGCGTCGAGTCCCGTGCGCTCCCGGCCGGCGGGCGTGAGCGGCAGGTCAACGACCGCCCGGCCCGATTGCAGCGGCGAGGTGGTGAGCGCGACGCTCTGCCGCATCGCCGCCTGGGCCTTGTAGGCAAATCCGCCCGCGAGCGTCGCATTCGCCGCCTCGCCGCGCTTCCAGGGCGTGATGTCGCCGGCGCAGCCCTGCAGGAACAGCGTTTCGCCGCCGAGCAGCGCACCGATCGCGCGGGACGCCGCGCCGGGCCAGTCGGCGGAGATCGCCGGGTTGGACGGGTAGATCGAGACGGCGTGCAGCGCGACGTGGTACAGGTTGGCAATGGACTTGTTGTCGGCGCCGCGGAACGAAACGATCGCCAGGGTGCGATCCATCGGGCCGAAGCTCGCTCCGCCCTGCAGGATCTCGGCGTTCCAGTCGGGATGCGTGGCGGGAAGCGCCGGCGGCGCCTTGCCGCCGGCCAGGCCCCAGCCCGGCGCGCGCGGCCGGCGGTTATACAGGTACTCGCCCACGGCGACACGGCCGATGTGCACCGTCACGGGCCGCGCCGACGCCAGCGCACTCCGCGCCGCCTCGACGCTCGCCGCCACCAGCCGCTCCATCCAGCGGCGGAACGGCGGGTGGGCGTTCTGCGCCGGCATGAAGCGGATCGCCCACCAGTTGTCGCGTTCCTTGCCGCGGAAGCTTTCGGCGTAGATGGGCGACCAGGGCGCCGAGTGCGAGTGGCTCGCGTTGAGCAGGATGTTCTCGCCGGGCATCGCGAGGGCGGCGCCGACGGCTTTCCGGACTTCCTCGCGCAGCGATTCCGAGATGCCGGTGAGATCATACCGCAGGATCACGGCTTTCGTGTCCTCCTGTCCGAGCACCAGCGCCTGGACGAACAGCGGGTCAAGCACGCTGCCGTAGGGTTTGCCGCTCACCCAGTTCAGCACCGTCGTCTCCGGCGTGATGTCGGCCCGCGCCGCACCGGCGCGGATCGTGGGGAGAGGCTCGGCTGCGGAGGCGAGCGCGACGAGGGGCAGGAGGACGAGGTGTCTCAGGCGCATGGCGGAGAAGCAGTCGGTACGAGTCGGATACGAAGCGCGGAAAAGAAAAAGCCGGACGGAGATGAACTCCGCCCGGCTGGGAGTAACATGCGGGCCGGCCGGGTCAACGACCGGACGCGCTCAGAACCGGCCGGTGATGCCGGCGACCACCTTGGCGACCACGATGCGGGTCTGCGTCGGACGATCCTTCGTGCCGGCGTAGGTCTCCGTGATCGGCGACTTGTTCAGATTCTCGATGTCGCAGAAGACCGAAACCTTCCGGGAGAACGTGTACCGGGTCTTCAGGTTGATCTGCAGTTTCGGCTCCTGATAGACGACCAGCGCGGGATTGGTCGAGTTGGTGATCAGGTAGGTGTCGCGCCACACGGCGTTGAGCCGGAGGTTCCAGCCGTAGCCGAGGTAGGTCAGCGCCACGTTGCCCGTCTTCGGCACGAAGCCCGCGACCTGCGTCGTGACCGTCGTCCCGCCGTAGTCCCCCTTGGTGCTGAGCTGCGTGTAGTTCGCGCTGAAACCGAATCCGCGCCAGAAGCCCGGCAGGAAGGTGAACTGCTGCTGGTAGGCGAGCTCGATGCCGCGGTAGCGCGCGCTGCCGCCTGTCTCTTATACACATCTGACGCTGCCGACGA
>CALFZM010000208.1 GCA_937952235.1 uncultured Opitutia bacterium | reverse complement strand
CTGACGTGCGACGGACCGGTTCGCAGCGGCTTGAGGACAAGCCGCTCCACCTTTCCGTGCGGCCGTACGCATGGCTGATTTGAAGTCCAACGGCATGAACCTCCGGCTGGGATCTCCCCCGAACATCCGGGTTGTATCGCCGGGTTCAGCTCTCACTTTCCCGGCATGAGCCCACGTACGTGCTTCCTCCTCGGCCTGCTGGCGGCGCTTCTCCCTGCCAGCCTTCTCGCGGCCGCCGCGCCGCCGCCGGTGGAGGCGCGTCCGGTCCTCTTCCGCACGTCGTTCGAAGGCGGATCGCTCGGTCGGATCGAAAAGCTGGGCCCGGACGAATTCCGGCTGCACCTCGAGGGCCAGCAGGATGCGCGCGGCCGCAACCGGCAGGCCACGTGGATCCACTTCCGCCTCGACCAGGTGGAGGGCCGGACGCTGACGCTGCGGTTCACGTCCTTCAAAGGCGAATACAACGATCGTCCCGCGAATTCGCCGACGGGCGCCTGGTACCGTCCGGTGGTGAGTGAGGACGGCGAAACCTGGCGTCACGTCGAATCCGCCACCTGGGACGAGAAGCAGGACGAGATCGCCTTCCAGGTGCGGCCGCGCGGCGACACGCTCTGGGTCGCGCACGTGCCACCGTACCCGCACGCGCGGCTGCTCCGGCTGCTCGACGAGGTGCGGCCGCGGCCCGGCGTGCGCGTGGAGGTGATCGGCCGGTCGGTGCTGGGCCGGGAGCTGCACCTCGTGACGGTGACGAACCCGGAGCGTCCGGATGACGACAAGCGCGTCGTCTGGCTGCAGGCCCGCCAGCACGCGTGGGAGGCGGGAACCTCGTTCGTCGTCGAGGGCGCGCTGCGGTTCGTGGTGTCCGACGACCCTGTCGCGCGCCGCCTGCGCGACACGACGATCTTCAAGTTCACGCCGATGGTGAACCCCGATTCCGTCGCGCTCGGCCGCGTGCGCTTCAACATCAACGGCTGGGATCCGAACCGCCATTGGGACGTGGTCGACCTGCGTGACGCCGGGTGGCTCGAGCGGCTGCCGGAAGTGTGGTACGTGAAGCAGGCGATCCTGGCCCAGCACGCGCGGCGGCCGATCGACCTGCTCCTCAACCTGCACAACACCGAAACCGGCGAGTACCTGGACACGATGACCGACGCCGAGCCGGCCCTCGGGCGGTGGCAGCGGGCGTTCGAGCGCCTGGTGACGACGACCACCTTCGATCCGTCGCGGCCCAAGCTCACGATCTATGCCGGCAGTTCGCCCGCCAACACCACGAACTTCCTCTGGCGGGAGGCGCGCGTTCCGGTGGCGCTGATGGAGCAGCGGATCGGGCCCAGCCCGCGGCAGGGCCGGATCATGTCGACGGCGGACCGGTTGGAGTTCGGTGCCCGCCTCATCACGATCATGGCCGAAGCGGCGCGCTGAGCCGCCGTGCGACCGACCCGCTGCATCCGACCTAAGGAGGAGTCATCTTATGTCCACGCGCTGCCTCGTTTTCCTGTTCCTGCTCGCGCATGCCCTGCGAGCCGCGGTGCCGGCCGGCGATTTTCCCGGCGCGGCCTGGCCCCGCTCGGCCCCCGCCCGTGAAGGGATGGCGGCGGCGCCGCTCGAAGCGGCCCGCGCTTACGCGCTGACGGGAGACGGGTCGGGGCTCGTGATCCGGCACGGGCGCATCGTGCTCGCCTGGGGCGACGAAGCGCGGCGGTACGACCTGAAGTCGACGTCGAAGTCGATCGGCGTGACGCTGCTCGGTGTGGCGCTGCTCGACGGCCGCGTTGCCCTCGACGACCCCGCGGTGAAACATCATCCGGCACTCGGCGTCCCGCCGGAGGAGAATCGTGGCACGGGCTGGCTGCCGCAGATCACGCTTCGCCAGCTCGCCGACCAGACCGCCGGATTCGAGAAGCCGGGTGGGTACGGGCGCGTGCTGTTTGCCCCGGGGACCAAGTGGCATTACAGCGATGCGGGACCCAACTGGCTCGCGGAGTGCCTGACGCGCGTGTACGGCCGCGATCTCGACGAGGTCATGTTCGCCCGCGTGTTCGAGCCGATCGGCGTGAAGCGCGAGGACATCGTCTGGCGCGAACACGCGTATCGGCCGAAACAGATGGATGGCGTGAAGCGCCGGGAATTCGGCTCCGGTTTCAGTGCCAATGTGCACGCCATGGCCCGCCTCGGATACCTCTACCTGCGCGAGGGCCGCTGGGGCGACCGCCAGATCATCCCGCGGGAATTCGTGCGTCTGGCCCGCGCGCCGAATCCCACCGTCGCGCCCCTGCCGGAACTGGATCCCGCGCATGGAGACGCGTCCGCCCACTACAGCCTTCTGTGGTGGAACAATGGCGATGGCTCGATCCCGGACGTCCCGCGCGATGCGTTCTGGTCGTGGGGTCTGTACGACAGCCTGATCGTGGTCATTCCGAGCCTGGACCTGGTCGTGGCCCGGGCGGGCCGTTCGTGGGCGCGTCCGACCAGCGAGCACTACGCGGTGCTGCGCCCGTTCCTGGCGCCGATCGTCGCGGCGGTGCGCACCTTTGAAGCGCGCGGTGGCAATACCGGCGTCGGCCCGGCAAAGGCTCCGTATCCCCCGAGCCCGGTCGTCGCCGGGGTGACGTGGGCGCCGGCGTCGGAGATCGTCCGGCGCGCGCGCGGGGGAGACAACTGGCCGGCCACCTGGGCCGATGACGACGCGCTCTACACCGCGTATGGCGACGGCAACGGCTTCGAACCGTTCGTGCCCGCGAAACTGAGCCTGGGCTTTTCCCGCGTCACGGGAGGGCCGGCGGACTTCAGGGGCGTCAACTTCGCCGCGCGCGATGGCGAATTCCGCGGCGACGGCCGCAAGGGGCGCAAGGCGAGCGGGCTGTTGATGGTCGATGGCGTGCTCTACCTCCTGGCGCGCAACCTGGACAACGCGCAGCTCGCCTGGTCGCGGGACCGCGGCGCGACCTGGACGTGGGCGGACTGGAAGTTCACCGCCTCGTTCGGGTGTCCGACCTTCCTGAACTTCGGGCGCAACTACGCGGGTGCGCGCGACGGATACGTGTACGTGTATTCGATGGACGGCGACAGCGCGTACGAGCCCGCGGACCGCATGGTGCTCGCGCGGGTGCCGCGCGACCGGATCGCGCAGGCGGAGGCGTGGGAATATTTCGAGCGGCTCGATGCCGGGGGCGCGCCGGTCTGGTCGCGCGACGTGGCCCGGCGCGGGGCGGTCTTCACGTTTCCCGGCAACTGCTACCGGGGCGGCGTGACGTACAACGCCGGGTTCGGCCGCTACCTCTGGTGCCAGATACTGCCGCACAGCACGCACCCGCAGGGCATGCGTTTCCAGGGCGGGTTCGGCATCTACGACGCGCCGGAGCCGTGGGGACCTTGGACGACCGTCTTCTACACGCCGGCGTGGGACGTGGGGCCGGGCGAGAGCAGCAGCCTGCCCTCGAAATGGATGAGTGCCGACGGGCGGACGGCGCACCTGCTCTTCTCCGGGGAAGATTCCTTCTCGGTGCGCCGGGTGACCTTCGAGTTGCGCTGACGGCGCGCGCGGGGGAGCGACCGTTTCCGGACTTTCCTCCGGCGGGGTTCGGCGTTGAATGGCGCGGAATGCCTGCTCCGCGCGACCTGCCCATCTACGAACTCGAGTCAGCGGTGGTGTCGTCGTTGCGCGCGCAAGGTCGGCTGGTCGTGCAGGCGCCGACGGGCTCCGGCAAGTCCACGCAGATCCCGCAGATGCTCTGGCGCCACGGGTTGCTCGGCGAACGGGGCGAGGTGGTGGTGCTGCAGCCGCGCCGGCTGGCGGCGCGGATGCTGGCGAAGCGAGTCGCCGAGGAGGCCGGCACGCGCCTGGGCGAGGGCGTGGGTTACCAGATCCGGCTCGAATCGCGCGTGAGCGAGCGGACCCGGATCCGGTTCGTGACGGAGGGAATCCTGCTCCGGCAGATGTCGTTCGACGCGACGCTGCGGGGAGTGAGCGCGCTCGTGTTCGACGAATTCCACGAGCGGCACCTCTACGGCGACATCTCCCTCGCGCGGGCGCTGCAGATCCAGCAGACCGTGCGGCCGGACCTGAAGATCGTGGTGATGTCCGCGACGCTCGATGCCGGCGCGTTGCGCAGCTACCTCGCGCCGTGCGAGGTGCTGGTCTCGCAGGGACGCAGCTTCCCGGTGCGGATCGAATACCTGCCGAAAGCGGTCAACTTCGAGTCCGAGCCGGTGTGGGACGTGGCGGCGCGGGAGTGCGAGCGGATCGCCGCGGCGACCCCGGGCGACCTCCTCGTGTTCATGCCCGGGGCGTACGAGATCGCTCGCACCGTGCAGGCCATCGAGGGGGGCCGGGCGCTGCGCGACTTCGTGGTGTTTCCATTGCACGGCGAGCTGCCGGCCGAGCAGCAGGACCGCGCCGTCGCCCGCTACGAGGCGCGCAAGATCATCGTCTCGACGAATGTCGCGGAGACCTCGCTCACGATCGACGGCGTGACCGCGGTCGTCGACTGCGGCCTGGCGCGCGTGGCCCGCTTCGATCCGCACCGGGGCATCAACACGCTGCTCGTCGAGAAGATCTCCGTGGCGAGCGCCGATCAGCGCGCCGGCCGGGCGGGCCGCACGGCGCCCGGCGTGGCGGTGCGGCTGTGGACGGAGCGGGAACACGGCCAGCGGGCGCCGCAGGAGCTGCCGGAGGTGAAGCGGCTGGACCTCGCCGAGGTCGTGCTGACGCTCAAGGCCAGTGGCATCGACGACGTCGCGGGTTTTCCCTGGCTGGAGAAACCCGATCCGAGGGCGCTGGAGCGGGCGGAGTCGCTGCTGGCGGACCTGGGGGCGTTGGCCGCGCCGGGCGCGGCGTCCCGCGGGGCGATCACGGACATCGGACGCAAGATGCTGCGCTTCCCGGTGCATCCGCGTTATGCGCGGATGTTCCTCGCCGCGCAGGAGCGCGGGTGCGTGCGTCCCGTGGCGCTGATGGCGGCGCTGACGCAGGGCCGGAGCTTCCTGCTGCGCAACGTCGACAAGCGCACCGAGGAGGCGCGCGACGAGGTGCTGGGCGAGGAGCGCGAGAGCGATTTCTTCCTGCTCATGCGGGCCTGGCGGTATGCGGAGCAGGCGGGCTATGCGCTCGAGGCGTGCCGGCGGCTGGGCATCCACGCCCAGGGGGCGCGGCAGGTCGGGCCGCTCTTCGCGCAGTTTCTCGCGATCGCGGAACAGGAGGGGCTCGACGTCGCGGAGCAGCGCGTCGATGGCGCGGCCGTGCGCAAGTGCGTCCTGGCGGGCTTCTCCGACCAGCTCGCGCGGCGGCTCGACGGCGGCACCCTGCGCTGCGAACTCGTCCATGGCCGGCGCGGCGTGCTGGCCCGGGAGAGCGCGATGCAGCAGGCGCCGCTCTTCGTGGCGGCGGAGATCAGCGAGATCGGGCGGGGTGACGGCGAAGTGAGCACGCTGCTCTCGCTCGCGACCGCGGTGGAGGAGGCGTGGCTGCGGGAGATCTTCCCGGCCGATTATCACGAGACGCGCGAGGTCGTGTACGACCCGGCGGCGAAGCGGGTGACCTCGCGGCGCGCGCGCCGCTTCCGCGACCTCGTGCTCGAGGCGAAGGTGAGCGCCGATGAGGCGCCGCTCGACGCCGCGGCCGCGTTGTTGACGCGGGAGGTGCTGGCCGGCCGGCTGAAACTCGAGGCATGGGACGACGCGGTGGAGCAGTGGATCACGCGCGTGAACCGCCTCGCGGAATGGTTTCCCGAGCTCGAGGTGAATCCGATCACCGACGCCGACCGGGCGACGCTGGTGGAGCAGGTCTGTTATGGGGAGCTCGGGTATCGGGGGATCAAGGACAAGCCCGTCATGCCCGTGCTGCGCGACTGGCTCACGGCGGAGCAGCTTGCCGTGCTCGACGACTACCTACCCGAGCGCCTGGTGATGGGCAACGGCCGCCGCTCGCGCCTCACGTATCCGAAGGAGGGACCGCCGCTCCTCAGCGCGCGCATCCAGGAGCTTTACGGCATCGAGGGTCGGTTTGCGGTTGGCCACGGGCGGGTACCGGTGAAGATCGAGGTGCTCGCGCCGAACCAGCGTCCCATCCAGGTCACCGACGACCTCACGAGCTTCTGGCGCGAGATGTATCCGAAAGTGAAGGCCGAGCTCTCGCGCCGCTATCCGCGCCACGAGTGGCGGTGACGGCTGCTCCGGCCGGCGTTCGCCCTATTCGCGCGTCTTCGTGTCGATCACGATCGTGACCGGGCCGTCGTTCACCAGCGACACCTGCATCAGGGCGGCGAAGCGGCCCGTGGCGACGGGCCGGCCCAGCGCGGCGGACGCGTGCCGGTTGAAGGCTTCGTAGAGCGGGATGGCCAGCTCCGGGCGGGCGGCGTCGTTGAACGACGGCCGGGTGCCCTTGCGCGTGCTGGCGAACAGCGTGAACTGGCTGGCCACGAGGATGCCGCCGCCGACGTCGACGACGGACCGGTTGAGCTTGCCCGCCTCGTCCTCGAAGATCCGCAGCACCGCGATCTTCTCCGCGAGCCACCGGGCATCGGTCTCGTCGTCGCCCGGGCCGACCCCCAGCAGGACGAGCAGGCCCTGGCCGATTTCGCCGGTGACTTCGCCGGCGACGGTGACGGAAGCGCGGCTGACGCGTTGGATGACGGCGCGCATCGTCGCCTTGTCAGCAGAGGGGGAGCTGCCTGACCCCAGGCGGCTGACGTGAGACGGACCGGTCCGCAGCGGCTTGAGGACAAGCCGCTCCCGCTTTCAGTGCGGCCGTATTCATGGCTGATTTGAAGTCCAACGGCATGAGTCCGGCTCAGGGCATCAGCCGGTGCGGCTCGGTCTCGGCCTCGTAATTGATGCCGGGCAGACCGAAGCCGAAGAGCTTGAGAAATTCGCTGCGATATCCGGCGATGTCGGTCTCGGCCGCGAGGTTCTCGGTCGTGACGCGGGGCCAGATCTCGCGCACGGCGGCCTGCACGTCGGGGCGCATCTCCCAGTCGTCGATGCGCACGCGGCCGGCCTCGTCGAAGACGGGCGTGCGGCCGTGGTACATGTGCGTCGCGAACAGCCGCTGGATCTGCTCGATGCAGCCCTCGTGCGTGCCGCGGGCCTTCATGAGCTTGTACAGAATCGAGATGTACAGCGGCACGACCGGGATCGCGGAGCTGGCCTGGGTGACGAGCGCCTTGTTGACGGAGATGAACGCGCGGCCGCCGCCGTTGAACTTGAGCAGCGAGTCGATGTTCTTCGCGGCGCGTTCGAGGTCGTTCTTCGCGAGGCCGATGGTGCCGTTCTTGTAGATCGCCCAGGTGACCTCGGGCCCGATGTAGGAGTACGCGACCGACTGCGCGCCCGGGGCGAGCAGCTTCGCCTCGGCGAGCGCGTTCATCCACAGCTCCCAGTCCTCGCCGCCCATGACCGCCGTCGTGTCGGCGATTTCCTGCTCGCTGGCGGGCTCGATCGTGACGGTGCTGACGATCCCCTTGTCGGTGTCGACGGTCTTGTTGCTGTAGGGTGCGCCGACCGGCTTGAGGACCGACTTGTGCACGGCGCCGGTGCGCGGATGGATGCGGCGGGGGGAGGCGAGGGAGTAGACGACGAGGTCGACCTGGCCGAGATCGCGGTGGATCAGGTCGAGCGTCTGGCGTTTGATGTCGTCGGAGAAGGCGTCGCCATTGACGTTCTGCGCGTACAGCCCGGCGGCGCGGGCGGCCTGCGTGAAGGCGATGGTGTTGTACCAGCCCGGCGTGGCGGTGCGTCCGTCCTCGGAGGGGCGCTCGAAGAATACGCCGAGGGTGGCGGCGCCGGAACCGAAGGCGGCGGCCACGCGGGAGGCCAGGCCGTAGCCGGTGGAGGCACCGATGATCAGGACCTTCTTCGGGCCGGAGGTCAGCGGCCCTTTCCCCTTCACATAGTCGATCCACTCCTGCACGTGGGCGGCACAGCCCTCGGGGTGGGCGGTGATACAGACGAATCCGCGGACCTTGGGTTTGATGATCATCGCCGCGAAGGCTTCGCGGCGCCCGTCCGGGTGACAAGTTTCAAGTGGGCGGCGGCAGGCGGTCGCCGGCCGCGGACCCGGCGGCGCGCCCGCTTATTTCCCGAGCAGGACGAACGGGCCTTCGGCCTTCGGGACACCGCCCTTGCGTTCGCGGGTGACGGCGAAGGCGTCGATCGCGTTGACCGGCTGCTTGGCGGTGAACTTGATCCGCTGCGGGGCCGAGGTGGACTCCACGCTGAACACTCCGCCGTCGACGGGAATCGGGTACTGCGGGTCCACGACCCAGATTTGATAGTCCTCGTTGGCAGCGAGCGCAGGCAGCTTTTGCACGTCGAGGATGCCTTCCTGCTTCTTCGGATCCCAGACCGCGATGGCCTGCGCCTGCGGCAGGTTCTTGAGCATGGAGGCGAGGGCGGTGATCTTGAGATTTGCCAGATCGCCCTGCGACTTCAGCTCGGCGGAAAGCTGCGCGACCTGCTGGCGCGCGTCCGCAAGCGCACGATTGCTGTCGCCGGCGCCCGCGGCGAGGGCCCGGATGCGGTCATTCAAGCTCGCCACGGCCCGGTCGCGTTCTTCAAGCCGCGTCTGTGCGGCGGCGAGCAGCGCCTGGGCGTCACCGAACTGGCGCTCGCGCTCGGCCAACTGCGTGCGTGCATCGCCGAGGAGGCGGTCCCGGTCGGCAACCTGTTGCCGCAGGGTGGTGAGGTCCGAGTCCAGGCCGGCGAGCCTGCGGTCGGCCTCCTCGAGACGGCGCTGGGTGACGATGCGTTCGGCCTCGAGCTGCTGCTGGGCGCTTCGACCTGCGATCTCCGCGAGTTCCTGGCCCGAACGCAGGGTCGCGACCTCGGCGCGGGTGGCGGCGTAGCGCTGGCCCAGCCAGATCGAGGTGAGGGTAAGGCACGCGGCGATGCCCCAGGGCAGGAAGCGCCAGACTGAGGCCGGGGGCTGGATCACGGTGGCGCCGGCAGACGCGTCGCGCGACTCGACCGAAGCCAGCACGCGATCGCGCAGACCGGGCGGAACGGCCGTGGCCGGGGCGACATGGGCGAGGGCCGAGGTCGTCTCCCGGAAGTCGCGCACCAGCGACCTCAGGTCCTCGTTGCCGGCCAGGGCGGATTCGAAATGCTCCTTCTCCGCACCCGCGAGCAGGCCGAAGGCGTAGAGGGAGGCGAGTTCCTCCTGACGTTCGTCGTTCATGGCCGGGACGCGAGCGCGTCGCGCAGTTTCAACAGGCCCCGGCGGATCCGGGCCTTCACGGTGCCCAGAGGTTCCGAGAGCTTGCGGGCGATCTCCTCCTGGGTGAGGCCGCCGAAGAAGGCGAGTTCCAGCGCCCGCTGCTGTTCGGGCGGGAGGGTCGCCACGGCGGCGCGCACGACGCGGGCATCGTCGCCGAGGGCCGCGGCGTCCTCGACCGAGGGAGCGTTGGAGGACTCGGCGTAGCCCAGGTCGGAAGGCACCGACTCGGCCAGCAGCTCGGCGCGCCGACGGCGCATGCGCACGCGGTCGATGGCGCGGTTGCGCACGAGGGTGATCACCCAGGAAAAGGCGCTGCCGCGCTCCGTCTCGAAGTTCGCCGCTTTCTCCCAGAGCGTCACGAAGGCGTCGTGCACGATATCCTGCGCCTCGGTCGCGTCGCGCACGATGCGCAGCGCCGTGCCGTACAGCGGACCCGAAAACCGGTCATACAATTCCGCGAAGGCCTGCTTGTCTCCCTGGGCGATCCGCTGCACGAGCTGGGCATCGATCCGATGCCGCTCGTCCGGCGGCTCGGATTGGGGGCTTTCCGGAGCGGCCATCATGTGCTGGGGCGATCGCAGTCGGCCGGCAACGTCTCCATCCGCGACGGCGGCATAGCCGAGCGCGCCAGGCGTGCAGGTGAGAGTGAGGCCCATTTCCCGTTCATACGTGCGCGGAGAGCGAGGGGATGCATCGGGTCCAGGCTTGGCGAGTATTTTCGCCCCATACGCCTGGGGTGAAAGCTCCGTCGCGACCGCCCGCCGGCAGCGGGATTCTCTCACAGCACGGCCATCCCAAGCAAGCCGAGCACGACGAGCAGGGCGATGACGGCGAGAATGGTGCGCTCCCGGCGGGTGACGGCGAAGGGCATGGCCGGACGCTGACCCCGTTTCCGTGTCGCGGCGAGCTGTCTGCGACCCCGGATCGAGGGCGAACGGGACTCGTCGGACCTGCCCTTGCCAGGGCGGATGAATTCTGGCACCTCCCGGGGCGGCGCGTCGTCGCCTTCCTCCCATGCACCCTTCCTCTTCCGGCGGTATCTGGCGCGCAGTGGCGTTCGTGACGGTCCTGGCCCTCGGCGGCCTGCGTGCCGCGGAATCGGGCCAGCCCGCGCCGGACTTCACGGTGACGGATATCGCCGGGAAATCCCACCGGCTGGCCTCGTACCGGGGCAAGATCGTGGTGCTCGAGTGGCTCAATCCCGGTTGCCCGTTCGTCGTGCGGCACTATCGCAGCGGCAACCTGCAGAGCACGCAGCAGGCGGCGGCCGCGGACGGCGCGATCTGGCTCCAGGTGAACTCCGGCTCCGTCGGAGATCTGGATCCGGCGAAAACGGTCGAGTGGCAGAAGAAACAGGGTGTGACGGCGACCGCGTACATCCGCGACGAGTCGGGCAAGCTGGGCCGGCTGTTCGGCGCGAAGACGACGCCGCACCTGTTTGTCATCGGTCCGGACGGCCGGATCGCCTATCAGGGTGCGATCGACGACCAGCCCAATGCCAACGTCGTCAATACTCCCTCCGCCCACAATTTCGTGAAGGCCGCCCTCCGTTCGCTGCGCGAGGGGAAGCCGGTGGAAAAAGCGACCACCGAGCCTTATGGGTGCGGCGTGAAGTACGGGGCGGAAGGCTGAGCCGGACTCCTGCGGTTTGCCGTTAAATCAGCCCTGAAGACGGCCGCACCGAAAGGGGGGAGCGGCTAGTGCTCAAGCCGCCGCGGACCGAGCCATCACACGTCAGCCGCCTGGGGACAGGCGGCTCCACCCCGGAGTCACACCTTCACCGCGAACAGCTCGGCGTGCATGCGGCCGTCGGCGACCTTGTTGACCGTGCCGGTCATCATGATCGAGTAACCCTCGCCGATCTCGATGCCGATCTCGCCGCCGGGCATGTGCACGGTGAGGGCGCGGTCGAACAGGCCGAGCCGGTGCGCCACGGCGGCCGCGGCGCTCGAGCTGCTGCCGGAAGCGAGCGTGTAACCGGCCCCGCGCTCCCAGATCTCGATCTGGATGTTCTGCCGGTCGATCACCTTCAGGAACTGCACATTGGTCTTGCGCGGGAAATTCGGGTGGGTCTCGAGGTGCGGGCCGTACTGGTGGGCGAGGGCGGAGGAGACGTCCGGCAGGGGCAGGACGCAGTGCGGATTGCCGATGGTGGCGGCGCAGTAGGTGAACTCGCGGTCCAGGACCTTGATCTTCTCGTTGATCACCTCGCGCTCCGGGCCGCCACCGTGCACCGGAATCTTGGCGCGATCGAAACTCACGCTGCCCATGGCCACCGTGATGAGGCGGCCGTCCTCCTTGATTTCGGAGCGAACCTGCCCGCCCGGCGTCTCGATCGAGAACCGCGGGTTCTTCACCAGGCCCTGGTCCCAGAGGAAACGGGAGAAGATCCGCAGGCCGTTGCCGGACTTCTCCGCCTC
>CALFZM010000207.1 GCA_937952235.1 uncultured Opitutia bacterium | reverse complement strand
GGCGGGCGGGCGCCCGGCCGCGAGGGCGGCGAGAGCGGAAGCTCGGCCGGTCCAGCGCAGGAAGTCGCGGCGCGGCAATACGGGCGCCCGCCCGTCGACGCCGGCATCAGAAGCGGACATTCGTGGAGAAGAAAAACTGCCGTGGATCGGCCGGACGGAACGTCTGGTTGAAGTAGAACTTGTCGAAGACGTTCTTCACGTTGAGCACGAACTCGGCCTGGAACCGGCCGAACTTGCGCGGCACGCCGATCGTCAGGTCCGTGTACCAGTAGGGTTGCGCGTCGATCGGCGACTCCCAGCTCGGGTGGATGCGCGTGGTGCCCGTGTAGCGCGTGCCGGCGCCGACGTAGGCCCGCGGCAGCAGGCCGCCGAGGAACGTATGCTTGCCCCAGATCGAAAGCTGGCGATCGGGCGCGCCCTGCATGCGCACGCCCTGCTGCCGGACGTCCTCCGCCCGGACGGTCTTGGCGTCCCAGATCTCCGAATACGAGAAGGTGAACTGCAGGTTGCGGCTCGGCGACACCACGACGTCGGTCTCCCATCCCGTCGAGCGGGCGAGCCCGGAAAGGATGTACAGCGGGCTGAGGCCCGTCGCCGCCTCGCGGGCGTAGTCGCGCAGCGAGACGTTCTTCTGCTCCAGCTTGTAGATCGCGGCCGAGCCGGAGACCTTGCCCTCGAAGAGATCGACCTTGAAGCCGGCCTCCTGGTTGACCTCCTCGATCGGAGGAATCGGGTTGCCGAGCCCGTCGCGATTGAAATTGGGCCGGTAACTCTCGCCGTGGCTGGCGTAGACCGACACGTCCTCATAGCCGGGGATGCGCACGACGGCGCCGAACTGCGGCGTGAAGCGGCTCGCCTCGACCGTGCCGCGCCGGTCCGAGCTGTGGCGGCCCCCGACGAGGAGGTTGATGCGGTTGTCCCAGGCCTCCAGCTGCTCGACGGCGTAGAAGGAGCGCGTCGGCGTGGTGGAGTTCGTCATCCGCAGGCCCGGATAGCCGTTGGGGCTGAAGAGCGCGACCTCGCGCTGCACGTAGCGCAGCGGGCCGGTGCGCGGATTGTAGGGCGTCGCGACCGGGCCGTTGAGCGTGCGCGTCTGCGATTTCCCGGCCTGGTATTCGTAGCCGACCAGGACGCGGTGCCGCGCCCCCAGGAACGGGAAGCGCGCGATCGCCTCGTGTTTCATGTTCTCGCGGATCCCGCGGAACATGCTCTGGGTGAAGCGGGCGTTCATGGTGAGCCCGCCGGCGATGCGGAAGGTCGACCAGTTGACCGATTCCCTCTCCTGCAACCGCCGCGATGCGGTGCTCTTGAAGTCGAGCCAGGGCGTGACCTTGGCGAGGATCTCCGCCGAGAAGGTCTCGTAGTTGTTGTCGCGAAACTGCTCCGGCCCCTGGATGTTGGCGCGATAGCCGCGCGGGTACATCGCCTCCATCACGTCGATGATCTCGGCCGGCGTGGTGGCCCCGTAGCCGGGGGTGCGATCCAGCCAGGCGCGCGTCGACTCGCCGATGCGCGGGTACGAGGCGGGGCGGGCGCGGCCCTGCGTGTCGTAGAGGCTGATCGCCTCGAGGTCGGCGGCGAGAAACGCCGGGTGGGTGAAGCTGATGTGCTGGGTGTTGTTCTCGCGCCGGTCGGTCTCCTGGTAATCGAAGGTGATCGAGACGTTGCGGAGCGGCCGCACCGTCACGGCGCCCTGCAGCGAGGACTCGTTGCGGTAGGTCCAGTCGGCCCAGCCGTCCGGCCGGTCCGATTTGGAGGCGCCGACAAGAACCGCCACCTTGTCCCGCAGGATCGGGCCCGTGTGCATGAAACTCGCGGAATAGAAGTTGTAGCTGCCGCCCATGAGCCGCACCCGGCTTTCCGGTTGGAATTTCGGCCGGCGGGAGATGAGGTTGACGACGCCGCCGGCGCTGGCGCGTCCCTGCAGGATGGATACAGCGCCCTTGATCACCTCGATGCGTCCGAGATTGGACGTGTCGTACACGCCCTCCACCTCGGCGCCGTCCTGCTTGAGGACGGAGTCGAAGCCGCGCGACGTGACGACGTTCTCCTCCTTGCCCTGCGCCGTCATCGAGCTGACGTTCCGCAACGCCTCCTGCACGTCGAGGACGTTCTTGTCGCGCAGGTAATCCTCGGTGAGGATCGAGATGCTCATCGGCGTGTCGCGCACCGCGGCGCCCGCGCCGGTGGCGGTGATCGAGTTGGTGGCCCGATAGCCGTAATCGCGCGCGCTCTCGACCTCGAACGGATTCAGTTGGATCACCCCGGAGGTGGCCGCCGGGGTGGACGTGGAGCTGGCGGCGGGAGCGGCGGCCTGGCCGAAGAGGGCCGCGGGGACGGCAAGCGCGAGACCGGCGCCGAGCGTCGTGACCCGGAAACGGGAACGGTGGGGTTTCATGGTGGTGGGTTGCGCCAGCGCGAAAAAGGGGAGCGCGGACGCGGGGTTGCAGGTGACGGGCTAGTGGTAACACAGAGCCCGCCGGGGGCGTTAGTCTCCGCCTGACCTGGAGGTCGGCCAAAACCGACCCGTCGCCGCTCTCGTGGGCGGTTACATGACCAGCCGTTTCGGATCGACGAGACCCTCGCCGAACTTGGGGTTGAAGGGCCGAACGTTGCTGTATTCGAAGGCGGAAAACGCCCGCGGCACGCTGTCCTTCACGTGCATCGCCGTCCGGAATGCCTGGGGGGTCAGGCCGACGAGCCGCCGGAAGACCTTGCCGAAGTGACTCTGGTCGGGGAAGCCGACCAGATGACCGACCTCGCCGATGGTGAATCGGTCGGTCAGCAGCAGCCGGCGGGCGTGATCGACGCGCACGCGATGGAGGTACTCGATCACGCCGAAACCCGCCGTCCGCTTGAACACCCGGCTGAGGTAGTCGGCATTGCACTTCTGCTGGCCGGCGATGTCCGCGACGCTGATCTCGTCGGCATAGTGGCGGTTGATGTGCGCGATCACCGTCCGCACCAGCGACGACATCGCACCGTTCCAGGTCGAGAACTGCGCCCCGGGCCGGGTGCGGTAGCGGCCCACCGGGATGCCGATGCTCTCCACGATGCAGCCGGCGAGATCGGCAACGAGATCGAGCCGCCGCCACAGCGAGGGCAGATCGGCCGGGCCGAGCCGGGGCGCCTGCTCGAACGCCCTGAGGTACGGTTCGGCCGCGAAGCCGTGTCTCCGGCAGAACCGCCCGATGCGCTCCCGGCCGCGCTCCTCCGTGCCCACGAGCACGAACGAGCCGTAGAAGAAAACGCCGAGGACCGTCCCTTGGAAGACGAGCGGCTTGACCAGGTCCGTGAGTCCAAGGTGGCACTGGCCGGCAAACGCCTGTCGCCGTCGGATCGCGATGCGGTTCGCCGCCATCTTGTTGCGCACGCAATGCTGGTGCGATTCGGGATCGGCCTTCGCCCGCATGCAGAAGTCGCAGGTGTGGATCCGGAACCGGTACGGCAGGGCGAGCTGCGGATTGTCCAGCGACACGCCCGTCAGGTCCTCGAAGCTGATCCGGGCCGGAGGCGCGGCGGCGATCTCGGCGAGCAGTCGCGCAAAGTAGGAGGCAGGATCAGCGCCGCCGTCAGCCAACGGCGGCGAGGCGGGAGAATCCTCGAGCATGGGGAAAACCGGGGGACGCCGCGCAGCCAAGGCCTCCAACGCCGGCCGGGCAAAGCCAATCGGCCTTCGCTTCGTCTTTTTCCGACTCCCAGTTGATCCGATTCCGACCTGACGCCCCGAGGGCGGAACGGGCGCAGGGGATCCGGGATTCCCGTCGTCAGGTGATCGGACAGGCGCGACGCAGGATGCCGACCATCTCCTGGTGACGCTGCCGCACCCGGGCGCGCGCCGCCTCGGCCCGGGCGCGCGCCGCGGCCGGATCCCGCGCGAGCGCCAGCGCACTCTCCGCCACCCGCGCCCGCTCCTCGGGCCGGTCGAGGTCGAAAAGCCAGTCGCCCAGGCCGATGTCGCGCCACATGTAACCCTTCGTCGTCTGCTCGGCGAAACGGCAGACGATCGCCGGCACGCCGTGGCCGACGCTCATGATCGGGCTGTGCATCTCGAGGCTCACGAGCCCGGCCGAGCGCACGTAGGTGCTGATCGCCTCGTCGGTGAGCCAGAATTTCTCCCGCCACACCACCCGCGCCTTCACCTCGGCCGGCAGCGGGTCGACGAGCAGTTCCCTGCCCGTTTCCATCTGGGTCGAGTCTTCCGGGCAGACCAGCACCTTCATCGGTGTCTCGCGCACGATCGCCTCGATCGCCTCGCGCAGCGGAGCGTGGTCGTGCTCCTTCATCGCTTCGTTGCGGCGGTGCTTGGCCTCGTCGAAGGCATACCCCGGCTTGACCTTCCAGTACGGTGCGTTGCGCAGGTTCGGCAGGAAGCAGAGGAACTTGCCCGCTTCGAGTCCGTGCGCGCGCAGGAAAGCCTCAGCCGCGGCGTCATCGCGCACGTCGGCCGCGAACGCGCCATCGGGGCCGAACTCGACCACCGGGCTCTTCACCCCCGCCGCCTTCACCACGCCCAGGGACACGCTGTCGCGCAGGAACACGAAACTCGCGCCGTCGAGCAGCCCGCGCGTGTGGTCGTCGAGTCCGTTGTTGCGCATGATCTTCATGCCGGGATCGCCCGCGCGCGCCATCGTGATGCCCCAGACGCCGTACGGTTTGCCCGTCTCCTGCCGCCACGCGGCGACATCGCGGTGCGCGGTCAGGTACGGGCCCGAGCCATGCAGCAGGAAATCGGCGGCATGCGCCTCCTGCTTGTCCTTCGTCAACCGCACGCGCGGGAAACGCCGCCGCAGCATCGCCTCCACCCCGTTCCGCACGTCCATCGGCCACAACGTGACCTCCGCCTCGGGAAAATGCCGCTCGAGCAATGCGAGCACGCCCGGCGTATGGCCGATGTCGCCGATGTTCACCGTCTGCCAAGACGAACGCAGCACGATCCGCGGCGGCCGCCCGACGGCGGCGCGGGAGAGGCGGGCACCGAGCGCGCCGGCAAGCGAGGTGGCCAGGAAGGAGCGGCGGGTGACGGGCGACATGCCGGCAGGCAAACGCAACCGCCGCGCGCCGGCAGCACTTTTCGCGGGCCGCAGGAGCTCGATCGGCTCGCGTTCCCCCCGCCGCCGTCGCCAGGCTGGGCGGGTCCCTCTTCCCGCTCACGCCATGCCCCCGGCCTCCCCGCCCGCCACGCCGCCGTCCTCGAGCGGTCCCGCCCGCTCCCGTTTTCTCACGGCCGCGGCCTGGACCCTTCTCGTCGCCGGCGGGCTGCTCACGCCGATCAGCGCGCTTTCGCTGCTGATGCTAGTTGCCGGCAGTCACGGCACGGGCTCGGCCACGCTGGGCGGATTCCTGAGCGTCGTCGTGGCGCCGCCGGCCGCCGTCCTGGCGGGACTCGGCCTCTGGCGCCGCCAGCGCTGGGCGTGGCCGCTCGCGCTGGCGCTGCTGGGGGGCGTGGTCCTGCTCAACCTCCACACGCTGCTCACGGCGCGTGCGACCACCACCGTCACCACGTCTCCGACGGGGGTGAAAACGACCGTCCTGGCCTCGGGCCCCAACTACCACAGCCTGCCGCTCATCGCGCTGGCACTGTTCGGTCTGGTCAAACTTGCCTCGCGCCCGATCCGGGCCGAACTCGGCGTCGGCGCCCGGACGGTCGCGCGAGTGCCGCCGGCACTGCCGCCCGTCGCGGTCGCCCCACCCTCGTACCACACGGTGGCCCCGGAACTGCGACCCGCCCACGGTTCGTCCACTGGCAGCCATGCGACACCGCGCCAGCGCCAGGCCGCCTGGTTCGCGCTCGCCCTCCTCGTCGTCATCGCCGCCGGCCTCGTCTGGGCCGTCTGCCACGGGCTCGACCGCGGGTCGACCTTCCTGCCGCTCCACCGGGCCTCGTTCCAGCGTCCGATCGTCCGCGACGCCGAACCGGCGTTCTTTTGGTTCGCGATCGGTCTCTACGCGTTTCTCGCGCTGGCCGCGGCGGGATCCGCCGCCTGGCTCGCGCGCGAGACCCTGCGGCTGAAGGTCACGCGCGATGCGGCTGGGCGGTAGGAGCGGCGGGAGGGCCTCCACGGCCGAGGAGCGGACGCTCCGCTTCGTGATGCACGGCGGCTGCGTCGGAGCGCAGCTCACCGCCGCGGCAGGGCAATGGCTGCCCGGGCGCGGCGCCCGGGTCGGAGTCATCCCATGACGCCGGCGGCCCGCAGCAGCGTTTCGTGCACATCGATGTCGTGCTGCGCCGACCACGCCAGGCGTTTCTCACCGCGCACCACCTTGGCCAGGTCGATGAACTCGCCGGTGTAGCGTCCGCCGTTACGGGGCAGGTTCAGGGCCTGCCGGCCCTGCCGGTAGGCGCCCCGCGCACGAGCGAGCCAGAGCGTGGCCTGGCCCGATTCCATCGGGAGCAGTTCGAGCGTGCCTTCGGTCCCGCCGACGGCGAAACGGCGCCGTTCGGTGCCGGACGAATCGGAGATGTTGATACGCACGGCGGCCGTCGCCCGCGGATACTCGAGCACGGCGAGCTGGTTGTCCTTCACCCGGTCACGCCCGCTCGGCGTGGAACTCGCCACGACGCGCGCCGGCTTGCCGAGGAGGGTCACGATCGCGTCGATGGGATGACACCCGAGCTCGAACATCGCGCCGCCCGGCAGCGCGCCGATGGCCGCGCGCTCGGCCGCCCCGCTCAGCTTTCCCATGCTCGCATCGATCTCGAGGATCTCGCCGAGCCAGCCCTGGCGCACCACGTCGAACAACAGCTCGAAACCCGGATTGTAGCGCAGCATGTAGCCGAGTTGCACCGTGAGGCCGCGCCGTTCGGCCTCGAGCCGCATCGCCTTGAACTCGACGTGGCCGAGCGCGCCCGGTTTGTCGAGGTGCACGTGCTTGCCCGCCTGCAGGGCGCGCAGCGCGGTGGCGCACGACTCCTCCACCGCGGTTTCGACCACGATCGCCTTCACCTGCGGATCGCGCAGGAGCGCGGCTTCATCGCTCAAGGGCACCCCGGCGTAGGGTTTCGATTGCTTCACCGCCTCGGCCCGGCGTGCATCCGGCTCCGCCCAGCCGGCCACGCTCCAGAGTTCCGGCAGCTCGCGCACCGCCTGCAGCTTGCCGGCCGCGTGCGCGTGCTTGGTGCCAATCTGCGCCAGCGCCGGCGGACGCGAAGCCACGCCAGAGGCCGCCCGCGCGGCGGCGGCGGTCATGCCGGTGAGAAAGGCCCGGCGGGAAAACGAAACGGAGGGGTTCATCGGGAGAAACAGGAGGGGAATGAGGGTGAATCTTGCCGCGACGGCCGGCTGGAGCAGATTCAATAGTTCCGTAGCCCAAACCCAAACGCCAAGTCGCAAAGGAACGCGACGTTTCGCCACGTTTTCCTTCGCGAGCCTTTGCTCTCCCTCGCGTCTTTGCGTTTCGGATCCCGCCCTGTTCGGCTACGATCTCACTTAAGCCGCTCCAAGTTCCGCAGGGCGACCGGGAGCGCGACCTCAGGATGGTGGCACGAAAGTCACCGCTGACTCCCACTGTGGAATCCGCCGCGAACCTCGGCGGGCCGACGCGGTCGGTGTCCCGCTGACATCATTGTCAGGCTCGGGCACTGGCGCCGGGCCGGCTCGGCCCGGAAGGTGCGGAGGGTCGTGACCCGGGCGGCGCGCTCGCAGCCGTCGCCATTTCCACGCCACGCGCTGGCGCCGTTCCTCGCGCGCCGCGGGACCCGGCTGGAATTCCCTTTATGATGACGTATCCATTCGACCAAGCCACCACGCTCAAACTCATAGAGACCGCCGTCATCCTGCTGATCGGTCTCGGGATCTTCTTCGGCCTGCGCGGGCGAATCCAAACCTTCGCGGAGCGCGCGAGGCTCCCGCGCCTGGCGGTCACGCCACTGCGGATCATTTTCCGGTATGGCGTGCTGGCGCTGACGCTGTTCCTCGTCCTCGGGCGCTGGGGCTTCCAGTCGCAGACGGTCCTCGCCGTGCTGGGCACGGTGCTGGGCCTCGTCGCGATCGGCTTCGTGGCGGTGTGGAGCGTGCTGAGCAATGTCCTCTGCACGTTCGTGCTCATCGTGGTAAAGCCGTTTTCCCTCGGCGACGAGGTGGAGCTGGTCGTCACCAACGTCAAAGGACGCGTCGTCGACCTCGGCTTCGTCTTCACGACGCTCGAGACCGCGCCCAACGAGACGGTGATGATACCCAACAACACGTTTTTCCAGGGACCATTCCGCCGCAAGGCCGGGTCGGTGACGGTGGGCCTCGACCAGCACCTGCGGGCACAGCAGGCGCCGACGGCTCGCGCGGCGTGACCCCGGGCTTCGCCCGCCGTCACACGTGCTGGACGACTTCCTCGCGGGCAAAACGCACCTTCGGGAAGGTGGCATACTTGTCCGTGCGCGCGCGGTAGCCGACCGCGGCCACGACGGATGCAGCCAGGCCGCGCTCCCCTAGTCCGAGGATCTCGTCGTAGCGCGCCCGCTCGAAGCCTTCCATCGGCGTCGCGTCGATGCCAAGCAGCGCGGCGCTGGTGATGAGGTTGCCCAGCGCGAGATAGGTCTGGTTCACGGCCCAGGTGCGGCGCTGATCGGGAGTGAGGCCGTGCACGATCGAGCCGACCGCCATCTGGCGCAGGCCGTCGAGTGAGCCGACCGGGATCTGGCGGACCTCCGCCATCCGGCGCAGGTAGGCCTCCACGTCCGCCTCGCTCAGGTTGACCTTGGCGGCGAAGACCACGAGGTGCGACGCTTCGACGATCTGCGGCTGCCCGTACGAGGCGGCCTGCAATCGCGCGCGGACGGCGGGATCGTCGACGACGAGGAAGGTCCAGGGCTGCAGGCCGAGGCTGGAGGGCGAGAGCACGAGCGCCTGCTCGAGCGTCGCCCAGTCGGCGGCGCTGATCTTGCGGTCGGGATCGTACTGCTTGGTGGCATAGCGCCAGTGGAGCTGGTCGATCAGTTGGTCGCGGGCGACAGGTTTCATGGGAGTGCGAAAACGGGGCGGTTTCACTCGCGGGCCGCCGGCGCGGCGGCGTCGAACGCGGTGATGAGCACGAGGGCGAGCAGCAGAAGGGCGACGGTGATCATGGCGGTGAAGGGCAGATGAGACGCGATGATCATAGCGCCGGACGCGCGCGCCGCCCAATGCCGTGTTTTTGGCCTCGCTCATACTTCCGGTAATACGTCGACTCCGCGCATGGAGCTCCGCCACCTGCGCTACTTCGCCGCGGTCGCCGCCCACGGCAGTTTCAGCCGGGCGGCGGAGAGGCTGCACCTGACCCAGCCGGCCTTGAGCCGCCAGGTGAAGGACCTCGAGGACGAATTGGGAGTACGGCTGTTCGAGCGCGGCAAGAACGCGGTGACGCTGACCGATGCGGGGGCGACCTTTTACGAGGACGCGCGCGATCTGCTCGGGCGGGCGGAGGAGGCGGTGCGCCGCCTGCGCGGCGAATCCCGGAGCGAGGTCCTGCGGGTCGGCTACGCGCCTTCGCTCACCGCGCACATCATGGCTTACGCGCTGGAGCGTTTCCAGGCCGCCGCCCCCCGCGTGCGCATCGAGCTGCTCGACCTGGCGCCGCGGGAAATGATCGAGCAGGCGCGCGCAGGCCGGCTGGACCTCGTCATCGCTCCCTCCGGCTTCGAGGGCGACCTCGGCAGCTTCCAGTGGCACGAACTCCGCCGCATGGCGCTCGCCCTGGTGATGCCGGCGCGCCACCCCTTGGCCGCCCTCACCCGCATCCCGCCCGCCCGGCTCCGCCAGTTGCCGCTCATCGGTCTGGGCCGGGAGAACTTTCCCGAATACGCGCCCCGCATGCGGGCGATACTGAAGCCCCACGGCATCGCGCCGCGCTTCACGTCCTTCGTCCCAGACGGTGTCTCCGCTCTGTTCGTCGCCCTGGAGGCCGGCAACGCGGCGGCGCTGCTCGCCGATGGCGTCGAGTGCGTCATGCCGCGGTCCCTGGTGCTGCGCCGGTTCTCGCCGGCGCTGCCCGACATCGTGGTCAACGTCGGCCTGCCCGCCGACCGCCCCAATCCCCACGCGGAGCGGTTTGCGGCGCTGCTCCGCGAGGCGGCGAAACCGCGGCGGCGCCCGTAGCGGCGGCGGGGGGCGGTGACGCTCCGTTTTGTCAGGTTCTCGCCGTCCCCGACCACTTGTACGGATCATGACCCCGCGCTCCTTGAGCCAGGAAACCGATGCCCAGCTCGTGGCCGCCAGCCTCGCCGGCGATCGCGACGCCTTCGGCCGGATCGTCGCCCGTTACCAGGCGCTGGTCTGCGCCCTCGCATTCAGCGCCACGGGCAGCGTCAGCCGCAGCGAGGACCTCGCGCAGGAAACGTTCATCACCGCCTGGCGGCAGCTCGCGGGCCTGCGGGAGCCGGAGCGGTTGCGCGCGTGGCTGTGCGGCATGGCCCGCAACCTGATCCATGCCGAACTCCGCCGCCTGGGCCGGGAGCCCGTCCACGGCGCCAGCGCGCTGAGCGAGATTGCCGGGCTGCCGGCCGCCGAGCCCGCGCCGGCCACCCAGGCCATCACCAACGAGGAAGCGGCGCTGCTCTGGCGCGAAGTCGGCAGCCTTCCCGAAACCTATCGCGAGGTGCTGGTGCTGTACTATCGCGATCAGCGATCGGTCGCCGCTGTCGCAGACGCGCTCGACCTGAAGGAGGACGCAGTGATGCAACGCTTGTCCCGCGGCCGCCGCCTGCTGCAGGAGCGCATGGTCGGCTTCGTCGAGGAGGCGCTGGCCCGAAGCAATCCGGATCGCCAGTTCTACCTCGGAGTGCAGGCGGCACTGCCCGCTCTGGCCGCGGGAGCTCAGGTGGCGAGCATCGGCTCGTTGCCGAGCCTGACCTTGAAGGGCGGAGCCGGGCTCTCCGCGCTGCTGCTGCCATTCGTGGGATTGTTCGCCGCCTTCGGCGTGAGCTGGACGAGCGTGCGCACCACGCCGGCCGGAGCGGAGCGTCGCTTCATCCGCCGCTGGCATCTGTCGCTCTGGGGCATCATCGCCTTCCTCCTCCTCGGACTCGCCGGCCTCGGTGCGCTGGCCGATGCCCGGGACTGGCCGCCCGACCTGCGGCTGCGCAACCAGACCTTCCTCTGGTTCGCCTACCTCCTGGCGCTCGCCACGCTTATCGTGATCCTCTACCGGCGCGGCGACGGGGCGGAGCAAGCGGCACCGCCCCGGCAGGCCACCCTGATGCTGGCGGGCACGTACCTTGCGACCACGGCCTGGTTGATCGGCCTGGCGGCCGTCACGGGCGACACCGCAACCGCGCTCGTGCTCGCGGCGGCGACGGCGGGCCTCGGTCTGGCCAATCACCGCGCCAATCGCCAGCGTCCGGCCGCGTCCGCGCACCGGACCAACCTCGCCTTCCATGCCGTCCTCTGCGCCGTGCTGCTGCTCGCGGCCAACGTGCGCGTCGCCCACTGGCTGGCGCCACTCCACCGGGTTTCCGTGCCGGAGATGGAGGCCCTGCTCTCGCTGCCGCGGATACACGCCCTCACCGTTGGCCTCGTGATCTGGACCGCCCTTCTCCTCCGGCTCAGCCGGCCGCACGCGACCGGCCGGTAAACAGGGCCGGCGGCTCGGGTATTTCGGCGGACGGAGCGGCGAACGTCCGCGTCCGTCCCAGCCGGTGCCGCCGCGCTCGACTCCGCAACGCGGCCCGGAAATCATGCCGCCCCCCCGATGTCCGCGGCTTTTCCCTCGTATCGTTGCGTGCTCCTCCTTGCCGCTCTCGCGAGCGGTCCGCTCGCGGCCGAGGTGCCCACCGGCCGGGTGCTCGCGACCGTGGCGTGCACCACCGATGCCGCGCAGACCTACGCGCTTTATGTCCCGACCCGCTTCGACCGCAGCCGCACCTGGCCGGTGTTGTTTTGCTTCGATCCCGGAGCGCGCGGGTTGGCGCCGGTCGAACGCTTCCGCGCCGCGGCCGAGAAGTTTGGTTGGATCGTCGCCGGCTCGAACAATTCCCGCAACGGTCCCTGGGAGGCCAACGCCGCCGCGATCCAGGCCATGATGGGCGATGTCGCCCGCCACCTGCCGGTCGACCGCCAGCGCATCTACGTCGCCGGGCTCTCCGGCGGCGCGCGCGTCGCCTGCCAGCTCGCGGTCAGCGGCCTGGCCCGCGGGGTGATCGCCTGCTCCGCCGGCTTCATGGGCAGCGAGACGCCGGACCGCGTGCCGTTTCCTTTTTTCGGCACCGCGGGCATCACCGATTTCAACTACCGCGAGCTGCGCCGGACCGAACGCGAGCTCGCCGAACGCAAGGCCGCCCACCGGGTGGCGATCTTTCCCGGCGGACACGAATGGCTGCCCGAATCGCTCGCCCACGAGGCGCTGGCCTGGCTGGACCTCCATGCGATGCGCACGGGCGCCGTGCCGCGCGAGCCGGCGTGGATCGAGGAGCAGTGGCGCACGCGCCAGGCGGCCGTGCCGCGCGAACCGGTGCTCGACCGCGCGCAGGCCCTGCAGGCGCTGGCCGCCGACTTCAAGGGGCTGGCCGACACCGCCGCGGTGGAGCGCGAGGCAAAGGCGCTCGCGGCCTCCCGCGCCGGGCGCGACGCGCTGCGGGATGCCCGCCGCGCGGAGCAGTCGGAGCAGGCGC
>CALFZM010000206.1 GCA_937952235.1 uncultured Opitutia bacterium | reverse complement strand
ACCCGCACCGAGCACATGTTCTTCGAGGGCGACCGGATCGACGCGATGCGCGAGATGATCCTCGCCGACACGCTGGACGCCCGGCAGGCCGCGCTCGCCAAGCTCCTCCCCTATCAGCGCGAGGACTTCTACGGAATCTTCAAGGCGCTGAAGGGCTTCCCGGCGACGATCCGCTTCCTCGATCCGCCGCTGCACGAGTTCCTGCCCCACACGAAGGAGCAGCAGCTCGATCTCGCGAAGAAGCTCGGCATCGCGGTCGAGAAGATCATGCACCGCGTGCACGAGCTGCACGAGTTCAACCCGATGCTCGGCTTCCGCGGCTGCCGCCTCGGTATCCGTTATCCGGAGATCACCGCGATGCAGGCGCGCGCCGTCTTCGAAGCCGCCGCCGCCGCCAACAAGGACGGCTTCAAGGCCAAGCCCGAGATCATGATCCCGCTGGTCGGCTTCAAGAAGGAGCTCGATCTGCAGGTGGAGCTCGTGCACTCCGTCGCCAAGGCCGTCATGGCCGAGAAGAAGACGAAGATCGCGTACTCCGTCGGCACCATGATCGAGATCCCGCGCGGCGCGCTCACCGCCGACGAGATCGCCGAGACGGCCGAGTTCTTCAGCTTCGGCACGAATGATCTCACGCAGACCTGCCTCGGCATGTCGCGCGACGACTCCGGCTCGTTCCTCCCGCCTTACGCCGAGGCCGAGATCGTGAAGAAGAATCCGTTCGCCTCGATCGACCAGACGGGCGTCGGCCAGCTCATGCAGATCGCCATCGCGAAGGGCCGCAGCAAGCGCCCCGACATCAAGCTGGGCATCTGCGGCGAGCACGGCGGCGATCCCGACTCGGTCAAGTTCTGCCACAAGATCGGCCTGAGCTACGTTTCGTGCTCGCCGTATCGCGTGCCGGTCGCGCGCCTCGCCGCCGCCCAGGCCGCCGTCAGCGAGCTGAAGGCCGCGAAGAAGAAGTAAGCGCGAACCGATCCGGTTTCATCCCTTCCAGCCCCGCCCTCACCGGCGGGGCTTTTTTCTGCCCGCACCGAACGCGCGCGAGGTTTCGAAACTCAGCGCATCCCGCGCACTGACTTCATCGGCCGTCGGCCGCGGAAAGATTCAGAACGAACCGAAGCTCGCGCCCGCTCCGCTCAAGAGGCAGAGGCGCAGAGGTTCATTTTTCTCCGGGTCTCGGCGCGAGCCCGGCTCGAATGCCATGGCTTGGATTATAGGATCGTTACGTTCCTCTCACCGCACCGCGTCCGACCAGATCTCGGGAATCGGTATCGTCTGGTTCTGGCGAACAGCAGGGTGTCCTCTCGAGACTGGAAGGAGGGAAATCACCCGTCACCGAAACCTTACCCGTGGGGAGTCGAAAGCGGTGAAGGGATGAATCTGCCATCGGAAGGTGACGACAGGGGCAACACACGGCGGACCAGCAAACACCAAACGCCGTTCGTCGGCCGGCAACTCGTTCGGGCTCAAGCCGCAACGCGACAGGCCGATATACCCCTTGGTCGAATCAACCCCTGAGACCCATGTTCAATGCCTCCAGCCCGGTGTCGATCAGCGTGTCCAGCATCGTTCAGTTCCTGGGCGGGTGCATCGCTCTGCTGCTGGGCGCGAGCGTGCTCTCGACGGTGCTGCATTCCTTCGGGGTGCGACCCAATGCGCACGCGCTGCTCTATGTCGATGCGGAGGCGAACCTCCCGACCTATTTCTCAGCGTTGCAGCTGCTGGCGGCCGGCGTGCTCCTGGGCGCGATCGCAGCGGCGGAACGAAGGAGGGAAAGCCCTTTCTTTCCGCAGTGGCTGATACTGTCACTCGGGTTCACCATGATGTCGGTCGACGAGACCTGTTCGCTGCACGAGAAACTCATCGAGCCGGTCAGGAGCCTGCTCGGGGGACGCGAACTTGGCGTGTTTTACTTCGCGTGGATCATTCCGGGGCTGATCTTCGTCGCATTTGCCGCGGTGTATTTCTGGAGATTTCTTTGGCATCTGCCTGCGGCCAGCCGACGGGATTTCGTGGTGGCGGCAGTGCTGTTCCTGGGCGGGGCGATTGGCATGGAGATGCTCGGCGGACAAGCGGACGAAGCGCATGGCCGACACGGGGCGTACCTGCTCTGGACCCATCTGGAGGAAGGCCTGGAGATGTTCGGCATCCTGTATTTCGTCCGTGCCCTCCTGCACCATCTGACTGCGATCAACGGCCGCTTTACCCTGGAGTTGGCCGCAGACGCGGCGACCAGCCCGGCTCAGGTCCGCCCCGTGGCCTCCTCGCATTGAGCCGATCGTGCTCGTCCTGAGGGACGTCCGCGGCAATCTGGCGCACCACGCAGATTCACGGAGGAGTTTCCGGCGTCGGTCCGCTTCCCGCCCGGGTTTCACGCCAGGCCGTCACGTCAGGCAGACGCGCGGGCTGCGCGGTCGAACCACTCGCACCCGCCAGACCGACCACGAGCGCCAACCAGCCTGCCACCGGTCGGAGCGGCCAACGGCATTCGAAATGTTCGAGGTCCTGCATCCGTGGGAATTGCCCGCCAGATGCCGAGACGCGGGCTGGGCCGTAACGGCAACCAGGCCCGCCTGCCTGGCCCGCGGCGGCGTTCTCGACCGTTCCTGACCGGATTGTCAGCCGCGGCGCCTCGCGGCTCCGATACTCGTTCCGCTTCTTGGACTTGCCCGCTTTCGACCCCGCAAGCGCGTCCAGCCCCTCGTCCCGCGTGCCCCATGTCGCTTCCTCGCTGTTTCGGTATCGTTCCAGCCGCGCTGTCCGCGGCCGTCCTGCTCTCCTGGCCCCTGGCGCTTGCAGGCGCGATCAGCGGCTCGGCCGCACTCGACGCGATCCGGGCGGCCGGCGAACCGCGTCCTGAAAGCATCGCCGGCCTGGGCGTCGATCTCGCGACCGGGGCCCAGACGCTGGAGCGCAACCTCCTGCCCTACGACGCCGGCCAGCCTTTCGGCCTTCCCCTGCGCTACGACTCGGCTTTCAGCGAGGTATCCGGTCCGCTGGGACGCGGGTGGCGGCACGATTTCCAGGCCGCCGTCACCAGCGAGGCCGGCGACCGGATGACGGTCTCGTGGGGCGGGCACCACCGCAACACGTACCGCCTGGCCGAAACCGTCAACGGCGAGCGCCGCTTTCGTTCCGACGACATCGCCGCCCGGCGCGACGTGCTGACGGTCGCGGCCAACGGAATTCCCGCGCTCACGCGGGCCGACGGCACTCAGTATGTGTTCTCGATCTCGAACGGAGCGCTGCTCGAGGTGCGCAACAAGGTGGGCCAGACCCGCGACCTCAATCCCGACCAGAACCAGGGCAACCGCCCGCGCCGGATCCGCGCCGCTCTCACCTCGGCCGAAATCGCGTTCGCATATGACCGGGACGGGCTCATCGACTTCGTCTACGATGCCGTGGCCAACAACGGGCCCGCGCGCTACGTCAATTTCAGCTACGACGCCCAGCGTCGGCTGACACGCATCACGCAGCCGGTGATGTTCGCGGGCGACGAGTATGCGTGGACGCCCACCAACATCATCGCCACTGCAGGCAATGCCACAGGCACCGCAGCGGAGCGGAACATCCCTCGCACCACCTCCGTCGGTCTCCTGCGCGTTACCGCGGGCACCATCAGCTCCGGCCGTTCCGAGGACCTGGTGCTCCAGCTGACGTCGCCGAGCGGCACCGTCGCCACCATCTACGATCGGGTGCCGGACCCGGGCCTCTCCCGGTCGCTCGGAACACTCTCCACGCTCACCGACGCGTTCGACGGCGAGAATCCGAACGGGGTCTGGCGGCTCGTCGTGCGGTCATTTTCTCCGAACCAGGACATCCGGATAACCTCGTTCGCCATCCGCTTTTCCGACCCGAGCCATCCCACCCAGTATTCCTACGACGCAGCTCATCGCGTTACGGAAGCACGCGATGCCCTCGGCCGGATCTTCGCCAACACCTACGATGCCGCGGGCCGCGTCGCGACCCAGGACGATGGCCGGACCGACAATCAACTCGTGCGTTTTTCCTACGACGAGCGACCCGACGACACTCTCGTCACCACCGTCACGGACCGGTCCGGCCACACCTCGTCTTTCCTCCACTCCGCGCAGTACCAGCTGCTGCGCTGGACGGATGCCCTCGGGCAGAGCGTGACCTACACCTACGATGCCCGCGGCAACCGCCTCTCCCGTACGTCGGCACTCGGCCATCTCACGCGCTTCACCTACGATTCCAGCCACAACCTGATCTCGGTCACCGATCCGGCAGGCAAGGCGACGCTCTTCCAGTACGATGCCAGCCGGAACGTGCAGGTGATCGTCGACGCGCGCGGCACGGAATCCCGGTTCGGCTACGATGCCCGCAACAACCAGACCTCCGTCACGGACTATCTCGGCCGGACGACGCGTCGCACCTTCAACAACAACAGCCTGCTGCAGACGGTCACGCTGCCGGACGGAGGCATGGTCAATCTCGGCTACACCGGCGGCAACCTCATCAACTTCGTCGGACATCCGATCAACAACAGTCGCGGCACCACCGTCAGCTACGACTCGCAGGGCCGGGTGACGCGCCGGACGGACCCGGACGGCTTCGCCACCACCTTCACTTACAGCCCGTCCGGACAACTCCTCGAAGAGCGTCGGTCCGATGGGCAGACGCGGCGGTTTTCCTTCGACGCGCGGGACCGCGTGGTCTCCGAAACCAACCTGCTCGGCCAGACGACGCGATTTCAGTACGACGGCAATGACAACGTGGTCGCGGTCACCAACGCCCTCGGGCAGGTGACCCGCAGCACCTACGACGGCGAAGACCGCCTGATCCGCACCGTCGATGCCCTCAACCAGGTGCGTGAGACCGCCTACGACGCCGTCGGGCAGACCGTGGCCGAGACCGACGGTCTCGGCCGGACCACCCGGTACCGCTACGATGCCGACGGCAATCTCACGACCGTCGAGGATCCCGAAGGCATCGCGATCGCCCGCTACCGCTACACGCCACGGGCAGAAACGGAGCGCGAGGCCGGCGCTTACGATCATCCGCTGACCTACGCATACGATGACGTGGGCAATCTCTCCTCAACCGTCGACCCAGCCGGTCGTCGGACTGCCTACACGTACGATCCCCTCAACCGTCACGTCACCGTGACCGACCCGGCCAACCGCATCTCCCGGCAGTCCTACGATGCCGACGGCCAGGTCGAGGCACTCACGGGCCCCGGGGGGCGGCAGACCACCTTCGCCTACGACCGCGCAAACCGGCTGACAGAGGTGCAGTCCGGGGATCGGATCATCACCTACGCGTACAACGACCGTGATCTCGTCACGGAGGTCTGGGACGGAAATCGACGCTTTCAATACGACTACGACAGCCAGGGCCGGAGGATCCGCACCCGCGTGTACGTCCCGGGCGGGGGCACCGTGGAGCGCACGCTGAACGTCACGCTGGACGCCAACGGGAATGTGCTCCGCACCGCCGATTCCGGCGATGGCCGCTCGGTGACTCGCGTGCTCGATCCCCTCGAGCGGATCGCCACCTTCACCGACGCGAGCGGTCGTCAGGTCGGATACAGCTACGACGCGGCCGGTCGCCTGATCCGCCTCACCTATCCCGGAGGCAGGGTGGTGAACTACACCTACGACGCGGCGGACCAGCTCACCGAGGTTTCTGATTGGTCCAACCGCCGCACCCGATTCAGCTACGACCGCAACGGTCGCGTGACCCGCATCGAGTTCCCCAATGGCGCGTATCGCGTGATCGGTTACGATCGCGCCAGCCGTCCCCTCGAACGCAGCGACCACGAACCGGGCGGCGCGGTCATCTGCGCCTACCGCTACGAGTATGCGATCGACGGGCAACTCGAGTCCGCCGTGCGGACCGACCGCGCCCTGAGCTACCGGCCGGCGGCGGTCTCGATGGCGTTCGACAACTCCAACCGGGTGACGGCGTACAACGGTACGACCCTGCCCTCCGAGCTCGGCGGGGGCCTGACCCGTGTGCCGACGCCGGCCGGATTTCCGACCGTCGCCTACGATGCGCGCGGGCGCGTCAGGACCATCGGTGCCGTGACGTTCAATTACGATCCGGAGGACCGGCTCACCGGCTGGAGCGAGACTGCCGGAACCACCTCGCTGTTCGTCGACCCCCACGCCGGGCTGTCGCGCGTCCTCGAACGTGCCACGCCGGACGGCAACACCACGCGCTACGTGCACGGCCTCGGCCTGCTCTATGAAGAAACGGGCTCCGCCATCCGCGTCTACCACTACGACGAACGCGGCAGCACCGTCGCCTTGACCGACAACGCGGGGCGCGTCACCCAGCGTTTCGCGTACGGGCCTTACGGCGAGGAGATCGGCAATGACACCGGCAGCGGCACGACCCCCTTCCGCTTCCTCGGGATGTTCGGCGTGCTCACCGAGCCGAACGGAACGTGCGCCATGCGCAACCGCCACTATTCGCCGCTGCTGCGCCGCTTCATCAGCGAGGATTTTTATCCTGGAGAACTGGCGGAGCCAAACTCGCTCAACCGGCACGCCTATGGCAACGGCAACCCCGTCGCCTTCGACGATCCCGACGGTGAGTTCATCAACATCGTGATCGGCGCCGCCGCGGGGGCGATCGGCGGCGTGGTGGCCCAGGGGGCCGCCGACCTGATCAGCGGGAAGAAGCCGAACTGGAAGAACTACGTCTCCGCCGCGGCGGGCGGAGCCGTGACGGGCGCCCTGATCGGCAGCGGCGTGGGCGTCTTCGTGGCGGGCGGCGCCGGCGGGCTCACGGAGAATTTCCTCAATCAGAGCCTGAACGGCGCGTTGACCGGCGAACGCGACTTTGACTTCGGCCAGCTCGCGTTCGCGACTGGAGCCGGAGCGGTGGCCGGGCGGCTGGGCGGCAAGTCGGTGCCGGGCATCAATGGCGCCGTCAGTTCGGCTTTCCGAAAACAGGTCGTGCGCAACGGTGTCCTTTTTTCTTCCAAGCGCGCCGCGCTGCGGGCCCCTGTGGCCGACATCGTCAAGCGAACGGCCGGCGCCGCCGTCCTTCTCTCGGTTGGCCGTGCCGCCGGAGCGGTCGCCCGGAGCAAACTCAGGCTTACCCCCGGCGAGGGAGATTCCCCGGGCGGCGCCAATCCCGGCATCCCGTCCGGTCTCACGACGCGCCAGCGCTTCGACCAGATCCGCGGATTCATGGGCGAAGCCCAGCGTTCGAACCAGGGCCCGTACCTGCATTTCTCGTTCTACGAAACGTGGCTCCGGGCCGCGCAGGTGCCCCTGCCCAACTCACCCAACGCCCGGCCGGCGGGATTCTGAACGCGCTCGCCCCATGAATCCCGTCTCTTCCTCACCGCGGCGCCTGCTGCTTGCCGTCGTCCTCTGCGTCTCCTCCGGGATCGCCCGTGCCCAGACTTACCTCTACGACGACGCGGGCCAGCTGACTCGCGCCACGTACCCGGATGGCAGCGGTGTCCGCTACACGTACGACTCATCCGGCAACCTGACCGCGGTCGACCCGGTCTCCGCCCCGCCCGCACCCGCAGCAACCGCGGTGGCCGCGGTCAACGGCACTGACGCAGAAATCACGTGGAGCGCGGCAGCCGGGGCGACCGGCGGCTACGTCGTGCAACGCCGCTCAGCCGATTCCGACGCCTGGACCACCGTCGCGCAGGTGCCGGCGAGCCAGACCCGCCACACCGACGCGAACGTTCCGACCGGCGCCCGCCTGCTTTACCGCGTCCAGGCGATCGGCGCGGGCAGCCGCTCCGCCTTCACGGAGGGAACGCTCGCTCCCGCCACCCTGGGCGCCGCGTTTGCCCGCTTGATCAACCTCTCCACGCGCGCCCGGGTGGGATCAGACTCCGAGGTCCTGATCGCGGGGTTTCATATCGACGGTACGGAGCCAAGGCCCGTGATCGTTCGCGCCGTCGGCCCCGCCCTGCTCGCCGTTGATCCCAATTTTCCGGACCCGCTGGGGGATCCCGTGATCGAAGTCTTCGACGGCGGATCCCGCAGCCTGGCCCGCAACGACAACTGGTCCGACGGCGGCGCCGCCGGACCGCTCACCGCCGCCTTCAGCGCGGTCGGGGCGTTTCCGTTTCCGCCGGCCAGCCGTGACGCCGCCGTCCGTCTCACCCTCGCTCCCGGCGACTACACCGCGGTGATCAGCGGCGCCGGCGGCACCACCGGCACCGCCCTCGCCGAAGTCTACGAGGAGACGTCCACCGGCGCCAGTCGCCTCACCAATCTCTCCTCGCGCACCGCGGTGCGGGTGGGCTCGGAGGTGATGATCGCCGGCTTTGTCGTCCAGGGTGCCCGCCCGGCCCGCGTGCTGGTTCGGGCCATCGGACCGGGACTGGCAGCTTTCGGCGTGGCCGGGACCCTGGCGAACCCGCAGCTGACCGTGCACGCCGGCGCCACCCCGCTCGCGGCCAACGACAACTGGGGCAGCAATCCCGACGCCGCGAGCCTGCGCTCGACCGCCGCGTCCATCGGGGCCTTCGCCCTCCCCGAGGGATCCGCGGACGCCGCCCTGCTCCTCACGCTCGAGCCCGGCAACTACTCCGCCACCGTCTCCGGCGTGGGCAACACCAGCGGCGTCGCCCTCGTCGAGGTGTACCAGCTCGACTAGAGGAGGTTCAGTGATTCTGCAGCCCAAACCAAAACGCAAAGTCGCAAAGGAGCGCGACGTTTCGCCAAGTATTCCTTCGCGTGTCTTTGCTCTCCTTCGCGTCTTTGCGTTTCGGATCCCGCTCTGAACGACTACGATCTCCCTCGAGGCGCTTCAGGGTGGAGCCGCCTGTCCCCAGGCGGCTGACCTTCGGCGCCGCGGCTGCGAGGGAGGCCGCCCTCCGAGGAAAGGCTAAGCCTCGAATCAAGCCGCGGCCGCCCTGGGCAACGGTTGAAATCGATCGGCCCCAGGCGGCTCGGCTCCCGGCCGCGCTCCTCGCCCCGGTCAAAGATAGCGCTCGATCCACGCGTACGCCTGCTCGCGGACCTCCGGCGGGAACTCGTGCGCGACGTCGGGGTGGACGAGCTCGATCAGCCCGGGCACGTCGTGCAACTGGTAGACCGGCAATGCCGCGGCCACGATCCGGGCCGCGCTGCGCCACTTGAAATTGCCGTCGCGCACCGGGGCGCTGGCAAAGAAGGCCCGGGGCGCCAGGGCGCCGATCATCTCGTGGAAGTCGAACGGGATCCGGTCGCGCGGGTAGTCCGTGATGCGCGGCAGGTAGCGCGGGTGCGCCCAGCCCTTGCCCGGCTCCCAGGGCGTCGCGGCGTATTCGAGGTACGAGTCGAACCCGCAGCTCGAGACGATGACCCGTATCCGCTCATCGAACACGGCGGTGTAGATCGAATTGTGGCCGCCGAGCGAGGTGCCGATCGTCGCGAACCCGCTGCGGCGCACGAACGGCAGCGTCTCCAGCACGTCCAGCGCCCGGATGTTGTCCCAGAT
>CALFZM010000205.1 GCA_937952235.1 uncultured Opitutia bacterium | reverse complement strand
GTACGCGGCGTACACGCTCGTGGGCGGGCAGGTCGTGTCGATGAAACCGACGGTGAAGAAGCCCGGTGCCTTTGCGCGGGCGGCGAAGTTGACGCAGTCGTAGTACCGCACGGCCGCGACCACGTCGGCGCCTGGGCGTTCCTTCGTCTCGATGAACTTCGGCCAGCCCGCGATCCGGCCGGCGACCGAGCCGGTGTGGTCGCAGCCGGCCGGCACGCCGGCGGCGAAAAAGCTCACCCGCGCGTCGAGTCCGGCGGCGGCGATGGCCTGGAGTCCGCCCTGGCTCGAGCCCGACACGACGAGCGTGCGCCCGTCCCATTCGGGCTGGGCGGTGAGGAAATCGATCGCCCGCACCAGCCGGAGCAGCATGCCGAGAAAGGTGATCGTCTCGCGCGATTCCCGGCCGGCCCTGCGATAGTCCTTCAGCTCGCCCGCGGCCAGCGCGGCATAGAACGCCTCGTCCCGCCCGTTCGGCAGCCCATGGGCATTGAGATCCATCGCCAGCGCGCCCTCCTTCGCCCAGCCGACGGCCGCGCCGAGGGAGGACGAACGCACGCCGGCGCCGTGCACCGTGAGGATGGCGGGCAGGCTGCGCGGTTTCGCCCCCGCCGGCCGGGCAAAATACGCCGAGACGGGCTTGCCCACGCTGTCGGCCTGAAGGTCGAACGCGTCGATCCCTGCCGCCGGCGATTTCACCGGCGTGAGCCGCGGGTTCATGGGCACGGAGGCCAGCAGCTTCTTCTTGCCGTCCCAGAAATCCCCGAAGTCGGCGGGCACGGGCAGGCTCGGCCTGATCTCCCTGGGCGCGATGCCGGCGGCGGCGCTGGCCGCCACCTTCTCTCCGCCACCTTCGAAGGTCACGTTGCACTGCAGGAAGCCGGGCTCATTCAGCGAGCCGGTGATCGTCGCCTGGCCCCCGGTGAGCGCGGCGCGACCGGTGCGGCGAGGGTCCACGCCATCCTTGCTCAGCGTCCACGTCACCTCGCCGCCTTCGAGCGGCTTGCCGTCGCGTTCGGCGCGGACCGTGAAGGTGACGGTTTCGCCGCGGGCGTAGAGCGCGTCGCTGCGGTCGGCGGACACCTTGACGGCGTGGCGGGTCGACGGCTTCGCCTTTTCAGCGGCCGGGGCGACCGCGATCGCAACCACGAAGGCGCTGAGGGTGCAGAACGGCAGGAATCTTTTCATGGGGTATGAAACAACGATCGCTATGTAACGGAGCCGGGGGCAGGAGTGAACCACGAAGCACACGAACCACCCGAAAGAGGGAAGGGCCCCTTCGTTTCCTTCGGGTGGTTCGTGTGGTTCGTGGTTCCTCCCTCCGAACAAGTCGGGCTCTAGGCCAGGATCGCCTTCACCACCTTGGCCGGCTCGACGCCCGTCAGCCGCTGGTCGAGGCCCTGCGCGCGATGGGTGAACCGCAGGTGGTCGATGCCGAGGCAGTGCAGGAGGGTGGCGTTGAGGTCGTGCAGGCTGACCGGATCGCGCACGATGTTGTAGGAGAAGTCATCCGTCTCGCCGTACACCACGCCGCCCTTCACGCCGCCGCCGGCCAGCCAGACGGTGAAGCAACGCGGGTGGTGGTCGCGGCCGTAATTCGTCTTCGTGAGCGTGCCCTGCGAATACACGGTGCGGCCGAACTCGCCGGCCCACACCACCAGCGTGTCGTCCAGCAGCCCGCGCTGCTTGAGGTCCGCGATGAGCGCGTAACAGCCGCGGTCCGTATCCAGGCACTGGATCTTCAGGTGTTCGGGCAGCGTGCCGTGCTGGTCCCAGCCGCGGTGGTTGATCTGCACCACGCGCACGTTGCGCTCGGCCAGCCGCCGCGCGAGCAGGCAGCTCGCGGCGAACGAACCCGGGGTCTTCACGTCGGGACCGTACATGTCCAGCGTGGCGGCGGACTCGCCGCTGAAGTCCGTGAGGTCCGGCACGCTCGTCTGCATGCGGAAGGCCATCTCGTACTGCGCGATGCGCGTGAGGGTCTCCGGGTCGCCGTGCCGCGCATGGGCGCGCTGGTTGAACTGGTTGAGCGCATCCAGCATGGTCCGCCGGGTCATGGGATCGACGCCGTTGGGATTCTCCAGGAACAGCACGGGATCGGCGCCCGCGCGCAGCGCGACGCCATTGTGCGTCGTCGGCAGGAACCCGCTGCTCCACATGCGGGTGAAGAGCGCCTGGGCCGCGACCTTGGGCGAGAACCGCGGCGTGAGCACCACGAAGGCCGGGAGGTCGTTGTTGTCGCTGCCGAGGCCGTAGGAGATCCACGAGCCGATGCTCGCCTTGCCGGGAATCTCGCTGCCCGTCATCAGGAACGTGCACGCGGGATCGTGGTTGATCGCGTTGGTGTGCACGCTGCGCACGATCGCGAGTTCGTCGACGACCTTGGCCGTCCAGGGCAGGAGGTCGCTGACCCACGCGCCGCTCTGGCCGTACTGCTTGAACGGGAAGATCGACGGCGCGACGGGGAAACGGGACTGGCCGCTGGTCATCGTCGTGATCCGCTGGCCCTGCCGGATCGAATCGGGTAGCTCGACGTCGAAGTACTCCTGCAGCTTCGGCTTGTAGTCGAAGGTGTCGAGCTGCGACGGCCCGCCATTCATGTGCAGGTAGATGATCCGTTTCGCCTTGGGCGCGAAGTGCGGGAAACCTGCCAGGGGCGGGTGCACGCGGGCATTGAGCGCATCCGGGCCCTTCGCGGCGCGCAGCCGCGGGGCCAGGAGGTTGAACGCGAGCCCGCCCAGCGCGAGTCCCGCCCCGGAGAAAAACTGCCGGCGGGTGAAATGGTTCAGGAATTCGTGACTGGGATTCATCGAAAGGGAGGAACCACGAAACACACGAAGGACACGAAACTCATGCCCATCCGCTTCCGGCTTTGGTGTGTTTCGTGTATTTCGTGGTTGGAATTCAGTTCCGGACGATCGTTTCGTCGAGGTTGAGGAGGAGGTTGGCGACCATCGTCCAGGCGGCGAATTCGGCGACGGGCAGCGTCGCCGAAGGCTTCGACTCGCCGTTGGCAATCACCTGGCTGGCGGCCTCCGTGTGCCCGGCGTAGTGGGCGCGGTGGGTGGAGAGGGTATCGGCGAGCAGCTTCAGCTCCACGCCGTCCGGCGCGCGAGCCGTCACGGTGCGGAACGCGAGCTTCAGTCGCTCGCCGTCACTGCTGGTGCGCAGGAGCAGCCGCTCGGCCAGGGCGCGGGCGGCCTCGAACTGCTGCACGTCGTTCATCAGCGCGAGGGCCTGCAGCGGGGTGTTGGACCGGGCGCGGCCGACGCAGAAGGTCTCGCGGGCGGGCGCGTCGAACGTCGCCATCGCCGGCGCCGGCGCGGTGCGTTTCCAGAAGGTGTACACGCTGCGCCGATACAGCGCGGCGCCCTTGTCCTGCACGTACGTCTTGGTGTTGCTGCCGCCGAAGGCGACCGGCTCCCAGATATTCGCGGGCTGGTAGGGCCGCACCGGCGGTCCGCCGATGGCGGGATTGAGCAGGCCGGAAAGCGCCAGCGCCTGGTCGCGCAGGACCTCGGCGTCGAGCCGCAGGCGCGGGCCGCGCGCGAGCAGCCGGTTCTCCGGGTCGCGCTCGAGCAGCGCGGGTGGCGTCACCGAGTCCTGACGGTACGTGCGCGAGGTCACGACCAGCCGCACGAGCCGCTTCACGTCCCAGCCCGTGCGCACGAACTCGCTCGCGAGCCAGTCGAGCAGCTCGGGATGCGTGGGCATCTCGCCCTGCACGCCGAAATCCCCCGGGGTGCGGACCAGCCCCGCGCCGAGGAGCTGCTGCCAGTAGCGGTTGACGGTCACGCGGGCCGTGAGCGGGTGCTGCGGGTCCACGAGCCAGCGCGCAAAATCGAGCCGGCTCAGGCGTGCGCCGCTTCGCGCGGCCGGCGGCAGGAAGGATGGAGTCGCCGGCTCGACCTTCTCGCCGGGCTTGTCGTATTGCCCGCGGACGAGCACATGGGCCGGCAGCGGCTCGTCGCGCTCGCGGGCGATCAACGTCGAGGGGTAGGTCAGTTCATGATACGTCTGCTCGCTCATGAGCCGCCGCACGGCATGCAGCTCGGGTTCCACGTCCGGACGGAAACGCACGTTGATGTAGTCGCGGTGATAGCGTTCGAGCCGCGCCTTCTCCTCCTCGTTCTGCTGGTTGCCCGAGAGGCCGAGCAGGAACTTGATGTCGTGCCGGATCGGCAGTTCGAAGTTGTCGCGCGCCGCCGTGCGCAAGGGGCGCGACCAGGCCGCGCTGGAGAGCAGCGGGTCGTCGGCCTCGCTCGGGCTCTTGATCGCGGCGCCGGCCCGGTCCCACCAGCCCGCTCCGTCGCTCTGGGCGACGCGCACGCCGGTGTAGGCCTTGCCTTCCGCCACGCCGCCGTCGCACGCGCTGAGCTCGAGCCGCGCATACGCGCCGGCGGCGGGCAGCGGTCCGCCGTAAAGCGCCGTCGCGGCCACCTCCGGGCCGAACGCCGTGCGATCGCCCCAGATCATGCGCCGCGTCTTTTCCTTCGACACGAACTCCACGCTGACGGCCCGCGGCGGGCGCACCGCATCGGGCTGGAAATGGACGAAGGCGCGGACCTCGGTCGGCACCGTGAGCCGGACATCCTCCGCCGTGAAATTGAACTTCCGCTCGGCGCGCCCTTCGAGCCGCAGCGCGCGCTTTCCGCCCGCGACCGGGACGTCTGCTCCGGTCCGCCATTCGCCCGCGGCGGGCGGCGCGCGGAAATCCGACACCGCGACCAAATCCGAATCCTCCGCGAAAATCACTTCGTAGGCCACCGGCGTCTTCGCGGCCTTGGCCACCGTCTTTCCCCCGGCGATCAACGCCTCGACCCGCGCCGTCAGCGCCCGCTCCAGCGGCGTCACCTCGCGCGTCACCTGGTGGATGCGGGCCTGCAGCTTCGGGTCTTCCGCGATGGTGACGATGGGGCCGGGGAGGCGGACGTTGCCGTCCCACACCCGGTCGGCCAGTCCCTTGAAGATCGCGCCCATCGCGTAATATTCGCGCTGCGTCAGCGGGTCGAACTTGTGGTCGTGGCACGACGCGCAGTTGGCGGTGAGTCCCATCCACACCGCCGACGTGGTATCCACGCGATCCGCCGTGTTGCGCATCTCCGCCTCCGCCTCGATGGCGCCGCCTTCCGCCGTGGTGAGGTGGTTGCGATTGTAACCGGACGCGATCAATTGCTCGGTGTCCGGCTCGGGCAGGAGATCGCCGGCGAGTTGCTCGATCGTGAACTGGTCGTAGGCGAGGTTGCGGTTGAACGCCCGCACGACCCAATCGCGGTAGGGCCAGATGTGGCGCACGTTGTCGAGGTGGAGCCCGTGGGTGTCGGCGTAGCGGACGGCGTCGAGCCAGTGGCGCCCGAAATGCTCGCCGTAGCGCGGGGAGGCGAGCAGCCGGTCGACGAGCCGGTCGTAGGCGCCGGGCGCGCGGTCCTGCAGAAACGCGTCGACTTCCGCGACAGTGGGAGGGAGCCCGGTGAGGTCGAGCGTGAGGCGGCGCACGAGGGTTTCGCGCGAAGCCTCCGGGGAGAGCTGCAGCTTGGCGGCGGCGAGTTTCTGCCCCACGAAGCGGTCGATCGGATGGTCGGACGCGCCGCCCGCGGGCGACGGCGGCTCCGGACGGGCAATGGCCTCGAAGGCCCAGTGCTTTTGATAAACCGCGCCCTGTTCGATCCAGCGTCGGACGAGGTCGCGCTGCTCCGGCTTGAGGGGCGCCTTGTGCGAATCCGGCGGCGGCATCACCTCGTCCTCGTGCGGACTCACGATCCGGTGCCACAACTCGGACTTCTGCGGATCGCCCGGCACCACGGCGCGCACGCCTTCCCGCTCAGCCGTCGCGCCTTCGAACGTGTCCAGCCGCAGCTTCGCTTTGCGGTGGCTGGCGTCGACGCCATGACACGCGAAGCAGTTCGCGGAAAGGATCGGCCGGATGTGCTCGTTGTAGGTGACCTTGTCGGCGGCGGAAAGTGCGGCCGGGAGGAGCGAGGCGACAACGGCGAGACGGCGAAAAGACATGGGGAAGAGCGGCCGAAAACGGGCCTTCCTTAAGTAAACGGATCGGCACCCGCGTCAACCCGTCCCCGGCGACGAATCCGCCGTGCCGCGTGACGCGGCGGCTAAGCCGGAGGGGGCCAGTCGCGTGCCGCAGGGTGGAGCCGCCTGTCCCCAGGCGGCTTACGGCTCAGCCGGACCCAGGTGGAGCCTTCAAATCGCCCGGGAAATCGGCCGCACTGAAAGGTGGAGCGGCTTGTCCTCAAGCCGCTAGCGATCGGGCCATCGAACGTCAGCCGCCTGGGGACAGGCGGCTCCACCCCGGGCATCGTCCGACTCAGGCCATGATCTTCGTGTAGGCGCGGCCTTCGTTCAGGTCGATGCGCTCCGGGCGGCCCTGATGGGGGTAAATGACCTTGGTGTGGTCCATGCCGAGCAGGGCCAGGATGGTCGCATGCAGATCGTGGACATGCAGCTTGTCCTTCACGGCATAGAGGCCGAGCTCATCGGTCGCGCCGATGACCTGGCCGCCGCGGACGCCCCCGCCTGCCATCCACATCGAGAAGCCGCTCGGGTTGTGGTCGCGGCCGCCCCGCTGCTCGCTCATCGGCGTGCGGCCGAATTCGCCGCCCCAGATCACCAGGGTCTCGTCGAGCAGCCCGCGCGCCTTCAGGTCGGTCAGCAGCCCGGCGATCGGTTTGTCGACGGACCGGCACAGACGGCCGTGGCTCGCCTCGAGCTGGGTGTGGCTGTCCCAGGCGCTGCCGGCGCCGCTGTAAAGCTGGACGAATCGGACGCCGTGCTCGACCAACCGGCGCGCCAGCAGGCAATTGCGGCCGAACACCGCCGTTTCCTTCTCATCGAGGCCGTACAGCGCCTTGGTCGCCGCCGTCTCCTTGCGCAGGTCCACCACGCCCGGCGCCTCGGCCTGCATCTGGTAGGCGAGTTCGTAGCTGCGGATGCGTGCCTCCAGCTCGGAGTTGTCCGCCCGCGGGGTGCGGTGGATCCGGTTGAGTTCGCCGAGCAGGTCGAGCTTGGCCCGCTGCCGCTCGGCGGTGAGCCCCTTCGGCGTCTCGAGATGGCGGATCGGCACGCCGTCGGGGCTGAATTCCACGCCCTGGTGGACCGCGGGCATGAAGCCGGTGCCCCAGTTGCGCGTGCCATTGATGACCTCCTTTTCGCTGTCCTTGAGGACGACGAATCCCGGCAGGTTCAGGTTGACCGTTCCGATGCCGTACGAGACCCAGGCTCCCAGCGAAGGCCGCCCGCCAAAGACGGAGCCGGTGTTCATCTGGCAGACGCCGCCGGCGTGATTGATGCCGTCGGAAACGCACGAGTTGATCACCGCCAGGTCGTCCGCGTGCGCCGCGACGTGCGAGAACCAGTCCGAAATCCAGAGCCCGCTCTGGCCGTGCTGCTTCCACTCGCGCTGCGAGCCCATGATCGGGTTGCCGGACTCGCCCATCGCAAGGATCGGCTCCTTGAACCCGGCGGGCAGCTTCTGCCCGTCCAGCTCGTTGATCAGCGGCTTGCGATCGAACGTATCCAGGTGGCTGGGACCGCCCTCCATGAACAGGAAGATGACGTTCTTCGCCCGGCCGAGGCGGCGCGGGAGCTGGCGGGCGGCTTCGGTGACCCCGGCCGTGGCGCCCAGCACCGGCTGGCCGAGCAGCGCGGAAAGCGCGACCGCGCCGAAGCCGCAGCCTGCGGTGCGGAGGAAATCGCGACGCGACGAGGGTCGATCGTAGTGGTGGCAGGGCATGGCGGGGGAGAAGGGGTGGTGGTTCTGATCGGAAGGCTCCGCTCCGTCGGGGCCGCGCGGCGGTGGGCGCAGCCCGGGGGAGGCGGCAGGTTTAGTGCAGCGTCAGGAATTCGTTGGAATTGAGCAGCACGTGGCACAGGTCCGTCATCGCGCGGCCGCGCGGGTCCGTGCTTTCCGCCACGACGGCGGTCCCCGTCCACTCGAAGGCCGCGCTCGCCGGCGCGGCGGGTGTCCACACCAGGCCGGTGGAGGCCGGCCAGCGCGCGGTTTCCGGCGTGAGCGCATCCTCGGCCAGGCCGCCTCCCACCACCCGCACCCCCTCGATCCGGCCATCGAACTGGTGGGGCCCGCGGCGATAGAGCCCGCCGATCACGGGCGAGGCCAATCCGATGCCGATCCGGCCAACGATGCCATGTTTCACCGTGGCGGTGCGCCGGGCGGAGCCGGGACTGCCGAGCTCCTGCACGGCAAACGTCACCGTGCCCTCGGCGCACGAGACCCGCGCACTCACGTGATGGGTTTTCTGCAGCGCGAGCAGCAACCCCGACGGCACGACCTCGTACGCGGTGTTGGAGGTGTTGTCCTCGCCGACGACCTGGAGGATCAGGTTGAGCGGCTGGTGCGCGGACTTGCGTCCGGTCAGTCCCAGCGCCCAGCCGTGGCTGTCGACCGAGCTCTTGTCGCCGGTCCAGCGGGACACGATCGTGCGCACCGCCGCGCCGGCGTCGACGCTCGCGGGCGTGATCACCGCCTCGATCGTGAACTCGTCGCCCTCGCGCGGCGCCTGCTTGACCAGCACCCGCTCGTGGGCGGTGTTCTCGTGAAAAAGCCCGGGCTGCCCCGCGGCGGCGAGGTCGGGCGGCAGCGCGAGCGGCGCGGGCGTCCCGCCGGCAGCATCGAGCCGCGAATCGATGAAGCGCTCGGCGAGTTGCCGCTCGGCCGGCGTCGGCGGGCGACCGAGCGTGTTCTCCCAGGCGGCTTCCGGCGTCGGCGACCGCGCCGCGACCATCCGCGCCCGGGCGAGCATCCAGTCGCCGTTCATGAAGAGCAGCGCCTGCAGCGGCGTCGACGTTCCGATGCGCTCGGGCGCGCTGGTAAAGCCCGCCGGCGCGTCCATCGCGCGCAGCAGCTCGTTCTGATTGTTGCGCTTCTTGAGCGTGAAAATCGCCCGCCGCGGCGAGGTGCCGGCATCCTGCGGCGCCCCGCCCTCGGCCGACAGGTCGAGTTCGCCGCTGGCGGCGAGGGCGGCGTCACGGACCTGTTCCGCGTCGAGCCGGCGGGGGCTGAAGCGCCAGAGGTACACGTTGGCGGGATCGACGCGTGCCGCCGTCTCCGTCGCCTGGATGCGCGCGGTCTGGCGGTAGGTCGCCGAGAGCACCAGGTCCCGGTGCAGCCGCTTGATGCTCCAGCCGCCGGCGACGAACCGGCGCGCAAGCCAGTCCAGCAGTTCGGGGTGCGAGGGCGGGCCGCCGAGGCGGCCGAAATCGTTGGGCGTCGGTGCGAGCCCGCGGCCGAAATGGTGCTGCCAAACCCGGTTCACGATCACGCGGCTCGTCAGCGGGTGCTCGGGTTGCGTCAGCCAGGCCGCGAGCGCGCTGCGCCGGCCGGTCGACTGCGGCAGTGGCGTGATCGCCGGCGGGCGCGGATCCAGCAGGGTGAGAAAGCCCGGCGCCACCTCCTGCTCGCCGCGGCGCGACTTCATGCGCGTGGCCGGCGCGCGCGGTCCGGTGTCCGTCGCGACGAGCGCCGGCAGCAGCGGCTTCGGCTTCAGGTGCTCGAACTTTCGCAGTTCCGCCTCGAGCTCCTTGTACCGGGCCTTGTCCGCCGGCGCCTTCAACGCGGTCTGGGGGTTGAAGTTGTCGTGCTCGTATTGCATCTGCCGCTCGGACATCACCGCCAGGATCTGCTCCATCGGCTCCCGCTCCGCCGGCGGCTTCGCGATCATCGCCTTGATGTCGTCGGTGAAACGGCCGTGCGCCCGCTTCACGTTGCGCTCGAGGGTCGGGCCGGTCAGCGCCGCCATCTGCGCGCGGACGTCGGCCGTGGCCCGCTCCCACGCGGCAAGCTGCGCGGCGTGCTCCGCCCGCTCCGCGGTCGAGGCGAGGGTGAGGTCGGTCCGCCAGAGGACATTCTCGAAGAACGCGCGCAGGGCGAAGTAGTCCTTCTGCAGGATCGGGTCGAACTTGTGATCGTGGCAACGCGCGCAGCCGACGCTCAATCCGAGGAAAACCTCGCCGGCGTTGCCCGTCATGTCGTCGACGATGAGCGTGGCCTGCCCGCGCACGTCGCGCTGGTTCCATTCGTAGACCGGGTTGCGGAGATACGAGGTCGCGATCAACACGCCGGGGTCGTCCGGCGCGATCTCATCGCCGGCGAGCTGCTCGCGCACGAAGCGGTCGTAGGGTTTGTCGTCGTTGAAGCTCTTGATGACGTAGTCGCGGTATGGCCACGCCCCCGGCCGGTAGGCGTCGGCGCGATAGCCGTCGCTCTCCGCATAGCGCACGATGTCGAGCCAGTGCTGGGCCCAGCGTTCGCCGTAGCGCGGGCTCGCCAGCAGGGAATCGACGAGCCGTTCGTACGCGTCGGTTCGTTCGTCGCGCACGAAGGCGTCGAGCTGCTCGCGCGTGGGCGGCAGCCCGTGCAGGTCGAAATAGACCCGGCGCACGAATTCGTGCCGGTCCGCCTCCGGGGCAGGCGTGAGTTTCAGGTCCGCGTGCTTCGCGGCGATGAAGCGATCGACGTCGTGGCGCACCCAGGTGTTGCCGGGCAGGGCGGGCGGCACCGGCCGGGCGAGCGGCTGGAAGGCCCAGTAGGCCCGTTGCTCCGCGGTGAAGCCCCACTCGTCCTTCGCCACAGCCGGCGCGGCGCCGGGGGCATCGGCGGGGAAGAACGCCCCGCTCTTCACCCACTGCTCCAGCAGCGCGACATCCGCGGCAGCGAGGGGATCGTCAGGCGGCATCGCGAGGTCGTCGTCGGTGCGGCGCACCGCCTTGATCAGCAGCGACGCCTCGGGCTGGCCCGCGACGACCGCCGCCCCGGTTTCACCGCCGTGGGTGAAGCCGGCAAGCGTGTCGAGCCGCAGTCCCGCCTTCTGCTTCTTCTCGCCGTGGCACTCGTAGCAGTGCTGCGCGAGGATCGGCCGGATCTTGTTCTCGAAAAAGTGGCGCGCCTCGCGGGTGTCGTCCGCGCGGGCCAGCGGCGCGGCCGCCAGCAGGGCGAGGGTCAGCATCGCGATGCCCCGGCGCCGGACGGCGGGGGCGCGAACCACCGCGACCGCGGCGGTCCGCAGCGTTGCCGGGAGCCGGAGCGAAGGAGAGGGGTAGGGGGACATGGGCTGGAGTCAGCGGGTGCGCAGGGTCGGCGGCCGGCCGGTGGGGTGTTCCTTCGAGGCGAAGGCATGAACCAGGCCGGAGGAATGCGTCTCGGTGGTTTCGCGGATGATGAGGAAGGTCACGAGGCCGTTCCGGTCGTCGCGGATGAAGTCGCGCAGGGCGTCGCTGCGAAGCGTCACGGGTTCGCCGGATCCCCCGCGCGGGATCCAGAATTCGCCCAGCCGCACGACCTCTCCCGCCACCAGCCCGGTGTCGGTGCTCGCGGGCAGCGTCTCCCACGTGATCCGTTCCTCGGACCAGCTTTCGCCCGGCGAACCGTCCCGCACCCCGTACACGGCGAAGCGCGAATCCGGCACCATCGCGGAAAAACCCATCCCGCTCGGCTCGGGATCCAGCAGGAGCTGCGCTTCCTCGATCTCCCGGGGGCGGATGTCCGTGAGGTCGAACGTGAGCACCGCGCGGCGCTCGTTGGTCCGGCTCGCCTCGAGGTCGGAGTGCTTCACCATCAGCAGCGGCTGCGTGCCCGGCCGGGTCGCGTTGTTGCCGCGGCGCACGTACGCATCCTGGCCCCGGCCGTACGACGTCGTGATCGACGTCCAGCCGTCGATGTGCTGCGGCGCCTGGAACCGCGCCGGCTCGAACATCGCCGCCGTGGAGCCCGACGCGACATGGAACGACTTGCCCGCGTTGAGGCGGCGGATCTCCGCGCCATCGGGGTGGTTGAGCACGACTTCGCCCTGTCTCTTATACACATCTCCGAGCCCACGAGACAGGCAGAAATCTC
>CALFZM010000204.1 GCA_937952235.1 uncultured Opitutia bacterium | reverse complement strand
GAACTCGATGCGTCGCTCCTGCCAGGCGAGCGCGCGGGCGATCTCGGGCGGAGGCACGTCCTCCGGCACCGCGGCGACGGGTGCGGCGCGCTCGGGCACCGCAATCACCACCTTCTCGCCGGCCGCCAGCGTATCCCCGACCGCGGGCTCCGGATTCGGACGGGGAGCCAGCAGCGTCGCGCCGCGCGCCGCATCGGCGACCTTCACGCGGCCCTCCGTGACCAGCACCTCGAGCCTGGCCTGCCGCTGGCTGACGTGAAACACCGTCCCAACCGCCTGCACGTCGACGCCCGCAGCGGTGACGACAAAGGGCCTCGCCGCATCCTTGGCCACGGAGAAACTGGCCTCGCCCCGCTCGAGCGCGAGCCGGCGTTCGTTCGCGGTGAAGCGCACGGTCACGGCACTGTCGGAGTTGAGGCGGACGACCGAGCCGTCCGGCAGGTTCAGGCGGTGAACCATGCCCGGTGCGGCCGTGGCGGTGGTCCGGTAGCGGGTATCGTCGCCCGTGGATATCCACGCGATGCCGCCCGCGAGCACCAACGCGGCGGCCGCGGCGAGCGTCACGGGCAGCCAGCGCCGCCGGCGCGGGGCGAACACCGCGGTGGCAGCCGGCGCCGCGAGGGCGGTGGCGGGCAGTTCGGTCGCGCGGTCCAGCAGTCCCCAGGTGGCGTCCATTTCCCGGAACAGCTCCGCATGCCGGGGATCGGCGGCCAGCCAGGCCGCGAATTCCTCCTCGCCTGCGGCATCGAGCCCGTCGTCGATCCGGGCCCGCCAGCGGGCGGCCGTCTCGACCAGGTGCGCTTCGTCGGGCGAAGGTTCAGGCGCGGGTGGGGCGTTTGGCGGGCATCCGCTCATGGGTGGGCGAGGAGATCAGGCCGCGGGCGCGAAAGAACTCGCGACACTTGACCATGGCGACCGTGATCTGCGCGTTGACGGTGTGGGGCGAGATGCCGAGCCGCGCGGCAATCTCCCGGTGCGAGAGCCCGTGGTGCTTGCGCAGGACAAGCACCTCGCGGCAGCGCTCGGGCAGGGAGCGGATGGCGGCGGCGAGGGTTTCGAGTTCGTGATCACGGTCGGACGCCGGGACGGAATCCGGGTCCACTTCCAAGACGGACGAGTCGGCCACATCAGCTAGGCGCTCGAACGTGATGACACGATTTCGCCGGAAACGGTCCAGCGCCGCGTTGCGCGCGGTGGCGAAGAGGTAGGCCTTGGGATGATCAAGCCGGCCTTCGCCCTTGGCCCGCAGCACGCGCAGGTAGGTCTCCTGGATCAGGTCGTCGATGTCCACCAGCTGGGGAAAGCGCGCCTGCAGCCAGGCCCGCACCTTCGGCTCGTGCGGCTGCACTTCCTCCGCGAACCAACGGGTGAGTTCGCCAGTCGGGGTCGGCTCGGGTGTGGCGGGAACCGTGCTCACGTGGGGGAATCCGGATGTGCGCGATGAGTTCCTGCGTGACAAGCCCGCATTGGGATTTTCCGTCGCGCGGTTGACGCGGCGGCTCGATCGCGCGCAGCGTGCGCCCGTGTCGCGCGACCCCGCCGCCCCGAGATTCCCGCCCGCGTGGGGCGCCGCGCCCGCGGTCGTGGCGGCGGTCCTGCTGGCGTATCACAATTGCTATGACGCACCTTTCGTCTTCGACGACGTGAGCGCGATCGCGGAGAACCCGACGCTGCGGAGCCTGGAGGCGGCCTGGTCGCCGCCGGTCGGCGGCAGCCTCACGGTCGAGGGCCGGCCGCTGCTCAACGTCAGCTTCGCGCTCAATCGCTGGCTCACGGGCGAGTCTCCCGCCGGCTTCCGGGCCGTCAACGTCGCGATCCATGCGCTCGCCGCGCTGCTGCTCGGCGGCATCGTGCGCCGCACGCTCGCCGGCGCGGCCCGGCCCGCGCCGTGGCGGGCGGCCGCGGGACCCGCGGCGCTCGTCACCGCGCTCGCGTGGGCCCTGCACCCGCTGCAGACGGAGTCGGTCACGTATGTGGTGCAGCGGGCCGAGTCGCTGATGGGCTGCCTGTATCTGGGAGCCTTGTACGCGTTCGTCCGGGCCTGCGCGCGCCCGCCCGGACGCGGCTGGTTCGCGCTCGCGGTGGGCGGCGTGCTGGCCGCGACGGGCGTGAAGGAGGTGGCGGCGACCGCGCCGGTGCTGCTGCTGCTCTACGACCGCACGTTCGTCGCGGGCAGCTTCGCCGGCGCGTGGACCGCGCGGCGGGGCTTCTACCTGGCGCTGGCGGCCACATGGGTGCCGCTCGCGCTGCAGGTGGCCGGCGGCGGGGGGAATCGCAGCGGGATCATGGGCTTCGGCGTGGGCGTGGGCTGGTGGGCCTACGTGACCGCGCAGGGCGAGGCGGTGGTCCGCTATCTCGGGCTGGCCGCCTGGCCGTCGCCGCTGGTGTTCGAGTACGGCGCGTTCCAGCCGCGGCCCTGGCTGGAGCGGCTGCCCTGGCTGGCGGTGGCCGGGCCCTTGCTGGCGGCGACGCTCGCCGCGCTGCGCTGGCGGCCGGTCGCGGGTTTCACCGGCGCCGCGTTCTTCCTGCTGCTGGCGCCTACGAGCCTCGTGCCGTCGACCACCCAGCTCATCGTCGAGCACCGCCTGTACCTGCCGCTGGCCGCGGTGCTGGCGGGCGTGGTCGTCGCCGTGCTGCCGCGCTGCGTGGCGGCGGGACGGGGTCGCGTGGCGCTCGCCGGAGCGGCGGCGGGCCTCGCGGCCCTGCTCGTCCTGACCGTGGCGCGCAACCGCACCTACGGGTCCGAGGTGGGCCTGTGGCGCGACACGGTGGCGAAGCGTCCCGACAACGCCCTGGCCCATCACCTGCTGGCCGAGGCGCTCGAGCGGACCGGTGCGTTGGACGAGGCGCTGCGGGCCTACACGCGGGCGACGGAGCTGCGACCGGAATTCATCCTCGCCTATGGCGGGCGGGCGCGGCTGCTGGCCCGGTCGGGCCGGGCCGCCGAGGCGCAGGCGACGGCGGAGGCGGCGTTGGCGCGGGCGCCGGGCTACGCGCCGGCGCACGAAGTCCTGGCGTCGCTCGCGGCGGGCGCCGGGCGGGCGGAGGAAGCCGTCGCGCACTGGCGCGGGGCGGTGGCCGCGGCGCCGGGCGACGATCGCCTGCGCCTCGAGCTGGCGGCGGCCCTGGCTCGTTCCGGGCGGGACGCCGAGGCCGAGGCGGTGTACCTCGCGCTGCGGGCGGAGCGGCCGGAGAACGCGCGGGCTCATTTCGACCTGGCCAATCTGCAGCGCCGGACGGGACGCGTGGCGGAGGCGATGGACGGTTACCGCGCGACGATCCAGCTGCAGCCCGATCACTTCGCGGCGCACAACAATCTCGCCAATGCTCTCGCCGCCGCCGGCGACGGCGAGGCGGCGGTGGCGCACTACCGGGCGGCGTTGCGCGATCCCGCGGCGCGCGCCGAGGTGCACCACAACCTCGCGCTCACCCTCGTCCGGCTGGGACGCCGGGCGGAGGCGCAGGCGGAGTTCTCGGCGGCCCTGCAGGCGAATCCGCGCTTCGCCCCCGCGCAGGCGGCGCTGGAGGAACTCCGCGCCACAGGCGCTCCCGCACGAAACTGAGCCTCATCTGATCCCCAAGCCGCGGCTGAAGGGTCAGTCGAACACAGCCGCTCGGGCCCAAGCGGCTCCACCTCGGATGAAACTTTCCGGCTCAGAATCGGCCCCACGCGCGTGCCGGCGGCACCGGTTCAAAGCGCGAACACGCCGTGACCTCAGCGGTCTCATGCAACCAAGGCGGAGCCGCCTGTCCCAAGGCGGCTGACGTACGGCGGACCCGCTCGCAGCGGCTTGAGGCAAGTCGCTCCACCTTTCAGTGCGGCCGTTCTCATGGCTGCCTCGAAAGCCAACTGCACGAGTCCGCCTTAATTCGTCGCGATCACCAGCCGCTCCAGGAGCTGTTCGTGATTCACGCGGGTCACGGCCGCGTTGCGCGGGCCGGAGAGGCGCATGTCGGTCTCGTTGCCGTTGAGCAGCGCCTCGAGGAATTCGACGACCTCGTAGAGATCGCGGTCCTCCTTCGAGCCCGAGACGACGCGCACCGTGGGCAGGTCCTGCGCCGCCATGCGGAGGCGCACGTAGAGCACCTTGTCGACGTCGAGGTTCGACTCCTTGAGCAGGAATACGATGAAGCCCGGCCCGACGCGCCGGAAGAGCGCCGAGTCGCGCAGCGCGACCAGCGCCTCGACCCGCTTCACGCTGTCCTCGAGCAGCGACCCCGTGGTGCCGGGCGCCAGCATCGTCTCGAACTTCGCGCACAGGTCGAGGCTCTCGGCCCCGTACCGCTCGCTCACCTCGTCCTGGAGCGTGCGCTTGATGCGCATCGCGCGGGCCAGCAGCCGCCCGGCCGCCTCGGAGCCCGGCGGCTCGCGGCCCGCCTGGCCGACGAGGTCCAGCATCTCCCGGTTCCGCGCGCTCCAGCCGTCGTCCTGCGTGATGAGGTAGCGCACCATCGCATCGATCAGCCGCTCGCGCCGCCCCCAGCCGGCATCGAAGAGGTCGAACAGCGCCTGCGCGTGGAAGAAATACTCGAGGTCCAGCTGCGCCGACCGCACCCGGTTCGGATCGGTCCAGCCCGTGTCCTTCATCTGGGCGAAGAACGACTCGCGGCCCGCGGGCGAGAGCAGGCTCAGGATGCGGCGCTCGGCGTCGCGGTATTCCGCGCCGCTCACGCGCGTGTCGCTCTCGCGGCGGACGAAGCTGATGTTCTTGAACTCGAGCGGCACGCCCTCGCTCGTGGCGGAGAAAAGGGCGTTGGCGGCCCGGAAGATCTCTTCCGCGCCCTTGAGCCGCTTGGTGGCGAGGCCGTTGGACTCGGACTCCAGGTTCCAGGTCGGGACGATGTAATGCTCGTAGACCTCGCGCCCCGTCTGCGGGTCGATCCTGACCCGGCTGAGGAAATTGCGGCGGTAGCGTTCGTCGCGCTTGAGCCGGACGGCGAGCACGCCGAGCCGGAAGGCGGAGGCCCGCGTGTAGGAGCTGTTGGCGCCCTTGAAGAGCCGGTTGATCGCGCGGTCCATCGGCTCCGGCTTCGCCAGCTCGCGCCCGTCCAGCGCCACTTCCTCGAGCAGCGCCACGTTGCTCGTCAGCCGCTCCGCGAGGTCCTCGCGGCGCGTGACGGGATTGGCGATCTTGTACGTGCGCACTTCGCGCAGCGAGCTGAACAACCCGTCGTACGCGCCGGCGGCGCGCTCGTCGGCGAGGTTGATCACGTAGTCGACCATGAAGAGGTCGGAGTTCGTGCTCGAGACCTGCGCGAGGAACCACTCGTCGAGCTTGGCGAGCCGGACGAACGCCTTGTCGACGCCGGAGACGCCGAAGACCTCGAAGTTCCGCAGGCCCAGCCGCGCCTTGAGGCTCCGGTCGTCGCTGCGCAGCGCCACCAGCTTGAGCCGGACGCGCGAGGCATCGAGGCGGAAGAAGTGCACCTGAAAATCCCCGCTGACGACGATCTTGCCGCCGACCGCGAGCTCGACGCCCGGGGCGGCGTTGAAGACCTGCCCGGCGCCCACCATCACATTGAGCCGCGCGTGAAACCGCACGTAGTCGCCTGGTTTGAGCGACAGCGCCTTGGCGCGGCTGACCGGGAGCCGCGAGGGCAGGTAGCCGTTGCTCGGCAGCCGGGCGCTGTCCCCGCTGTCGAACTGCTGGATGAAGAGGATTTCCGATTCCTGCCCGAGCCCGAAGCTGATCGGCGTCAGGCCGTCGATCAGCGTGCCCGGATTGATCGAGCTCGCCACGACGTAGCGGTCGACGCGGGCGAAATAGTTGGGGCGCATCGCCGAGCGCTCGACCTGGTACTGATATTTCGCGCCGAAGGTGAGGCCCTCGACCAGGTCGAGGTCGAGCAGCCGGATGTTGGCGCGCAGATTCGTGTTATCGAGCACGCCCTGGAACCGGCTCGGCGGCATCCGAGCGGCGGCCTCGAGTTCGGCCGGCGTCGCCGGTTTGATGCCGGTCGGATGCTCGCCGGCGGGAGCGGCCACGACCAGGTGGGTGCCCTCGACGAGGCAGAGAGTCTGGGGCGGGGGCGGAGCGACGTCCGCCGCGCGAGCCGGCGCACCGGCCGCCGTCACTGCAATCATGAGCCCGACCACCTGGATTCCGATGCGCAAATTCATGGCGAGGAGGCCGGTTTCTGTCCGGCGACCCACGCCAGTCTGGGGCCTGCGGGCTGTCAACCGGCGAGTGTGGCGGCGAGGCGAGGTACGGCGAGGTCCCGATCCCACTGCTGGCTTCGCCGGGCGGACAAGGACGTCCGCGCTCCTCCCCCCGGGAGCGTCCGTCGCCGGCGGCGGGCGGCTGCGGAATCAGAGCCGGGCGAGCAGGTCCCCGGCGCGCGCGAGGTCGGCGCGCGCTTCCGTGAAGTCGTCCGGCGTGTCGCTCTCGTTCAACACCTCGAGCGCCGAGCGGAGCGTGGTGGCCGCTTCCTCGAGGGTGCGCCGGCGGTCGGCCGGGTTGAGTTGCGTCTCCGCGAGGAAAAGGAGCGCGCGGCCCAGCACGCGGGAGGTCATCGCCCACGGGATCGGCTGGTCGCGCCGGGTGTTCACCTCGAGGGCGGCGCGGGCTTCCGCGATCGCCTCCTGCGCCAGCGTGATGCGCTGGAGCGGCGGGGCGTCGAGGCCCTGGGCGGTGCGGACGAGCGCGGAGGTGAGCTGGACGGTCGCCCATTCGACGGGAAACTGCTCGCGGGCGTACACCGAGCGCGCTTTCGCGCACGATTCCGCGGCACGCGTGAGCAGGGCCTGGCGTTCGCCCCCGGTCCGGCGGCCGGCCTGGTGCTGCAGGGCATAGGCCACCATGGCATGGATGCGGGCCCATTCGGCGGGGAAGTTGGCCTGGGAGTACACCGCTTCGGCGGACAGCAGGCGCTCGACGCCGGCGGCGTAAAGCGCGTCGCGATCCTCGTCGGGCGCGCCGCCCGCCTGCGTGCACTGGGTGATGCCGAGATAGTACGAACTCAGGGCCCACAGCGCCGGCAGGTCGCGGACGGTGTGCACCTGCAGGGATTGTTCGAGGAAGGCGGCCGATTCGGCGAGCAGCCGGCCGCGCTCGGCTCCGACGGCGGAGAGCGCCCGCAGTTGGAGGGCGAACCCGAGATTGGTGCAGGTCAGCGCCCAGCGCTGCGGGGCGCGGCCCATGGAGAAGACCTCGAGGGCGGCGCGGTGGGCGGCGATGCCTTCCTCCAGCATCTCCGTGCGCTGCGTGCCGCTGAGCAACTGCGCGCGGGCCAGGAAGACGTTGCCCAGGTTGCTGTGGATGAGCGCCCAGTCGTCCGGGACCTCGGCGCGGGGACGCACCACGAGCGCCTCGCGAAACGAGGCCGTGGCCTGCAGGAGCAGGTCGGCGCGATCGGGCCCGAGGGTCGTGAGGGCGAGGCTCCAGAGCGAGTTGCCCAGGTTGTTCTGCAGCTTGCCCCACTCGGCCGGGGTCGTGCGGGGGGAGGCCTCCCGGAGGGCGGCACGGAAGGTGCCGACGGCGGAGCGCAGCGAGCGCTCGCGCTCCGGGCCGGCGAGGACGAAGGTCTGTTCGTAGCGGACGTTGCCCAGGTTGATCTGCGCCGAGAGCCAGTCGGCGCGGTTGGCCTCGGGGGTGAGCAAACCGAGCGCGGCGCCGAACGCCGCGGCGGCCTGCTCGAGCACGTCCTTGCGTTCGGTGCCGGTGAGCGTGCGGGCCTGGTTGCGCAGCACGCTGCCGAGGGTCTTCTGGGCGAGCGCCCATGACGTGGGATGCCGCTCGCGGGTGAAGACCTCGAGGGCGCCGCGGGTGGCGGCGAGACCGTCCTGCAGGTGGCGGGCGATCGCTTCGCCGCCCAGCCGGCTGGCGAGCTCCCAGTGGCAGTTGGCCCGGCGCAGCTGGAGCATGGCCCATTCGACCGGGTCCGTCGTTCGACCCGCGAGCTCGGCGGCGGCGTGGAACGAGGCCTCGGCGGGGGCGTACTCCTGGGCGGCAAACCGCGCATTGCCCTCCAGCGTGTGCGCGGCCCGCTCCCGCTCCCGCGCCTGCCGGGCGCGTTCGGCGCTGGCCGCGGCCTCGCGCTCGGCCACCTCGCGCTCGCTGCGGTAGAGTTTCACGGCGGCGGCGGCGTGGTTCGCGGCCGAGCGGAACTGGCGCTCCGCGAAGTCGGCCAGCGCGCGTTCGTAGAACCCGGCCGCGGCCGGATTCGCGCGCACGCTCGCGACGAAGGCATCGATCTTCGCCTTCAGCGCCGGCACCTCGATCCGGTACTCCGCCGCGACAGCGGCCAGCGCGCGTTCGAAACGGACTTCGTCGGAAACGGCCTCGCCCCCGGGGGCCTGGGTGGAATACCGCTCGATGACCTCCCGCAGCATGCGCACCTCCTCGCGCAGGACCGCCGCCTGCGCCGAGCTTTCCCGCGTGAGCTGGCGGAGGCTCCAGATCGTGCCGGCGAGCACGGCAATCACGAGGGTGCCGATCACCACGCTCCGGCGCAGCCAGCGATGGGAACGCGCGAGCTCGCGGGTAAGCTGCTCGATCTTGGTCTGCAGTTCGCGGACCCGCTGCGCGAGCTCGTCGCGGGACTTGACGTTCGTCCTCAGGGTCTCGCTTGCCCGGATCCGGTCGCGGTGGGCGACCTGGAGCGCCTGCTTCTCGGCGTCCTCGGGCGGGTGCTCGTCGTACGGGAATTCGCGTCCGCACACGAACACGTAGAGCGGCTTGCGCAGCTCGCGGGCGAGATCGTATTCGAGCTGCGTGTAGCTCCGGCGCGGCTCGCTGGGCTCGCGCACGCTCGGCTCGGCGCCGTAGACCGAGCCCGCGACGTGGATGACGGCGTCGCAGGTCTCGATCCGCGCCCGCAGCATGGCCCGCACCGTGCGGTGATCGGGCGGGAAATTGGTCTGCTCCACCGGGACGCAGCCCAGCGTCAGCAGCGCGTCCTTCACCATCGCCCGGCACGAACGCAGGTCGGCGCTCGTGGCGCTGATGAAGATCTCGGGGCGGCGGACGCTCATGACGGCGGGGCGTGTTCTACCGGCCGTTTCCCCGGGAGCAAGCCCCCGGGAGGGAGCGCGGACGTCCTCGTCCGCCCGCCCCGGGGCGTCGCCGGCGCACCCCGCCGCGGGCGGCACGCCCCGCGACGGTCGGCCTCGCCATCCGCCCGCGGTTCCGACTTTGTTCCCCCCGATGCGCTCCCCGCCTGACCCCGTCCCCCCGTCCGGGCCTGCGTCGCTCCGGCTGGGCGTCGTGGGCCACACCTCGCTGCGGCCGGAGGACCTGCCGGCGCTCACCGCCTCCGTTCGCGCGATCTTCTCCGAACTGCGCGGGCTCTTCCCGTCGGTCCGGCTGCAGCTCCTGAGCTCGCTGGCGGAGGGCGCGGACCAGCTCTGCGCCGAAGCGGCGCTCGCGGCCGGGATCGACGTGATCGCACCGCTGCCGTTCCCGGTGGAATTGTACCGCACCCGCTTCAGATCGGACGCGGCCCGGCTGGCGCTGGACCGGCTGGCGCGCCATCCGGCGGTGAACGCCTTCTGCCTGGATGCCGGGCCGGGTGCCACGGGCGACTTTTCCGCGATGATCGCGGACGACCGGCGCCGCCGGCAACGTTATGTCGATGCGGCGCGACATGTGGTGCAACGCTCCGACGCGCTGGTGGCCGTGTGGGATGAAGGACGCGAACCGGGCCCCTCGCTCACCGCCGAGATCGTGGCCTGGAGGACGCGGGCGCCGGGGGGCGCCGAGGCCGGTGCGGCGAATTCGGCCGAGCCCGGGCTGGTGTTCTCGATCTACGCGCCGCGGGCGGGCTCCGGGCCCGAGCCCGGGCGGGTCCCGGGCGAGACGCGCCTGCTGGCGGGGCCGGGCGCCCAGGGCGTGCCGCGCGCGGAGCTCCTGGGCCGCCTGGTCCGGGCCAGCGGAGTCCGTTCGCCGGGGCCGGGGGCGCCCGCGGGCGGGTCGTGAGCGCGCGTGGCCGCGCCGGGGCCGGCGAGGAATCGCTCGACGCAAACGCGGCAGCGCTCATGTTCGCGGGGTTCGCGCCCCGGCCGGTCCCGGCCTTCAACTGACTTCCTTGCCCCTTCGGACATGAAACGCATCCTCTCCCTCGACGGCGGTGGTATCCACGGAGTGCTTACCCTCCAGATCCTGCGCCGGATCGAACAGGAACTCGCGCCGCGGTATGCGGGGAAGAAACCCCGCTTCGTCCTCTCCGACCATTTCGACCTGATCGCGGGCACGAGCACCGGCGCGATCATCGCCGCCATGCTGGCGTGGGGCATGAGCGTCGACGAGATCGAGGAGTTCTACGTGAAGAAGTCGCCCGAGATCTTCGTCACGAGCTCGATGATGCGCCGGCTCATCTACAATCGCTTCTCCAGCACCGGCATCATCCGCTATCTCCAGAACGTCTTTGCGGAAGAGGACGGCCGGCCGGCGCAGCTCGGCACCAAGCGGCTGCGCACGCTGCTGCTGCTGGTCCTGCGCAATGCCACCACCGGCTCGCCCTGGCCGATCACCAACTGCCGTGACAGCCTGTACAACCGGCGCCCCGCGGGGCAGTCGAACCTCGAGCTGCCGCTGTGGCAGCTCATCCGCGCGAGCACGGCCGCCCCGACGTTCTTCCCGCCGCAGCGCATCTCGATTGCCAACGCAAAGAACGAGAAGCGCTCACACCAGTTCATCGACGGAGGGGTGAGCCCGTACAACAACCCGGCCTACCTCTCGTACCTCATGGCGACGCTGCCGGAATACTGCATCGGCTTCCCGCGCGGCACGGAGCAGCTCACGGTCGTATCCGTCGGCGTGGGGCAGCGCGCGATGACCTACAACGAACGCGACGTGCAGGACATGAGCGTGATCAGCCATGCGCGGGCGACGATCCGGGCGTTGATGGATGCGGACAGCCGGCTGCAGGACCTGTTGTGCCGCACCACCGGCTGGTGCCTGCACGGGGCCGAGCTGGACCGCGAGATCGGAAGCCTGGTGCCCGCGACGGAGAAGGAGCGGGAGGCCGCGCGGCGCGAACGGCAGTTCACCTATGTCCGGTACAACCACACGTACTCGGAGGCCGAGGTGAAGGCGGTGCTCACGAAACAGGGCGGCCGCTGGGACCTCGCCAACCTCAACCTGATCCCGGTCGCGATCGCGGCCGGGCGCGCGTACGCCGAAGCCCACGTCCGGGGCGAGCACCTCGTCTGACCGCCATGGCGGGGAGCATCGAGGCGGAACCGATCCTGCGGGCGGTCTGGATCGTCGGCGTCCTGGGCCATCGCCGGCTCGCGGATCCGGCCGGCGTCGAGTCGGTCCTCGAGCAGGAGCTGCGCGCGTTGTCCGCCGGTGCGCTCGCCCGCGGCGGCGAGATTCACCTGATGGCGAGCGTGGCGGCGGGAACGGATCTGCTCGCGATCCGCGCGGCGCGCCGCCTCGGCCTGCCCGTGCACCTCGTGCTGCCGCTCGCGGAGGAGGATTTCCTGGAGGACTTCGCGTGCCACCCCGAGGCGCTGCCGGAGGCGAAGGCGGCGCTGGCCGGGGCGCGCGGCAACCTGGAGCGCGATTCCGTGAGCGTCGCGCTCACGCGCGGCAGCCGGCCGGCGTGCTATTTCGACACCGATGTCCGGATCCTCGAATCCGCGGACCTCGTGCTCGCGGTGTGGGACGGACAGCCCGGGGGCGGCCTGGGCGGCACCGGGCAGCTCGTCGCCCTCGGGACGGCGATGCGGAAGCCGATGCGGGTGATCGATCCCGGTCGTCTGACCGTTACGCTCCAGCATTACGACCCGCAGGCCTGGCCGCCCTTCGATCCGCAATGGAACTGGATCGTGCAGCAGGGCATCGTGGATCCGGCGCCGGGGTGCACCACGGACCAGGAGCGTTGCCGGACGATCAAGGCGCGGCTCTCGCGCGCGGCGCAGACGGACGCGTTCGATTTTCGCCACGCGGCGCAGCAACTGATCCTGCTCGGCGCGCTGGGCGGCCTGATCGGCATGACCCACGTCATCCTGGCCGGACGCAACCTCGGCGTCCTGGTCACGATCCTGCAGGCGCTCCAGTTCGTGCTGTCGGTCTGGGCGCTGCGGGAACGCCGCCGCCTGACCCGGGTGGCGCTGGTGGAGAAATGGACCAATGCCCGCGTTGGGGCGGAGATCTGCCGCGGCCTCGAGGCGAGCCTGCCTTACGCCAGCCCGTTCCGGCCGACGGCGGGCGACCTGCTGCCGGAATGGCGTCGGTTCGCGGTCAGCTTCGGCGTCCTGGCCCAGCGGCACCGGCAGGCTCACCTCGCGCGCCAGCCCGACGCGCTCGCGACCTTCCGCGAGGAATACGGGCGCGACCGGCTGGAGGGGCAGCAGCAGTATTTTGCCGCGGCGCTGGTGCGGTCCGGGCGGTGGGGCCGGCGCCTGCCCCTCATCGCGCGACGCTGTGCGCAGGCCACGCCGATCTTCGTCGCGGGCGCGATGCTGAACCGCGCGGCCAAACTGGATCTCGGCGCTCACCTGTGGGGGATGGTCCTGGTGATGGTGCTGCCGGCCGTGCTGCCGATCGTGGCGGCGGTGGCGGATGGGCTGGCGTCCTCGTTCGACCATGCCCGGCGCAGCCAGCGCTTCCGCGCGCTGGCGCAGGCGCTCGGCCAGCGGCGGGAGGAGTTGCGGGAGCTGCGGACCGAGGATTCGGTCCGCGACCTCGTCGAGAAATGCGAACGCCAGCTCCTCGTCGAGCAGGTCGAGTGGCGTTACGTCACGAGGAAGATCAAGGTGTGAGCACGGCGGGCCCTGACGGCGGCGGCGGGCGGGCGGGCGCACGGCGGCGCCGGTCGCTTCCGCCTGGGCTGGCTCCGGCCGTTGCAAACGCTTCACGCGGCGGAGCGGTGGCATGGACCTCAAGACCCTCCAGAAGGTAAGGTACTTCCTGGCCGCGGCGTTTCCGGTGCTCACGCGGCTGTCGCCCGTCACGGTCCGGCTGGCGGCCTGGCTCGACCGCCACCCGCGGCTCAAGGCGAAGATCGAGCGGGTGCGCGGTTCCCCGCTCTCCGGTCCGATGCGGCGGGCGAACGAGATGCTGGTGACCGGGGATTACGCGGACGACCGGCTCGACGAACGGCTCGTCCCGGCGGAGGCGATCGGCACCCTGCGCGCCGCGGTGGTGCTCGCGCTCGCGCTCGTCGTGCTCGCGCCGCTCGCAGGCGTGACGGCCTGGCCGGAGTTGTCCCTGGAACAGGTGGCGGGCACCGCGGGGAAACCGGTGGCGGGCTGGTCCGTCGCGGTGTGGATGCTCGGCGCGGCGCTGGCGTGGTCGGCCCTGCTGGCGGGCACGGGCCTGGCGAACCGGTTCGCGCTGCCGCCGGCGCTGGCGTTGTTCGTGTATTTCAATCTCGTGCTCTCGGCCTCGCTGCCGCGCTCGTGGTGGAGCCTGGCGTTGTTCGGCGTGGCGGCGGTCGCGCAGGTCGGAGGCGAGGCGCGCGTCGCGGCGCGGCGGCCTGGCCGTCACCTGGCCGGCCTGATCGCGAGCGTGCTCAATGGCATGATGACCGGCTTCCTTGGCCTCGCGACCACGCCGGCGGGGGCGCATTTCAAGGGGCGGGTGCTGCTCGTGGGCATGGCG
>CALFZM010000203.1 GCA_937952235.1 uncultured Opitutia bacterium | reverse complement strand
CTTCGACGCGCCGCGAGCGGCTCCGTGCCGTTCGCGCTCCTGTTTTCGTCCACCCTCGCGCTCGCCCAGAGCGTGTCACCCGCACCCGCCGCGCCCACCGCCGACGACAAGACGATCACTCTCGCGGCCTTCGAAGTCAGCACCGACCGCGACGTCGGCTACACGGCCTCCAGCGCCCTCGCCGGCGGCCGCGTCGACACCCTGCTCAAGGAGACGCCGTCCGCCATCACCGTCCTCACCGCCGAGTTCCTCGAGGACATCGGCGCCACCAGCTTCGGGTCCGCCGCCGAGTGGGCGCCCAACTCCATCCCGGTGGGCGAGACCGCCACGACGGGCGACTACAACACGAACATCCGCGGCGTCGGCAACAGCTTCCCCAGCCGGAATTACTTCCGCTGGTACGTCTCGAGCGACAACTACAACACGGAGCGGCTCGAGTTCGCCCGCGGCCCCAACTCCATCCTTTTCGGCGACGGCAATCCCGGCGGCATCAACACCACGTTCACCAAGCAGGCGCTCTGGGTTCCGCGCCGCACCGTGCAGTTCCGCACGGATAGCGATGGCGGATACCGCGCCACCTTCGACTACAACATTCCCGTGGGCAGCCGTTTCGCGGTGCGGGTGAACGCCCTGGTGGACAAACTCAAGGGCTGGCGCGACTACGACGAACCGTTCCGTTATGGCACGCACGTCGCGGCCACGTTCAAGCTGGCCAAGGAAACGCAGGTCCGGGGCGAATACGAGCAGGGCAACTACCGGCGCTTCTCGTTCGCGCAGAGTTTTGCCGACCAGAGCTCCAACTGGAATCGCACCACGAGCTACAACGGCATCACCGCCCCCTCGACCGCCGGCACGGGCGTGGCCCGATTCAATTCGGCGGTGGCCGACGACTACCTGGTGCTCGATCCGAGCCAGCCCGCGCTCGGCATCGTCAACTGGCGTGGCTCGTTCCAAAGCACCGGCACCGGCCTGCGCATTCTGCCTGAAGGGCGCCCCGCGGTTGCCCGCTTTCCCTCGATCCCGAGCCGAGAGTTCAGCCTCCAGCCGCCCGACGCGTATGGAGATACCAACTACCACAGCTGGACCTTCTACCTCGAGCACCGCTTCCCCGCCGGCATCATCGCCCAGGCGGCGTTCAACCACCAGGACCAGAGCCGGCTGGGCAACTTCCGCGTCTGGGACCAGCATCGGATCGACGTCAACACGCAGCTGCCCAACGGCCAGCCCAACCCGAACTTCGGCAAGGCGTTCGCCGACGTCCAGCCGCAGAAGACGCTGCAGGAAAACACGCTTTCGGACTGGCGCCTCTCGCTCGCGTACAAGAAGCAGCTCCGCTGGCTGCGGCAGAGCCTCAGCCTCTCCTCCGGCATCCGGCACGATTCCTACTCGCCGGTCACCTGGACCGCAGGTCGCGTGAACAATCCCGGCAACGTCAACAGCCAGGCCGCCACCAACCTCATCCGGATCCGCCAGTACTGGGACGCGCCCCGCAACCCCGCCGCCTGGGTCGGAACGTTCTCGAGCAACGGCTACCAGGTCAGCTTCGTCGAGACCAACACGTCCGACGAAGACCAGTCGCTCCAGTACAACCAGCTCGCGTCCGCTTCCTCGCTGTTCAACGGCAAGCTTTCCGTGCTCCTCGGCTACCGCTACGACACGCACGACCGGAAGCAGCAGCGGCGCGTCGCCGGCAATCCCGATGGCACCTCGATCCTCGGCGCGACGGCCGGGCCGGGCACCCTCGACGTGAGCAAGATCAGTGTCGGCACCTCGTCCGCCGGCCTGGTCTATTTCCCCGTCCCCTGGCTCGGCGCGTACGCAAACTATTCGGAGTCGTTCAACGCCCCCGGCAGCGGCGCCTCGCAGATGGACGGCTCCACCATCCCGCCCGCCTCGAACGACGGCATCGACGTCGGCCTCAAGCTCGAGTTCTTCGGCGGGAAGCTGGCCGGCACCATCGGCTACTACCAGATGAAGCAGATCGACCGCGCCCGCACGGGCGACGCGATGGCCGACATCAATGAAATCTGGAACGACCTCGGGCGGCCCGAGAATCAGATCCTGGCCTACCGCGACCTCGAGACGTACAAGGGCAAGGGATACGAGATCGACCTCACGGCCAACCTCACGCGGTCCTGGCGGCTGATGCTGAACTATTCGCTGCCGAAGACGGAGCAGGCCGACATCGGCCCGGGCCTGCGGGCCTATGCGGCGACGCACCTGGCGACCTGGCAGGCCGGCGCCGCCAATCCCGCCCTGCCCAACGCCGCCCGGATCGCGACCAACATCAACGACATCAACCGCATCATCTCCGGCTACACCGAGGGCCGCACGCTCAACAACACGGTCGAGAAGATCGGCAACATCTACACGACGTATTCCTTCCGCGAAGGGCGACTGAAGGGTCTTTCTGTCGGCGGCGGCGCCAACTACCGCGGAAAGCAGGTGGTCGGAAACCGCGCCAACCAGCCCTTCAACTACCTCTACGCCAACCCGTACACGCTGGTGTCCGCCCATTCGAGCTACGAGCTGCGCTTCCGCAAGGTACGCGCGCGGCTCCAGCTCAATGTCTCCAACCTGCTCGATGAGAGCGACGTCGTTTACATCGCCTACACGAGCAACGCCGCGGCGGGCGGCGACGTGCCGAATACGTTCCGCTACCAGACGCCGCGGAAGTATTCGTTGTCGGCGACGTTGAATTTCTGATTCGATTCTCCCCCACGAGGGAGTTCTCGCCGCGCGATCGCGAGCCGCGATCGCTGCGCGGGGAATCGCCGTGCTCCTGCGCGACGCTCCCAGCGGCGCTCGTCGCAGACAAACCCTGACCCACCCACCTGGAAACCCGATGAAGAAAAACCTGCTGCTGCTCCTCCTCACCTTCGCCGCCGTCTGCACGTTCAAACCTCACCTGGGCGCGGCGCAGCCGTCGGGCGCCGGCGGCATCTCCGGTCGAATCTTCAACCCCGCCACCGGCGAGTACGTGCGCAACGCCGAGATCCAGATCGAGGGCACCAACCTCGTCGCCTATTCGCGCGATGACGGCACCTACACCCTCACGGGCGTGCCGCCGGGCGAGGTCACGCTCTCCGTCACGTACACAGGCTACGAGCGTGAGGTCGCCCGGCTCCAGGTCGCCGCCGGCCAGACCGCCACCCGCGACTTCGAGCTCAAAGGCGCCGTCTTCCAGCCCGGCGCACGAGCCGGCGCGGGCCAGGCCGCGGTGCAGCTCGCGCAGTTCGTGGTCTCGAGCGAACGCGAGGGCAACGCCAAGGCGATCATGGAGCAGCGGGCCGCGATCAACATGAAGAGCGTCGTCGCCTCGGACAATTTCGGCGACGTCACGGGTGGCAACATTGGCGAGTTCATCAAGTACATGCCGGGCGTGGTGATGGACTACGTCGACTCCGACGCGCGCACGGCCCGCATCGGCGGGCTTAGCCCCGTCTATGCGGGCGTGAGCATCGACGGCATGTCGATGGCCAGCGCGCCGTCCGCCAGTTTCGGTGGCAACTCGCGCCAATTCGAGTTCGAGCAGGCCTCGATCAACGGCATCGAGGCGATCGAGCTGAGCAAGACGACGACCGCGAGCATGGACGCCGACGCGCCCGCCGGGCGGATCAACCTCCGGAGCCGGTCCGCCTTCGATCGCAAGCGCCGCGAGATCACCGCGCAGCTCGCGCTCACCGGCAACGAATACTCCTGGTCGCTGGAAAAGACCCCCGGGCCGTATGACAAGTCCACCTACAAGATCCGTCCCGGGTTCGTGTTCTCCTATGGTGAGGCGTTCGGCGGCCGCTTCGGCATCAACCTCAGCCTCTCCGGCAACACCGTCGGCACGGAGCAGGCGGGCGTCACCGTCACCTACGGCTATCCCGCGGGGCGCGGCCCGGTGGTCACGCAGATGGCGTTCCGCGATGCGCCGAAGCTTTCCAACCGCGCGTCGTTCACGCTCAACACGGACTACAAGATCAACGAGCGGATGTCGCTTTCGCTGCGGACCGCCGGTTCCAACTTCGACGACGGCACGAACAACCGGCAGGTCGCGTTCTTCGTCAATGCCGCGCAGGTGACGCCCGACTCGACCGTGGCGGCGTTCACCGCGCTGCCCACGGCCAACGCCAACACCCGCGTGCAGTACACGACCAGCCGGCGCAACAAGGTGAACACCACGGTCAGCTTCGTGCCGAAGTTCGAATACAAGCACGGCGACCTGAACGTGACGCTCGGCGGCGGCTATTCGCGCAGCCGCACGGCCTACGAGCAGATGACCGAAGGTTATTTCCAGGCGGTCACGCACCGGCTGTCGCGCATCGGCTACACGGCGGTGCGCAGCAGCCCGACCAGCACCGACTGGATGCTCACGCAGACCTCCGGCCCGTCGTGGAGCGACGTCGCCAACTACAACCGCACGGACGCCTTCACGAACAACGTCGCGGCCACGCCGCAGTCCGCGCGCCACCAGGTGTGGGTCGCGTATGCCGACGCAAAGAAGACCTACGAAATCGCCGGACTTCCGGTGCAGTTCATGGCGGGCGCAAAGACCAAGCTCTCCGTCTACGATCTCGAGAAGAATGGCGCGTTGCAGTACACGTATGTCGGCGCCGCCGGCTCGATGGTGGCGCCCACGACCATCCTGCCGACCACCACCCACCTCGAGTACGATCCGCGCACGGGCGGCAATATCGTGCGGCTCGGCATTCCGATGACGGACCCGTACGCGACGTTCGACCTCTTCAAGGCCAACCCCTCGCACTTCACGCCGAACCTGATCAACAATCACATCAACGAGAACTACAGCTCGCGCTCGGTGAAGGAGCAGATCGACGCGGCGTACCTCGAGACCAACACCCGCTGGGGCGCGCTGCGGTTCAACCTGGGCGTGCGCTTCGAGGAGACCACGACCTACGGGAAGACCATCGACCTGGTGCCGCCCGCGGAAGTGCGCGCCGCCGGCTTCACGGCCAACACGATTCCGTTCGTCGATTACCAGTACCGCTACGGTCAGCGGGAGGAGCGGGAGGGCAGCTACAAGAACACGTTCTTCAGCGGTGGCGCGAAATATGCGCTGACGCGCAGCCTGCACCTGCAGTTCGCGGCCAGCCAGTCGATCAGCCGCCCGAGCTACGGCAATGTCGCGGGCGTGATCACGATCGACGAGACCAACCAGACGATCCGCGTGCCCAATCCCGACCTGAAGCCGGAGACCTCGGACAAATACTTCGCGAGCGTGCAGTACTACCTGGAGCCGGCGGGCACCCTGAGCGTGTCGGGCTTCCGGCTCTCCGTGGACAACATGGGCGCCGGCACGCAGCAGATCTCGGCCGCGGAGGCCGGCTACGCCGACGATCCGGAGTACAGCAGCTTCACGTTCCTGCGTCCGTCCAACGCCCCCGGCACGATCAACCTCGACGGCATCGAGATCGAATACAGCCAGCAGCTCGTCTTCCTGCCGCGAGCCTGGCGCGGCTTCAGTGTCTTCGGCTCGCTCACGCGCACCGCCGCGAGCGAGCGCCTCGAAAACCATGTGCCGAAGGCGGCCAACGGCGGCATCCGCTACGGCAATCACAAGTTCAACGCGCAGTTGCGCTGCACCTGGCAGGCTTCCCGGTTCAATTCCGCCACGGCGGCCGAGGAACTCTGGCAGTACGAGCGGCTGATGTTCGATTTCAGCGGCGGTTATCGGTTCAACCAGACCTACGAGCTCACCGTCAGCGGTCGCAACATCCTCAACGAGCCCATCCGGACCTATTCCAACAACCCCGGCTTGCTCCGCGCCTTCAATCGGTACGGCGCGTCGTGGACGGTGGGCATCCGCGGGCGCTGGTAGCGCAACGATTCAGCAGAACCGCAGCCGCTTGTCCCCAAGCGGCTGCGGTTCGATCGAACCCACCTTGGCGATTTGATGCCAAGCCGCTGCGGACCGGTTCAACACGCGTCAGCCGCCTGGGGACAGGCGGCTCCACCTTAACTGCGTGAGTCCGGCTCAGCGTTGTCCAGCCAGCCCGCCGACCTCGGATTCGAAATCGATGAGTTTTCCGCGCCCGGTGCGCGCTTCCTCGACAAGCCGGCGATCGATGGCGTCGCGGTCCCAGGGCCGTGCACCGGCATGCGCGAAAACCCAGGGCTCAACCTCGGTCGCCGGCCGGGCCTTCAGCCCCGCCGGCCACACCGGGGCCGACGACATCATGCGCACTTCGGAATTGTCCGCGTGCGGCACGAGGCCCCGCTGCGGATCGCGCCGCGCGGCAGACAACGGCAGCTCGGTGCCGTTCGCGTCGAGGAACCGGTTGTCCCGCAGCAGCACGTCGCACGGACCGGACGCCTCGAAGAACGCCATCGGCGTCACCGACGAAGGGCCCTGGCGCGCGACGTTGCCCACGATCGCCATCGCCCCGCGCTCCCACGCGTGGCCCTCCCACTCCGCCGGCACGAGGGTGAAATGCACCACGCGGCGGCCGGGGTTGGTGATGACGTTGTTCACCACCGCGCCGCGCGCGCCGCCCTTGAAGAAGGGATTCCGATCGTCGTTGCTGTGGTACAGGTTGCCGTAGACCAGGACCTCGCTGGTGTTGTCGTGGATGAGCGATCCCTTCGAGTGCCGGCCCTTGGCGTGCGTCGAATTGTTCAGCCCCTCGGCGATCAGGTTGTGACTGAAGGTGACGCGGCGGGAGGTGTTCCGCCGCCAGTCGTCGGGCGAGGCGCCCTCGAACCGCGGGCCGGAGGCGCTCAGGTTTTCGTCCGTCGCCCAGCTGAACGAGCAGTGGTCGACGATCACGTCGCGGGCGCCGCCGGCCGTGGCAAGGCCGTCGATCTCCCAGCCGCTCTTGCGGGCCCGCGTGCCCGCACCGGGACGTATCCGGATGTGGCGCACGATCACATCGTGGGTGGTGACGCTCACGCCCCCGTTGATGAGCGTGATGCCGGGCGACGGCGCGGTCTCGCCCGCGACGGTGACCGCCGGCCGGGCGATCTGGAGCGTCCGGCCGCCGAGGTCGATGACCCCGCCGACGGCAAACTCGATCACGCGCGGTCCCTCCTGGGCCAGCGCGGCCTCCAGCGAGCCCTCCCCGCGTGCCGCGAGCGTGGACACGCGGATCACCCGGCCGTCGCCGCCGCCGCGCGTCTGCGTCCAGCCCGGCGGCGGCGACCAATCGCGGGCGGCCGGCCCCGCGGGGAGCGGGGCGGCGGGCAAGGGCAGCAGGGACGCGACGGCCAGGGCGGAGCAAAGCAGGGAGCGGGGCGGGTTCATGGCGTGAGCGAGCGTGGCACGGGTGCCGGCCGCAGGCGAAGGCAAAGGTGATCCGCGCCCGGGGCGGGCCGCCGCGGGATGGCATTTTTATGCAGCGGAGGCAGGCGCCCGCGGACTTGAAACAGCGCCGCGACTCCGCCAGCAGGGAAGGTAGCCGGATGGTTACTTGCCCGCCGCCGGCCGAACTCCCCCTCCCATGCTCCGCACGTTTGCAGCCTTCCTGATTGCAGCGGTCCCGGCGCTCAGCGCCCAGACCTCGACCCGTACCGGCACCGTCACCGGCCAGGTGATCAACCAGACCACCGGCGACATCCTCACCAGCGCCTTCGTGCGCGCGGAAGGGACCAACACCAGCACGACGGCCGACACCAACGGCACGTACCGGCTCGTCCTCCCCGAAGGCCCGCAGACGCTGGTCGTCTCCTACTCCGGGCTCGACGACCAGAAGGTCACCGTGGTGGTGGCCGCGGGCCAGGAGGCGAAGCGGGACGTCGCCCTCACCTCCGCGCTCTACAAAATGGACAAGTTCGTGGTGAAGACGATCCGCGAGGGGCAGGCGGCGGCGATCCACGAGGAGCGCTCCGCGGCCAACGTGAAGAACGTCGCGGCCATCGACGCCTTCGGCAACCCGGGCGCCGCGGTCGGAGAGCTGATCATGCGGCTCGCCGGGATCGCGGTCGACGGCAGCGGCGGCAAGGTCGACGCCATCTATATCCGCGGCATGTCGCAGGACTTCTCCTCGCTGCTGATGGACGGCAACCAGATCGCGGTCTCCGGCGGGACCTCGGTGAGCCTGGGCAACGTGTACTTCGGCCAGGTCAGCTCCGGGAGCGTCGCCTCGCTCGAGGTGATCAAGGCGCCGACGCCGGACATGGACGGCAACGCCATCTCCGGCTACCTCAACCTGCGCACCAAGCGGGCGTTTGACCGGGCACCGGGACGCCACGTCACGCTCACGACCGGCTACTCGTACACCGAGGACTACCAGCACAAGAGCGTGCCCTACACCAATCCGCTGGAGCTGTACCTGCTCGACGTGAACTACTCCGACGTGCTCAGCGTGTTCGGCGGCCGCAACAACCTGGGCGTCAGCGCGACGTTCAACTACACGATCCCGAACCACCTCATCAACGAGGTCGGGCACCGCACGGCGGCGGGCAACACCGACGCCTATTACGTGGGCGTGCCGGCCGCGGGGCAGCCGATCCAGCCGCTGCTGCGCGCCGCCGGCGCCGGCCAGTGGGGCAACCTCGGCACCGCGACGCCCAACATCAACGTGGCGGCGAGCGTCGACTACAAGCTGGGGGAGAACTCGTCGCTGTATTTCAAATACACCTACAACCTCATCAAGCGGCGCAGCGGCTCGAACAATTCGTACTTCCGCTGGAAGGCCACGGCGCCGCGCGCCGCCGCCAGCTTCAAGCCGGGCAGCACCTTCGACCTGGTGAACATCGCCGATGGCCAGGGCACGATCGACACGGAGTCGGTGCTGTATCTCCGCGAGACCCGCGCCAGCACGCTCGCCGCCGGATGGGAGCACAAGCTGTGGTCCGGCAGCGGCCTGCTCAAGGTCGACACGAACTACTCGAAGAACATGACGCACTACCCGCGGCTCAACCAGCTCGGGGCCCGCCTGCGCGGCGTCGCCTGGCAGCTCGACCGCGCGGACGGCGACCTGATGCCGGTCGTCCGGCAGACCAGCGGCCCCGACTGGTCCAATCCGGCGAACTACGCCATCCGGCCCGACGCGCAATTGATCAACTACCAGGCGCCGGCGGAACGCTGGGGCGGCAACATCGACCTGCAGCGCTCGTTCGCCACGCGTTTTCCCTTCACGCTGAAGACCGGGCTCAAGCAGTCGTACTTCGGGCAGAAGCAGAAGCGCGACCTCTCCTACTACACGTACGCCGGCCAGCCCACGACGCCGGAGAACGGCGGCATCTCCCGCTTCCTCGGCTACAACATGCTCGTCTCCGAGGGGAAGTATGGCCCGTTCCCGTTCGTGCAGCTCGCCGAGACCGGCAACCCGGGCGACCCGTTCCGCAACCTCTCCGACTGGATCCAGACCAGCACCGACGTGTGGAACACCGTGTACCAGTCGCTCGCCAACGACGCCGAATTCGAAAGCACGATCAACGCCGCCTACGCCATGGGCGACGTGCGCTTCGGGCCGCTGCGGCTGCTGGCCGGTATCCGCTACGAGGAGACGGACTCGAGCGGCGCCAACTTCCTCCGCGTCTCGAACACGACCAACAACGTGCAGCCGGCGCTGCCCGCCGAGGTGAACGCCGCCCGCGCCCGCGACAACTTCCGGCGCTGGATCACGCAGGGGACGAAGTACGACCATGTCTTCCCGGGCGTGCACGCGGTTTACCACCTCCGTCGCAACCTGCAGCTGCGCGCGAGCTACAACGCCACCATCACGCGCCCGAGCCCGCTCAACCTGCTCCCGGCCATCGTGCCCAACGAGCTCGCGCAGACGCTCTCCGCCGGCAACCCCGCGCTGAAGCCGTACACCTCGGACAACTACGAGCTTTCGCTCTCGTACTACCTGTCGGGCATCGGCCAGATCTCCGTCGGCGCCTTCCGCAAGGACATCCAGAACTATTTCCGCGCCATCCGCTCGGTGGTGCCGGAAGGCCCGAACAACGGCTTCGCCGGCGACTACGCCGGCTGGAGCATCACGCGCAACGAGAACGTCGGCAGCGCGTGGATCCGCGGCGTCGAGTTCAACTACACGCAGCAATATACGTTCCTGCCCGGCGTCCTGCGCGGCCTCGGCGCGTTCGCCAACTACACGTTCCTCGAGACCTACGGCGACTACGGCTCGGCGGTCGGCAGCACAAGCAAGCTGCCCCTGCTCACGCCGCACACCTTCAACGGCGGGATTTCCTTCATCTACCGCGGCTTCGTCGCGCGCGTGATGGGCAACTACCGCGGAGAGGTCTTCCGCTCCACCGTGACCGGCACCTACGGTCCGGCCGGCGCGCTGCCGGGGTCGGTGGTGTACGACACGTACCAGCACAGCCGCACGCTCTGGGACGTGAAACTGCAATATTCGTTCAGCCCGAAGTACGTGCTCAACTTCGACGTGTACAACCTGACCAACGACTACACGAACAACGACTACGTGCACGTGTACGGCCGCGAGCTCTTCACCTACGCCGCCGGCTCCGGCACGGCCTACCGCCTCGGCTTCACCGCGCGCTTCTGAGCGCGCGCGTCGGCGCATGGCCGGCCATCCGCGCGGTCTCGCCGGCCGCGGCTGATCCGGCCACCCGGGCGCGCGTGCCGACCGCCGGGCCGGCAGGCGGGCCACCTCTCGCTTGACGTCAACTGCGGCAGCGCTCGGCATGGGAGCAGCCGCCGCGCACCCTGCCTGGCGCAACCCAGCTCGCCCCGATGTCCCTCCCCGCCTCCACCCGCCGCCGCTTCCTCCAACAGTCCGCGCTGCTCGCGGCGCCCCTCATCGTGCCGGGCCGCGTCTGGGCCCAGGCTACTGCGCCGAGCAAGCGACTCACGCTTGGCTGCATCGGCATGGGCAAGATGATGAAGGGGCATCTCGGCAATTTCATCCAGCGCGACGACGTAGAGGTGCTGGCGGTGTGCGACGTCGATACCACGCGGCGCGAAGCGGCGAAGAAGCGCGTCGACGAGGCGTACACCAAGAAGGCCGGCGAGGCGCGGACCGGCTGCGCCGCCTACAACGATTTCCGCGAGGTGCTCGCGCGCAAGGATATCGACGCCGTGGTGATCGCCACCCCCGACCACTGGCACGCGTACATCGCGATCGCCGCGGTCAACGCCGGCAAGGACGTGTACTGCGAGAAGCCCGTCACCTACAACGTGCACGAGGCCGTGGAGCTCGTGAAGGCGGTGCGGAAGTCGAACCGCGTTTTCCAGGTCGGCTCGCAGCAGCGCTCGTCGAAGGAGTTTCGCGTGGCCTGCGAACTGGTGCGGAACGGGGTGATCGGGCGCGTGAACTCCGTCCACGTCTCGTTCGGCGACCCTGCGGCGCCCTACAAGGAACCCGAGGAGTCGATCGAGCCGGGCCTCGACTGGAAGTTCTGGTGCGGGCCGGGGCCGCTCGTGCCGTACAATCCGATGCTCAGCCCGCGGGGCGTGCACGACCATTTCCCGCACTGGCGCAAGACCTGGGAGTTTGGCGGCGGCATGATCACCGACTGGGGCGCGCATCACATCGACATCGCCCAATGGGGGCTGGGGATGGACGACAACGGTCCCGTGCAGGTGCGCGCGCCGGACAACTGGGAAACGGCCCGGCGCGGCGCCCAGCTCGTGTATGCGGACGGCACGCTGCTGACCCACGTGAAAGGCAAGGGCGTCTCGTTCTACGGCACCGAGGGCGAGGTGCACGTGAACCGCGGCAAGTTCGAGTTCATCCTCGACGGCAAGACCGTGCGGAAGTTCTGGGACAAGGAAGTCGACAAGGGCACCTCGCTGGAGCGCGAGGTCACGCTCACCGAGCGCGAGCACCTGGCCAGCGCGAAGGTCAGGCTCTACAACAGCAAGAGCCACTTCCAGGACTTCCTCGACTGCGTGCAGTTGCGGAAGCGCCCGATCTGCGACGTCGAGGTGGGCGCGAGCTCGGTCATCGCCTGCCACGTCATGAACTTCGCCTACCGCTACGGCGCGACCGCGGCCTGGAACCCGGCGCGAAACCGCTTTTCCGCCGGCGGCAGCAACCGGTGGCTCACCCGCGACCGGTATCGCGACGGCTGGAAGGTCTGACCCGGGGTGGCCGTGCCCGCCGGAAGGCGGCGGTCCCTTGACCTGATCCGCGGGACCGCCAGCGTGGGCGGTCGCGTGCAGAACGTCATTGTCGCCCGGCCTTATCGCTTCGTGCCACCGCGGCACGGCACGCTTTGGTGGCGTGCCTTGCGGCCGTTCCTCGCCGGCCATCTGCGCCGCAGCGCGGGCGTGACCGCAGTCGAATGCCGCGGCGGCGAGCGGCTCCGCGCCTCCCTCGACGCCGGCCATGGCGTGATGCTCGCGCCCAACCACTGCCGGCCGTGCGATCCGATCGTGCTCGGCGCGCTGTCGTATGCCGTCGACCGTCCGTTCTACATCATCGCGAGCTGGCACGCGTTCCTGCTGAGCCGGCTGCAGGGCTTCCTCCTGCCCCGGCTCGGAGCGTTCAGCCTCTACCGCGAAGGCTCGGACCGGGAGTCGCTGAAGACCGCGATGCAGCTCACCGCCGAGGCGCGGCGGCCGCTGGTGGTCTTTCCCGAGGGTGTCATCTCGCGCCACAACGACCGGCTCAACCACCTGATGGAAGGCACGGCGTTGATGGCGCGCGGCGCGGCCAGGCAGCGAGCGGCGGCGAATCCGCCGGGGCGGGTCGTCGTGCATCCGGTCGCCCTGCGTTACCTCTTCGAGGGTGACGTTCACGCGACGGTGCGTCCCGTCCTCCGAGAAATCGAGCATCGCCTGACCTGGCGGCCGCAGGAGGGGCTTTCGACCGAGGAGCGGATCGCCCGGATCGGCGGAGCCCTGCTCGCCCTCAAGGAGGTCGAGTACTTCGGCGCGGCCCAGCCCGGTCCCATCGCCGAACGCCTCGCGCGGCTGATCGACCGGATCCTCGTTCCCCTCGAGCAGGAATGGGTGAAAGGCCGGCGCGAGCACGACATCGTCGGCCGGGTGAAACTGCTCCGCTTCGCGATCGTGCCCGAGCTGGCGGCCGGGACGTTGCCCGAAGCCGAGGTCCAGCGGCGCTGGCGGCACCTGGCGGACCTGTACCTGGCGCAGCAGCTCTCCTGTTATCCGCCGGACTACCTCTCCGACGCGCCCACTCCCGAGCGCCTGCTCGAAACGGTGGAGCGTTACGAGGAGGACCTGACCGACCGCGTGCGAGCCCATCCGCCGCTGCGTGCCATCGTCGAGGTCGGCACGGCCATCGAGGTCACGCCCGACCGCGCGCGTGGCGCCGAAGGCGACCCGTTGATGACGGCGATCCGGGAACAACTCGAATCCATGCTGGCGCGGTCCGCCCGCCCCCGTCTTGCTTCAATCCCGCCATGAGCCACCGCCGCCTCTTTCTCCGCGCCCTGCTCGTCTTCGTCCTCGCCGCCGGCAGCACCTTCGCCGCCGATGCCCGCAAGAAGCTCGTGATGCTCATTGCCGAGCATGAGTACGAGACCGCCCGGACGCTGCCGGAATTCGCCGCGCAACATCTGGCGAAGGAATTTCGCGTCGCGATCGTCACCGGCTCGCTCGCGCCCGGGGAAGTGGCGTTCGACCAGATCGGCGAGGTCGCCGACGCCGATGTGCTC
>CALFZM010000202.1 GCA_937952235.1 uncultured Opitutia bacterium | reverse complement strand
AGCATGGCTCCCGCGCCGCCTCCGGGGCCGCGGTCCCGCCCTCCTTTCGCCGCCGGCCGCCACACGCCGCGCGGTCCCGGGCCCGCCGCCCGCGTTCCTTGAAAGTCCACTGATCAGACCGGCAGGAATCCGCTCCTTGATTCCTCCTCCCCCTGGTTGTCGCGCCGACGCTATTCCGGCGCGCACCGGCTTTTGCGGCCCACGCCGCAAATGGCGCGGTCCGGCGCCCCAATTCCGGACACGTGGCGACGACGGACAGTCGCACCCATCAAGGAAACGATACCATGTCAGTCGTGATCAATACCAACTACGCGGCGACGGTTGCCTCGAACAACCTGGCCGCTTCGAATGCGATGCTGCAGCGGAGCCTCAACCGGCTCTCCAGCGGTTCCAAGATCGTCAATCCGGCGGACGACGCCGGCGGTCTGGCCGTCGCCACCAAGTTGTCCGCCGCTTCGCGCCGTCAGGGCGCCGTGTCGGCCAACATCGGGAACGCGGTCTCGCTGCTGCAGACGCAGGACGGCGCGCTGAAGGTCAGCGCGAAGGTGCTCGAGCGCATCGGTGAGCTGAAAACGCTCTATTCCGACGCGACGAAGAGCACCGACGACAAGGCCAACTACGACGCCGAGTTCGTCACGCTCCAGGCGCAGCTCACTGCCAACGCGTCCGAGACCTTCAACGGGGTCTCGCTGTTCGGCACGGGCTCGCTCTCGATCGGCGTGACGGAAGACGGCACCACCTCGGTGACGCTGGCTTCCCGCGACCTGCTCAACGCCTCCACGGGCGTGGGCACGCTCACGGCCTCGGGCGTGACCTCGCTCGGTGACGCCGCCGTCACGTTGACCGCCATCTCGGACGCGATCCAGAACGTCGCGACGATGCGCGCCAACAACGGTGCGGAACAGAGCCGACTCGGCTTCGCGGCCGAGCTCGTCACGGTCAACAAGGCCAACCTCGAGGCCGCCACCAGCCGCATCATGGATGTCGATGTTGCCACGGAATCCACCCAGCTCGCCCGCTGGAATATTCTGGTGCAATCCGGCACCGCGATGCTCGCCCAGGCCAACCAGACGGCGCAGAGCGCCCTCCGGCTGATCTCCTGAGGAAACTGATCAGGGATAGTCCTGAATTGCCCAATCCTGGCCGCCGGTCATCCCGGCGGCCAGGCCAGGCAACCGACGGACACCCCGCGAAGGCCCCGTAGTTTGGAACAGGCATGATAAGGCCCCGGCTTCCCGCCGGGGCCTTCGCCGTTTTCGGGGGTCGCGCTCCCGGCCGCCGTCATCCCGCCGCGGCCGGCTCCAGCGCGAGCCGCGCCGCGCCGAGGGCGCCGGCCGCTTCGCCGAGCTCCGCCGCCACCACGGGGACGCGCTCGCCGCCGGGCCGCCATTCGACGCGATCGAGCTCCGCGGCCAGGGGCGAAAAGAGCGCGTCGCCCGCCTGGGCGATGCCGCCGCCCAGCACGATGCACTCCGGATCGAAGAGGTTGATGCACGATGCCAGTGCGCACGCGAGCGCCCGCACCGAGCGCCGCCATACGTCCGCGGCGCCCGGGTCACACGCGCGCACGGCGGCCACCAGCGCGGCGGTGTCCACGAAGCGCCCGCCGCTGCGCGCCGCGACGGTGCAATCGCCCACCAGCATCTCCAGCGCCCCGGGCATCCCCACGATGCTCCGCGGCCCTTCCGGATCGAGGCAGAGATGGCCGATGTGCCCGGCCCGTCCGAGCGCGCCGCGCAGCAGGCGTCCGTCGCACAGCACCGCGCCCCCGACGCCGGTTCCGAGCGTCAGCATGACCACGTGGCGGCGCGCTCGCGCCGCGCCGCTCCAGGCCTCGCCGAGCAACGCCGCCTGCGCGTCGTTGAGCACCGGCACCTGCCCGGGCCGCCCGAGGGCCCTCCCCCAGTCGAGTCCCTCGAGCCCGGCCAGCCGGTTCGGCAGGTGGGCGATGCTGCGCCCGTCGCGCGCCACCAGGCCCGGGGCGCACACCCCGACTGCGGCCGGCGGCCCGCCGAGCGCCGCCGCGAATTCCGCCAGCGCCCCCGCCGCGGCGGCGATCCACGCCCCCGGCGCCGTTTCCGCGCCGGAGGGCTGTTGCGTGCGAGCCAGGATGCGCCCGGCGGGGTCGGCCGCGACGGCCTTGAGGCGGGTGCCGCCCAGATCGATGCCCGCGGCCCAGGTCATGCCGGCGGCGGGATCTGCCCCTCGCTCACCGTCCACCCGCCGTCCACGGCGAGCACCTGGCCGGTGACATAACGCGCCCCCTCCGACAGCAGGAAGACCGCGGCCGCGTCGCAGTCCTCCGGCCGGCCGATCCGCCCGCCGTCCAGCGGCTGCTTGGTCGCAATGAATTTCAGGATACGCTCGTCCGCCGCGGCCCGGCGCGCCATCGGGGTCTCGACCAGCGCCGGCGCGAGCACGTTCAACCGGATCCCGTCGCGCGCGTAATACGCCGCCGCCGCCTGCGTGAAGCCGACGATCGCCGCCTTGGCCGCCGCGTACACATGGGTCGCAAAGAACTCCGGCGACGGCGACCAGCCGAGGACGGACCCGAGGTTGAGAATCGCGCCGCCGCCACCCTGTGCCCGCAGTTGCCGGACCGCCGCGCGGTTGGAAAACATCACGCCGTGCAGGTTGAGCGCGAGCGTCCCCTGCACCGCCTCGTCGCGCACGTCGTGGACCGGCCCGTCACCAAACCGCCGCCCGCTGCCGCCGGCCACATGGTAGAGCCCGTCGAAGCGGCCGAAGCGTTCGAGCGCGAGCGCGATCGCCGCGGGAGCATGCGCCGGATCGGTCGCATCGCCGGTCAGCACCACCGCGCCCGCTCCCAGCGCGCGGCCGGCCTCTGCGGCCGTGGCCGGGCTGCGCCCGGTCACCACGACGCCGCGCGCCCCGGCCGCGAGAAAGGCCCGCGCGGCCGAGAATCCGAGCCCGGATGTCCCGCCGATCACGACCAGGGTTTTGTCCGCGAGAGGCTGCGCCGCCATGTGGCTCCCGACTGCGCCGCAGCGCCCGCCCGGGAGCAAGCGCGAACCGCCGCGGCTCAGGCGCGGAGCACTTCGGCCCGGCGCACGAAGTCCGGATCGACCGTGACGCCGAACCCCGGGCCGGTGGGACACTGCACCCGGCCGTCCTCGCAACGCAGCGATGAGGTCGGGCACGCCACCGGGATCGTCGCGTTGCCCTTGAATTCCTGGAAAGGCCCGATGTTGGGCGTGAACGCCGCGAACTGCACCACGTCGAGGTAGCCGAGGCCGCCGCCGGACATGTGCGGCACGACGGTCAGGCCCGCCGCCGCGGCCGCCCGCGCGACTTTCGTCGCGCGAATGAAGCCGCCGCCGTAGTGCAGGTCGGGCTGCACGATGTCGACGCCCCGCTCCGCGATCATCCAGTGCCAGCGGTGCAGGCTGAACTCCTGCTCGCCTCCCGCCACGGGAATCCGCAGCCCGTCCGCCACCGCCTTCGTGCTCCACAGGTCGTCGAACTCGCACGGCTCCTCGTAGAACGCATACCCATGCTCCTCCAGCAGCCGGCCAATCCGGATCGCCTCCGTCGCATCGTACGAGCTGTTCGCATCCCCGTACAGGGTCATGGCGTCGCCAAACGCCCGTCGCACGAGCGGAATCAGCTTCTCGGTCCGGCCGGGCAGCGAGTCGGCATTGCGGCTCATCCGGCCGCCGAGGCGGAACTTCAGCGCGCGCACGCCCGAGCCCGCCACGAGTTTCTGCAGGTACTCGACCTCCGCCTCGGGCGCGTTGCCGCGATTGCCGCTGGCGTAATAGACCGGGATCTCCCGCCGCTTCGCGCCGCCGAAGAAGTCCGCCACCGGACGCCGCGCAGCGAGTCCCATCAGTTCCAGGAGCGCCTGCTCCGCCGCCATCACGCCGCTCCAGAAGAGCTGGCCCTGCATCTTGTAGTTGCTGCCGGCGCGATACACCTCGGTGTGCAGGGCCTCGAGCGTCCGCGCGTCCTTCCGCAGGAACGTGGGCACGATGTGACCGAGGAACACCGGCCACATTTTCGCCATCATGGCGGGATTCGGCACCGTGATGGCCTCGACGCCCTCGGTCGAACGGGCACGCACGAGGTAGTTGCGACCCTGCCGCAGCAGCTCGATGGAAGCGACCGTGACCGGCGCCCGCACCGCCTCGAGCGAGAGCACGGGGGCATCGAGGATGCGGCGGAGCGCGGCGGAATCCGGGCGGGAACCCGGCGCGGCGGCGGGCAGGCGCACGGCGCCGGCGGCGGCCAGCAGGGCGCCGGAACGGAGGAAGGAACGGCGGGAGGAGGTCATGGGGAGGGGAGACTTTCCGACCCGGTTCGTTCCGGGCCGCACCGACGCTGACTGCCCCGCTCCCGGAACGCGATGCGATTGCGCGCCCGCTCCCGCACCGGCCTGCTAGGTCGCCGGCGCCCCGGCGTCCGCAGCGCGCCCGTGCCGGCCCACCAGCCACTCGAAGAGCGGCGAGGCCATGAGGGTGGTGACGACCGCCATGATGACCAGCGTGGCAAAGAGCGCGGGGGTGATGATGCCGCGCTGCAGGCCGATGTTGATGATGATGAGTTCCATCAGGCCGCGGGAGTTCATCAGCGTGCCGATGCCCAGCGCTTCCCGATGGGAGATGCCGGTCGCACGCGCGGCCAGCCAGCAGGCGACACCCTTCCCACCGACCGCCGCGACCAAGACCAATCCAGCCATGCCCCAGAGATAGGCGGAATCGAGCAGCGCGATCTGCGTGTTCAGTCCGGAGTAAGTGAAGAACAGGGGCAGCAGCAGCGCGACCGTCAGCGGCTCGATGCGGTCACGCAGCGCGGTGGACACGACGCCGCGCGGCATCGCCGCACCCATGATGAAGGCCCCGAACACCGCGTGCAGCCCGATCGCGTCGGTGAACCACGCGCCGAGGGCGAGCAGGCTCAGGCAGAACACGAACTCCCCGTCGGAGAGATCGCCCCGCGCGACGATCCGGCGCGACCATCGCTCGAGCAGCGGGCGCACGAGGGCCAGCACGAACGTCACGTACACCGCTCCGCCCACCACGTTCTTCACCGCGTGCGAGAAATCGCCGTCGAAACTCGCCAGCACGATCGCGAGCAGGCACCAGGCCGCCGCGTCGTCGAGCGCGCCGGCCCCGAGTGCGACCGTGCCCATCACGGTCCCGGCAAGTTTCTTGAAATGGATGATCCGCGCCAGCATCGGAAACGCCGTGATGCACATGGAGGCACCGAGGAACAGCACCGCCTCGAAGAGCGAAGTCTTCGGGGGGAACAGCTCGGTGTGCCGGTGGAAATACCACCCAAGCAGCCCGCCCAGCGCGAAGGGAGTGACCATTCCGGCCAGCGACACCGCCACCGCGCTCCCCAGGCGCGACCGCACAATGTCGACCCGAAACTCCATGCCCACGACGAACATGTAGGCCGCCAGGCCGAGCTGCGACACGGGGAACAGCACCCGCAGCGTATCCGGCGGAAACAGTCGCCCGAACAGCTCCGGGAAAAACAGCCCCAGCAGCGAGGGGCCGAGCAGCACGCCCGCGATCATCTCCGACACCACCTGCGGCTGGCCGATCAGCCGGCCCGCGCGGCCCACCACCTGGCAGAACAGAAGGATGATGGCGATCTGCAGGAAGAAGTAGATGGCGAGCTGCAGATTCGTCATGCGTCGAAACGAGGACTCAGGGCGATTCCACCGGAGCCGTCACGCCGGAAAGAGGCGGGAGTCCCACGGGTGAAGGGATCGGGAAACTTCCACCGGTACAGTCGACCGCCGGGCCGGCTTGCACACCCGTTTTTCCATCGCGCGCCACCGGGATCGGGCGAGGATCGCCCGTTTCGTCTCCCGTGTCCTCCCTCACTCTTCCGCACCATCGGCGCGGCGTGCTGCTCATGCTCGCCTCGACCGCCTGCTTCACGACCAACGTGCTGCTCGTGCGTGCCCTTGGGTCGATGGAGTCGGTCAACGTGTGGCTGGTGAGCTGCGTCCGCTTCCTCGCGGGGCTCGGCGTGATTGCCCTGCTCTACCGGCGGGAATGCGCGTACGCCCGGCTTTTCCGCGTGCCGAAACTCGCGGCGCGCGGCCTCGTCGGCGGCGCCGGTGTGTACGCGTTCTACCTCACGATCGTGCACCTGGGAGCGGGTCGCGCCACCTTCATCAACAACACCTATGTCGTCTTCGGCGCGTTGATGGCGGTCGCGATGCTGGGCGAGCGTTTCGGGGCCGGCCTGGCGGCGGGCAGCGTCGCGGCTCTCGGCGGGCTCGCGTTGCTGACCAATCCCTTCGGGAGTGGCCCCGGCGCCAACGTCTACGATCTCGTGGCGGTGGTGGGCGCGCTCGGTTCGGCCTACGTGGTGGTGACGATCCGGCAACTGCACGCCACCGAGCACACCGCGACGATCTTCGCCGCCCAGTGCGTCTACGGCCTCCTGCTGTGCGGGGTTCCCGCCCTGCTGGCCTGGCAGGCCGTCTCGCCGCTCGGCTGGATGACGCTCGCGGGGGCGGGGGTTTTCGCGGGGCTCGGGCAGATCACCATGACGCGCGCGTTCCGGGACCTTCCGGTAGCGGAAGGTTCGCTGCTGCAGATGCTGGTGCCGGTGGGCATCGCGGCAGGCGGCGCCGTGTTCTTCCGCGAGCGTTTCACTCCCACCGAGCTCGCCGGGGCGGCCCTGATCCTCGGCGGCACGGCGTTCAGCGCGATCCGGCGTTGAGGGTCGGGACCGCCGCGCTCCATTTCCGCACTCGCCTCCGGCCGGGGGCACACTTTGGCTCAGGGAACGCCCCCCGCGCTGGCAAGGGACCTGCTAAATGCCTGCTGCCAGCCGAAAAAGCCCTGCCGTGTCCCTCCTCAATTCCTCCTACGAAACCGCCCCGTTCTTCGACGAAATGTTCGTCCCGGACCCCGCGCAGGGCACCGGGGTGCGCCCCCATTACAAACGGCTGGCGGAGCGACTGGGCACGCTGGCCGAGACGGAGTTCGACCAGCGGCGCGCGGCCGTCGACCTCGCCTTCCTGCGCCGCGGCGTCACGTTCACCGTTTACAGCGACTCGCAGGGCACGGAGCGGATCTTTCCCTTCGATCTCATCCCGCGGATCATCCCGGCGGCCGAGTGGAAGCGCATCGAGGCCGGCCTCATCCAGCGGCTGATGGCGCTGAACCTGTTTCTCGACGACATCTACCACGGCCAGAAGGCGCTGAAGGACCGGATCGTGCCGCCCGCGCTGATCCTCGGCGCAAAGCACTTCCGGCGGGAGTTCATGAATTTTTCCGTGCCGCGGGGCATCTACGTGCACATCTGCGGCACCGATCTGATCCGCGACGCAAAGGGCAACTACCTGGTGCTCGAGGACAACCTCCGCTGCCCTTCCGGCGCCAGTTACATGATCGAGAACCGGTCGGCCATGCGCCGGGCGTTTCCCAACCTGTTCCAGAGCTACGGCGTCCGCCCGGTGGAAGGCTACGCGGACCACCTGCTCAAGGCCCTGCTCCACCTCGCCCCCGCGCAGCAGGACAAGCCCAACGTCGTCCTGCTCACGCCGGGCGTCTACAACAGCGCCTACTTCG
>CALFZM010000201.1 GCA_937952235.1 uncultured Opitutia bacterium | reverse complement strand
GTGTGATACGGCGCGGCGAAGCGGTAGGTGACCCCCGTCACGTCGCCGATCACGCCGTCCGCGAGCAACTGTGCCACCAGCCGGAAGCGCGGCAGCGAGCGGCGGTAGTAAGCGACGAAGATCGGCCGCTTCGCCGCGGCCGCCGCCGCGATCATCGCGTCGCACTCGGTCGTGTGCCGGGCCATCGGCTTTTCGACATAGACCGGCTTTCCCGCCCGCGCCGCCATGATCGCGTAATGCGCATGGGTGTCCGGCGGCGTGGCGACATAGACGGCGTCGACGCACGGATCCTGGAGCAGGTTCTCCGCCTGGTCGTACCAGCAGGGCACGTCATGCCGTCGCGCGTAGTCGATGGCCTTCGACCGGGTGCGCCGCATCACGGCCACGAGCCGCGAACGCTTGGCGCGCTGGAGGCCGGGGCCGCTCTTGACCTCCGTCACGTCGCCGCAGCCAATGATGCCCCAGCGAACGACGGCGCGCGGGGCAAGGACGCCGGTCGGAATGGCCTCGAGGTGGATCATGCGGCCGCCACCTAAGCCGCGTTCCGTCCCGCTTGGCAACGGTGTGCCGCGGCATGTTGGAGCCGAAGCGGGGTACTTTCGTCCGGCGCGGCGAAGCGTCTTGAGCCCCGCGGCGGCGCCCGGCACCGTGCGGTCCACGTTCACCCTCACCCCCCGTGAAACGATTCCTCCTCCTGTCCTTGTTCGCGCTCGGATCCTCGCTGCCCGCCGCCGCCCAGCCGGCGCCCGCGACGGAAAGACCCAACCTGATCTTCGTCATGGTCGATGACATGGGATACCGCGACATCGGTCCCTACGGCCAGAAGCTGATCGCGACGCCCCACCTCGACCGCATGGCGCGCGAGGGGCTCACGTTCACCCAAGCCTACGTGGGCGCCTCCGTGTGCGCGCCTTCCCGCAGCGTGCTCATGACGGGGCAGCACCTCGGGCACACGCGCGTCCGCGGCAACGCAGGGATGTCCGGCGGAGTCCCCGATCACAACGGGGCGCGCCGCGTGCCGCTCGAGCCCGAGGACATCACCGTCGCGCAGGTGCTCAAGGCGCGCGGCTACGTCACGGGCATGACCGGAAAGTGGGGCCTCGGCGAGCCCGGTTCCACCGGCGACCCGATGTTCAAGGGTTTCGACGCGTGGTTCGGCTTCCTCAACCAGAATCACGCCCACACGCATTATCCGGATTACCTGTGGAAGAATCAGGAGAAAGTCACGATCGAGGCCAACGTCGCGGGCAAACGCGGCCAGCATACGCACGAGCTCTTCACGAACTTCGCCTTCGACTTCATCCGCCGGCACCGCGGCCGGCCGTTCTTCCTCTACCTGCCCTACACGCTGCCCCACCAGGAAATGGCCGTTCCCTCGCTCGGTGCCTACGCGGACCGGCCCTGGAAGCAGGACGAAAAGGTGCACGCCGCGATGATCGACTTGATCGACCGGGACATGGGCCGGCTCTTCGCGCTTCTCCAGGAACTCGGGCTCGACGAAAAGACGGTGGTGTTCTTCACCTCGGACAACGGCGGGCATCGCCGGCATGACGGGTTGTTCGACAGCAACGCGCCGTTCCGCGGGCTGAAGGGCGACGTGTACGAGGGCTGGCTGCGCGCCCCGCTCCTCGTCCGGTGGCCGGGCCGAATCCCGGCCGGCAGCAGGTCGGACCTGCCCTGCATGTTCTTCGACGTCCTGCCCACGCTCGCCGACCTCGCGGGTGCGCCGCCGCCGCCGGGCATCGACGGCATGAGCCTGCGCCCGACGCTGCTCGGCCAGCGGCAGAACTCCGACCGGATGATCTACTGGGAGCAGTACTCGGGCGGCTTCCAGCAGGCGGTGCGGTGGAACCGGTGGAAGGCCGTCCGGCGCGAGGGCAACCCGGCCAGCTTCGAACTGTACGACCTGGTCGCGGACGTCGCCGAAAGCCGCAACGTGGCCGCCGCCCACCCGGAGGTCGTGCGCCAGATCGAGGCCTACATGACGACGGCGCACACTCCGTCGCCCAACTGGAGCCGGCGCGACGCCCTCGCGCCGAAGAAGGCCAGCCCGAAAAAGAAACAGGCCGCCAAATGAGGATTGCCCGGGAGCGCGGACGGCCTCGTCCGCATCAAGCCATGGGCCGGCGAACGTCGTCGGGGCGTTCCTCCTTGCCCGCGTGCCGCCTGGCGCGGTTCCAGCCCCTGCTGTTCGTCGCGGTCGCGCTGGTCCTGGGGGCAGCCCGGCTGCCGGCCGCCGCTTCCTCCGGGCGCGTCTTCCGCGCCGGCGCCGCCACGAGCAACATCACGCCGCCGCTGGGGGCGTCGCTCGACGGCTACATCGCGCAGGGCACGCGGGCGTCGCGCGTGCACGACGAACTGCACGCCCGGTGCCTGGTGCTCGACGACGGCGCGACGCGGCTCGCGCTCGTGGTCGTCGACAACACGATGATCGCGCGGGAGATTCACGAGCGGGCGAAGGCGCTCGTTCCGCCCGCCGCCGGCCTCGCGCCCGACCGTATCCTGATCGCGGCGACGCACACCCACAGCACGCCGCGCGCCGTCCCGCTGCGCGGGGACGCGGCCGAGCAGGCCTACGCGGAGTTTCTCGCCCGGAGGATCGCGGACGGCATCCAGCGCGCCGCGGGGAACCTGGCGCCGGCGCGGGTCGGGTGGGGCGCCCGCGCGCAACCCGAGTTCGTCTTCAGCCGCCGCTGGCTCCTGCGGGACGGGGCACGCGTGCCCAATCCGTTCGGCGAGACGACCGACGCGGTGCTGATGAACCCGGCCGGCCAGCGCGGCTCGCTGGCCGGTCCGGCCACGCGGCCCGATCCGGAGTTCTTCATCCTCGCCGTGCAGCACCTGGACGGCCGGCCGCTCGCGGTGCTGGCCAACTACGGCCTCCACTATGTCGGAGGCACCGGCGCGGGAACGATCAGCGCGGACTACTTTGGCGCCTTTGCCGACCGGCTGGCGGTCCGGCTGGCGCCGCCGCTCCAGGAGCCGCCCTTCGTCGCCATCCTGGCCAACGGCGCGAGCGGTGACGTCAACAACGTCGATTACGCCCGACCGCCCTCCGGGCCCGCGGCTCCCTACGCCCGCATCCACGAGGTCGCCGGCCGCCTCGCCGAGGTGGCGGAGGGTGTGTATCGGTCGATCCGCTACGAGACCTGGGTGCCGCTCGCGATGGCGGAGAGGGAGCTTTCCCTTGCCGTGCGCCGCCCTTCGGCGGAGCGCCTCGCCTGGGCCCGGAAGGTCCGGGCGGAACTCAAGGACCCGGAGAAACTCACGCGCCGCGACGTCTATGCCCGCGAGACCCTGGCGGTGGCGGAGTACCCGGAGCGGATGCCGGTCAAGCTGCAGGCCATCCGGATCGGCTCGCTCGGCGTCGCCGCTGCGCCGTGCGAGGTGTTCGCGTCGACCGGCATGGAAATCAAGGCCCGCAGTCCGTTGCAACCGGCCTTCGTGATGTCGCTGGCCAACGGCTACAATGGCTACCTGCCGACGCCGCGCGATCACGCGCAGGGCGGTTACGAAACCTGGCTCGCCCGTTCGAGTTACCTCGAGGTCGAGGCCTCGGAGAAGATTCGCGACGCGTTGCTGGGCCTGCTGGGTCACGTGGCCTCGGTCTCGGCGCCGCCACCGTAGGATTGGCGGGATCGGAAGCGGCGACGCCGGCGGCCACCCGGCTCGGTGGCTGCCCCGCTCGGAGGCCTGCGATTCGTCTCGCCGGTCCGGGGGGAAGCGGGCCCGGAGCGATGTGACTCAGCCGGGGTCATGCCGGTGAGGTGGAGCCGCCTGTCCCCAGGCGGCTGACGTGCGCCGGACCGGTTCGCCGCGGCTGGAGGACAAGCCGCTCCACCTTTCAGTGCGGCCGTCCGCATGGCTGATTTGAAATCCCACTGCAGGTGTTGGCTCAGCGGCCTGCGCTGGAACGGGTCTCCCGGGGCTGCGATGCGGCTTCGGGGGCCGGGTCGGCCGCGGCGGGCCGGCCGAAAAACCGCCGCCAGGACAAGGCGAATCCCGTGTAGACCAGGAAGACGCCCCCGAGGCACGCCAGCCCCGCGACGAACTGGCCGGCCCAGCCCAGCGCTTCACCCGTGTGCAGGAAGCGCGTCCAGGAGCGCACCTGCTGTGCCGCGTTCATCTCGGCGTAGCCGCTGCGCTGCGCGATCTCGCCGGTGTAGGGATTCACGGATACGCTGGTCGTGGCGGTGCGCGGCCAGCTGCTCCGTTCGCGCACGGTCACGGTCGCCGCCTGGTTCGCCGCGAAGCCGAGGCGCAGTGTCAGGGTGCGCCAGTCCGGATGGGCGCGCGCCACCGCTCCCACGATGGCGTCGGCGTCGAGCAGCGTCGCGCCGGGGCCGGGCGGCGCCACGGCCACGACGGGACCGCCGGGACCGCCGCGTCCTGGCCCGCCCCGCGCCGGACCTCCCCGGCCTTCGCCGCCGCGTCCGGGACCGCCGCGGCCCGGTCCGGCCTCGCCCGGTGCCCCGCCGGCAGTCGGGGAGGCTGCGGGCGCCGGCGTGCCGGTGAGCTTGTAGATGAGATCGCCGCCCCAGCGGAACGAGATCGGGACGGCGGTGAGCGTCAGCACGATCAGGACCGGCGCGCTCCAGAGGCCGATCGCGTTGTGCCAGTTGAAATCGCGCGCCTTGGCCGAGCTTGTCCGGCGAAACCACAGCACCGGCCGGATCGTGCGCCACGACCAGACGCGCGGCACCCAGAGATAAAGGCCCGTGACCGCCAGGACGAAGAACGCGAGGTTGCAGACGCCGTTGATCAGTTTCCCGATCGGCCGCGACTGCTCGCCGTGGAAGCCGAGGTAGCGATGGAGGTCGGTCATGGTGTGCATGAAGCCACTCATCGCCGTCGAGGCCGGGCGTCGGACCTCGCCGGTGTAAGGGTTGACGTAATACCCGCCGCCGCGGCCGGCCGAGAACGCCGGAGCCGCCGTCGGGTCGTTTTGGAGCACGAGACTGGAGACCCGCGCCTCCGGCTCTGCGGCCCGGAACCTGGCCTCCAGCTCCGCCAGCGGCAGGCGCGCGGCGCCGGCGGCGGGCGCCTCGACCCGGCGGGCGTCGCGTTCCCACCAGGCGACCAGCTCCTTCTCGAACGCGAGGACAGTGCCGGTGAAACACATGAGGCCAATCGCCAGCCCGGAGATCAGGCCGGCGATCAGGTGGAGCCAGAACAGGAACGAACGGAACTTCATGAGGGATGGGTGGGACGGACGCGGGAATGACCCGCCGGGTTGCGGCAAGTGGTTCAGCCCCGCAGGAGAATCAGGAAGAGCACGAGTGAGAGCAGCGCGGCTGATACCTGCAGCGCAAACGCGAGCTCCGATCCGGCCTGCAGGGGCGGGGGACGCATGGGGACGATCAGAAGCGGTAGTCGGCCGTGAGGCGAAACGCCCGCGGATCCCCGAAATACGCGCGGTTGGAATTGTTGTTCAGCGAACGCGCATAGTGGCGGTCACCGGCATTGGTCACGTTGAGTCGCAGCGTGAGATTCCGGTTCACCGCGTAGGCCGCCATGAGGTTCACCACCGAGGTGCCGGGCAGTTCCGCCGCCGAAGTCTGGTTGAGGGAGACGCGCGAGGGACCGCTGACCTGCATCCCGCCGCCCACCGTCAGCCCGATGGGCAGCCGGTACGTGGTCCAGAGGTTGCCCGAGTAGGTCGGCGTCCAGTTCACCTCGCCGCCGTCCTGGGTGGCGTTGGCCGGATTGCGGTTCTCGCTGTCGAGACACGAGGCGCCCCCGAAGACCGCCCAGTCGGGGTTGATGCGGCCGGTGATCCCGAGTTCGATCCCCTGCACGGTCTGGTCGCCGTAGAGCGTCGGCACGCCATTGGTGTCGGTGGCGACGCTGATGTTGGTGCGTTCGCTGCGGAACAGCGCGAGCGATGTATCGAGCCGGCGCTGGAGAAAGCTCCATTTCAACCCGAGCTCCGTGTTGTACGACTCCACGGGCTCCGCTCCCGGCGAGTTCTGCCCGGTCGTGCCGGGCGTGCCGTTGTTGCGCGAGCCGTTGTCGTTGGAGAGGTGGTTGGTCCCCGGCGGCTGCGCCGCGACCCCCCACGAGGCGTAGACGCTGCCGTTCCGCGCCGGCTTGTACACGACGCCCGCCTTGCCCGTCAGCAGGGTGTCGGCGACTGCGAAGGGCGCCACGGCGCCCGTCGTCGTGTCGCGCACGGCGTAGCTCGCCTCGTAACGCTCGAGGCGCGCGCCGCCCGTCGCCTGCCAGCGCTCGTTGAACCGCACCGTGTCGAACGCGTAGATCGCCGCGGTGTCGATGCGGATGTCGTCCACGAAGCGGTACGCCGGCGCAAAGCCTGCCAGCGGTCGCGCGGGATTCGGCTGGTAGGGACTGGTGCCCGCCACGACCGTCGGCGGGGTGGGCGCGCCGGCGGTGGTGACGTTGACCGTCTTCGTGAGGTCCGCCGCCGTGCCGAGCCCGGTCCAGTCGCGCAGCGTGCGGCCCTCCTCGCGGATGAGTTCCACGCCCGCGGCGAGCGAGTGATCGATGCGCGCGGTCGAGAACTGGGCGGCGACGTTGGCCTGGTTCGACAGCGTGTCGATGCGCCGCGAGAACGCCTGCCGGTTGGCCGTGACGATCTCGACCGGCTCGCCCGTCGTCATGTCCGGCCGGTTGTCGAGGGAGGCCGGCACGGTGTAGAGCGCGTCGCGGTCGGTGCGACCGAAGCGGAGATGATTCGACAACCGGACCGTCGGGGCAAAATCGTGTTCGAGCCGGGCCGTCGCAACATCGAGGTCCACCCGGTCATGGTCGGAAAGCAGGCCGTAGAAGCGGCTGCGATCGATGGGCCGGGAGGGACGCACGGCAGTGGCGGTGCCGCCGACGGTCCCCCCGAGCGCACCATAGTCGGGGCGGTCATCCTGGCGGTCGACCTGGTAACCGAGCGTGAGTCGCGTCGGCGAACCCAGCCCGAGCGACAACGACGGGGCGAACCCCCAGCTGTTCTTTTCGGCGTAGTCGCGGCCGGCGACGCCGCCCGACTGGTGCAGGACGTTGAAACGGAGCGCCGCGCCGCGGAGACCGCCCTCGAGCGAGCGGTTGACGTCGAGCGTGGCGCGCACGCGGTCGACCGACGCGTATTCGTCGAAGCCGTACGAGGCCGAGGCGGACGCGAAGTCCTCGGGTTGCGGGGCCTTGGTGGCGAGATTGAGGTAACCGCCGGCGGAGCCGCGGCCGTTGTCCCCCGCCGGGCCCTTCACGACCTCCACCTGCTCGAGGTTGTAGATGTCGCGGCTGTAGTTGCCACCGTCGCGGACGCCGTCGATGAAGATGCTGCCGGACATGTCGAAGCCGCGCATGACGAAACTGTTCGCGCCGGAGACGTGGCCGCCTTCCCCGGCGAGAAACGTGATGCCGGGCGTGTTGCCGAGCACGTCGGCCAGGCTGGCGGCACCCTGCTGCTGGAACACTTCCTTGGGGATGACCGCGATCGTCTGCGGCGTGTCGACGAGCGGCGCGGTGAACTTGGGCGACGACACCGCGCGGATGCGCTGCGACTGCACCTCGACGTCGGACATGACGAGGGCGGGTTCGGCGTCGGCGTCGGCGGCGTACGCGCCGGGCGCAAGCAGCGTGGCGCCCACCGCGGCGGCGCGGGCGAGTGGAGTCGGAGCGGAGGAGGGGACGTGGGACGATGACATGTCGATGAAAAGTCAGGCGACCTGCGGCCAGGCGGCGCGGCGCGGCGCCCGCGCGCGCTGGAACGCCTCGCCGCAGGAGACGTGTACGCTCACCCGCGCATCCGGGCAGAAGCACGCGAGGCGGCAGGCCAGGCACCAGACCGGATGCTGGGCGGCGGCGAGCGCCGCGGGCAGGTGCAGGACCACCACGGCCTCCGTGCCGGAAGCGGCGCGTCGGCGGCGGACGCGGAGAATCTGGCCGACATCGCGGGCGCATACGGCGGCGATGGCGGCCAGCGCGACGCCCTGATCGTGAGACGGCGAGATGATCTCGCAGGCGAGGGTGGCGGCGTCGGCGGATGCGGTCATGGCGGCAGGTACATCCTGCCAGATCGCGGGGCGTCGCCGCCACCTGCTGCAGGTCGTTTATTGCCTGCGGGAGGTCAGCTGGAACTCCTTGGGGTTCAGGCCGAACTCCTGGCGGAAAGCCGCCGCGAAATTGCTGGGGTTGCTGTATCCCACCTGGGCGGCGGCTTCGAGCACCGTGGCCTCGCCACTGGCGAGCAGCGCGCGAGCCCGCGCCATGCGCTGCGACCGCAGGTAGCCAAACACCGTGGTCCCGTACACCTGCCGGAAACCACGCTTGAGCGACGTCTCGCTCAGGCCCGCCTGCCGCGCCAGGTCGGACAGCGCGGGCGGGTGTTCGAGGTCGCGGCGCAGCTGGGCCGCCGCGGCGTGGATCCGGTCGGCCTGGGCGCGCGTGACGCCCGCCGCGGCCGACGGCGAGGCCGGTCCGGGCGAGGCGAGGGCGGCGAGAAACTCGACCAGCAGGTCGTTCCCGCGGGCGTTCAACGCCACCGCGCGGCACGCGCCGACGAAGGGGCAGCGGCGAATCGATTCGACGGCAAACCGGGCGGCGGCGGTGAGGGGCAGTTCCAGCGGCGGCGCGCCGGCCTCGCGGGCGTGCGCGCGGATCCGTTGCGCGCCTGCGGATTCGTCGCCTGCCAGCAGCTCGGTCAGCGCCGTGGAATCCAGCGCCACCCACGCGGCGAACGATCCGGCATCCGCCGGGAGTCCTCGAACCGAGGACAGCAGCATGCGACCTTGGGACGGTTCGCCTCGGCCAAGGATGAACGCGAATGCCACCGAGTTCGCCGCGAGCTGCGACCAGTCGGGCGTCTCGCTCCAGCCCAGGTGGGCGCCGGGGCGCAGGGCATGCCAGCCGGGCGCTCCACCGCTCATTGGAACAGGGTCACGAGCAGAAGCCACCAGCTGCCGAGGGCGGCGGCGACGCCCGCGAACACGCAGCGGTTCCCGGCGCAGCGCCAGGCCAGCCAGCAGAGGAAGCCCGTGACGGGAAAAGCCGTGAGGGCCAGTGCGAGCGGCTTGGCCAGCGCGTGCTCGATCAGCTTTCCCGTGGCGGTCCACGTCCCGAGGTCGCGGGCCACGAGCGCGGCTCCGCCCGCGAGGGCGAGGGCGGTCACGCTCGCCGCCGTCCAGCGGGCAAACGTCGACCTCGCCGGCGCGGCGCTCGTCGCCGTGCGTGGGCGCGAACGCGTGCGCCGCCACCACAGCCAGGCGCCGGTCAGCGCCAGCGTTCCCGGCGCGAGGCCGAAGATGAACCAGACGATCTTCGTCGGCATGCCGCCGAAGTATCCAAAGTGCAGCGGATCGAAGCTCGAGTAGATCCGATCCCAGCCGCGGGCCTCGCGACCGTCGACCCGGCGCTGAACCGCACCCGTGTGCGCATCGAGCGCGACGAAGCTCGCGCGGCGCACGTGGCTCTGCTGCACGAACCAGGCGGGCACGTCGCCGCGGAGGACGACGGGCGCGGCGGTGCCGGCGGGCAGGAGGATGTTGCGCACCGTGAGGTCGGGAAACGCCGCCTGCGCCCGGCGCACCAGTTCGCCGAGCGGCAGCGCCGGTCCCGCGGGCGTGGCTGCCCGCGCGGCGCGGGGCGCGGGCGTCGGGGCGCCCGCGGCCTCGGCCGGGCGCGGGCGCAGCCAGTGCGAGCGGATCTGGCCCGCGAGGTTCTCGTAGCCATAGACCGCCCCCGTGAGGCCGAACAGCAGGTTGAAGAGCAGCGACCAGATGCCGACGAGCTTGTGCAGATCGGAGCCGCGCGTGCGCGCGCCGGCGGAGCGCCAGCGCAGTCGGAACAGGTGCTTCAGCCAGCCGCGGTAAATCCAGAGACCGGTGAGGCAGGAGAGCACGAGCGTGACGCCGAAGAACCCGACGAAGACACGCCCCCACAGTCCCATGAAGAGCCGGAGGTGCAGTTGCCGGATGAAATTGCGGAGCGTCGAAGTGTAGGCGGCGGAGGTCTCGCGATGGCCGGTGATCCGGCCCGTCACGGGATCGAGGAACACGTCGAGCATGGTCCCTCCCTTGGTGTTGACGCGCGCGACATGGGCGAACGAAGGACGCACCGAAAGGGTGAGCGCCGAGAGGCGGCCGTCCGGGTAGGCCTGGCGCACGTTCGCCGCGAGCGCGTCGACCCCGGCCCGCGGTGCACCCGGCTCGGGGTTGACGCGCAGTGCCGGGTTCGCGAGCCAGTCGATCTCCTCGATGAACACCGCCACCGCCCCGCTGCCGCCGATGACGAACAGCAGGAGGCCCGTCACCAGGCCCAGCCAGAGGTGCCAGCGGAAGAGCGTGCGCGGGTTCATTCCGCCTGGCGCGATGGCCGCGCTGTCATGGAATCATGCATACGCTTCTTCGCGGCTCACCAGCGTTGCGTGGCGGAGAAGGTGAAGGTGCGCGGCGCGCCGGGGAAGTGCCCCTCGCCGCCGAGCACGCTGCGCGAATAGACCTTGTCGGTCAGGTTCTCGACCTTCAGCGCGAATTGCGTGCGCTGCCAGCGATAATAGAGGGCGCCCTGGTAGATCGTGTATGCGGGGCCGGGGTAGTTCTGCGCGCCCGTGAAATTGGGGCGCTCACCCACGTGGGTCGCACCGAGCGCGAAGCCGAGGTTCAACCGGGGAAAATTGTAACGGCTCCACAGCCCCGCCTTGTGCCGGGGCGCATTGGGGAAGCGGCTGCCGACGGGCGTCGTGGCGACCACGGAACGCGTGATCCGCGCGTCGTTGTAGCCGTACGAAGCGGTGATGCTCCACGCGGACGTGAGCTGGCCGCTGAGATCGGCCTCGAAGCCGCGGCTCGTCACCTCGCCGATCGGGGCGAGCCAGTTCGAGGGCGCGCCGGGCGTCGGGTCGCGCTCGAGGATGTTCGTCTTCACGATGTCGTAGGCGGAGACCGTGACGCTCAGCCGCTCGCGCAGCAGGTCGGCCTTGAGGCCGGCCTCATGGGCGAAACTTTCCTGCGGCGGGAACGGACCGTTCTGGTCCTCGCTGCCGAGCGTCTGCGGTTTGAGGCCCATCGCGTAGCTGTAGAACGCGAGCACGTTCGGCCGCAGCTTGTAGCCGAGGGCGCCGCGGTAGGTGAAGACGCCATCGGAAAACGCGTCCACCGTCGGGCTGCGCCGTGAATCCTCGAAGTCCTCGTAACGCAGGCCGGCCATCACGCGCCAGCGCTCGCCGAGCGCGATCTGGTCCTGCACGTACCATCCGGTGCGGACCTTGTCGGTGTCGTTGGGCGCGACGCCATCAAGGGAAACCGGATACAGGTCCCGGTAGCTGTTGCCATGGACGGGGGCGAGCACGTCCAGGGACGGGACCCGCGCCGCCGGGATCGCGACGGACGTGAACACGCGGTTGACCGCCGAATATTCCACCCCGCCGAGCAGCTTGTGGCGCGTGCCGAGCAGGTCCGCGTCGCCGATGAGGTTGACCGCCCACGCGAGCTCGTCGTTGACGCGGAGCTGATGCCGGAATTCGCGCGCCTGCAGCCGGTAGTCCGGCGCGAGGAGGAGGTTGCCCTCGTGGTAGGCCTGGCGGGCCTCGCTCTCGTACCAGCGCACGAACGCGTTGAGGCGAAGATGGGACGAGAACGCGTGGTCGACCCGCGCGCTGTAGACGGTCGTGTACAAGTCCTGAAAGTCCGCCGGTTCGGTGGCCGAGTAGGACACGGGCGCGACGAAACTGCCGCCGTTCGTGCCGGGCGGCGCGAGTACGCCGGGTGCGGAGAAGACGAGGAACGGCACGCCGCGCAGGCGGGCGCCGGGCTGCCGGTTGGTGATGTCCTCCACCTCGACGTTGAGCCGCGTCGCGGGTCCGACGATCCAGGTGAACGAGCCCGTGAGGTTCAACGCTTCCTGCCGATGGTTGCGGCGGAAACCGTCGCGTTCGTGGTAGGTGGCGTTGAAGAGATAGAGGAAACGCTTTCCGGCGTCGATCGGACCGGTGAGCGCGAGCTCGCCGCCACGCAGGCGGTGGCTGCCGAGGCGGGCGGTGAACGAACCGCTTCGGACCGACTTGGGTTTGGCGGTCACGATGTTGATCAATCCGCCCGGCTCGTTGTCACCGTACAGCAGGCCGACCGGGCCCTTGAGCACCTCGACCTGCTCGACGTTGTTGAGCGTGAGGATGCCGAAATCGTTGTACGGACTGCCGGCGATGCCGTTGTAGCGCGTCTGCTCCTGGCGGAAACCGCGGGCGCTGACGCCGCCGTAGGAGAACTCCGTCACGCTGCCCATCAGCGAATAGAGGTCGGTGATGTCGAGGGCGGCGAGGTCGTCGATGACGTCCTTAGTGATCACCTGGATCGGCGCCGGCACGTCGATCAGCGGCACATCGGTCTTGGTGCCGGTGATCGCAGTGACCGCCTTGTAGGCGTCGCGCTGGTCGGTGACGGTGACTTCGTCGAGCGTGACGATCTCGGACGAGGCGCCCCAGGCGCACGAGGCCAGGGCAAGGGCGGCCACCAGGTGGCGCCATCGAGGGCGGAGCGGATGTTTCATGACAGGACGGTGGGGGGCTCGGCGGATTCGAGCGCGAGAAGGCGAGCCTGTGCGGCCCGGAGGTTTTGCGCGGCGGCGAGGAGCCGTTCGGTCGCGGGCGTGCCGGCGACCAGGGGACGGGGGCGCTGAAGATCGGCCAGCGCGCCTGCCAGGGACGCGTCGGCGATGGCGCGGTGCTCGGGGGGCGCCGCAACCTCCAGTTGCTCGAGCAGAAACTCGCCGAGGAACTGGGGCTGGTGCGCCCGATACAGGCCGGCGCCAAAGCGAAAGAGCCGGGTCACGAGCGGCGCGAAAGCGTCGCGGCCCGCCGCACCCCAGCTGCGGGCGAGGGCAAGCGCGTCGTCCACGAGATCGCTCGCCTCGGCCGCCAGCGCGTCCTGGTCCGCTCCGGGAGCGACCAGCAGCCGGCCGAGCGCGGCGCACAGCGCGCGGCGGGCCATCAGGGCCACGGTTGCCGCCGCGAGATCCGCGCGTTCGATCGGCGCCACGGCGGCGAGCGCCTGACGGGCATCCTCGGCGGCGCCGCCGGCGTCACCGAGATCGAGCCGGAGCGTGGCGCGGTTGACGCGGATACCTCCGAGATTCCGCCGTGCGGCATCCGGCGCCGTCCCGTCGGTCTGGAGCAGGGAAACGAGGAGGTCCTCCCCGGCGCGACACGCGTCGAAGACTGCCGCGGCCGCGACAGTGCCCTCGAGTCGGAGGAGGAGCTGGCCACGGTTCATCCAGGCTGCGGCCAGGCTGATGGTGTTGGCCGTCGTTTCCGGCGTACCGCCGTGGCGCAGGCCCGCGATCGCCGCATCGTAGGCCGCGAGCGCGGCCTGTGCGCGCTCCCGGTCGCCGAAGCGCTGCAGTACCGAGCCGCGGTTCATCCAGGCGAGGCTGCCGGCGGGCTGGCACGTTCCGGCATCCGCGAGGGCGCGATCGTAACACGCCAGCGCCGCCTGCAGCCGCCCGCCGGCTTCCAGCCGCTGGCCTTCGCGCAGCCAGGACAATTCAGCGGCGGGAGCGGCAGCGTCCTCGACGGGAGCGGACATCGCCGTTTCAGTGGGAGGCGAAAGTGAAGCGCACGTGCGCGCCGGCCGGGATCTCACCCGTGGACGACGCGAACGGCGCGAGGGCGGAGTTCACGATCTCATCGAGTCGCGCGCCGTCGAGCGGCAGCTCGAATCCGTGCCAGGGGCAGCCGCGGGCGGGCCGGGCTTCGACGCGCAGCGCGCGGCGGGCCCAGCAGCGCACGCGGTAGAACGCGAGGTAGTGCCGTCCGCCCAGCAGGGCACGCACGCGGAAAAGTTGATCGACGCAGGCCGCGGCGTCGGTCCCGGCCGCCGCGAGCGACCGCAGGTCGAGCGCCGCGTCGAACAACGCGGTTTCGCGCGGGTCGAGGCCGGCGAGGAACGAATCCAGCGTCGCCGCGCCATCGTGGAATGGGCAGGCTACGGCAGGCAGCGCGGCGGGGAGGGAAGGAAAGGTGTTCACGGGCGAACGAAACTCAGTCTCAAGTCGGGTGGTTAAAAAGGCGCGCCGCGGTCACGGCGCGCCGTCGTCAGCAAAGGCTGGATACGCTCACTTGAGGTAGCTTTTCAGCATCCAGACGGTCTTCTGGTGCCACTGGATCCGGCCGATCGCGAGGTCCTGGGTCTCGAGATCGTTGGCGGCGCCGGCGGCGTCGCGCAGCGCGACCGCATCCTGCAGCGTCTTCTCGTGCGCGACGACGAGGGACGCCACGTAGTCCTTGGCGGCGAGCGGCGACGTGAGTTCGTCGATCCCGGACTCGTTCGCGAAGTTGCGCAGGCCGCCAATCGCGTAGGCGTCGAGGGCGCGGACGCGCTCGGCGATCTCGTCGATCGCCTTGAAGAGGTCTTCGTAGTGACTCTCGAAGGCCTTGTGCAGGACGAAGAATCCCGGACCTTCGACGTTCCAGTGCGCATAGTGCGTGTTGGCCATCAGCGCGTAGGAGTCGGCGAGCAGGAGGTTCAGGGCTTTGACGACGGGGGAGTCGACGCGGGTCGAGGCGGGGGTGGTGACGGTGGATTTCATGGTCGGTGCGAAGATAGCCGGAGGGGGGGAAACTTCAAAGTGGCGCGCAGAGCGGGCTCACATTTCGGCCCATTGCCGCAGCAGGTTGTGGTAGACGCCGGTGAGCGACACGACCGAGGGATGGAGCGCGTTTTCCGCCCCGAGTTGCTGGATCGCGATATCCATGTCGAAGAGCAGTGCCCGCTGGGTGTCGGACCGAACCATCGACTGCAGCCAGAAGAACGAGCACAGGCGGGTGCCGCGCGTGACGGGCGTGACTTGGTGCAGGCTCGTGGACGGATAGAGAATGAGGTGACCGGCCGGGAGCTTCACCGATTTCGAGCCGTACGTGTCCTCGATGATGAGTTCCCCGCCATCGTATTCCTCCGGGCCGGCGAAGAACAACGTGCAGGAAAGGTCGGTGCGCATCCGCTGACCGTGCGGCAGCGTGCGGATGGAGCCGTCGACGTGGGTGCCGAATGTCTGTCCTCCCGAGTAGCGGTTGAACAGCGGCGGCATGACGTGCAACGGCAGCGCGGCCGAGGTAAACAGCGGGTGGGCGCCGAGTGCCTGAAGAATGACCTGGCCGGCCTGCCGCGCCGCCGGACTGTCGGCGGGAAGCTGCTGGTTGTCCTTCACGCGCGCGCCCTGGTGGCCGGCGGTGACGCGTCCGTCGACCCAGCTGGCCGCTTCAAGCACGCGGCGCGACTCGGCGACCTGTTCCGGCGTGAGGACGTTGGGAATGGCGAGGAGCATGCGGACGGGGCGCGAGGCGCCTAGAACTCGAGGGCCGCGCCCAGGTAGAAGTTGCGGCCGGGAGCGGGATCGATGCCGTCGTTGCGGATGCGGCTGTAGTAGTCCTCGTCGAGCAGGTTGTTGAGTCCGCCGATCACCCGCACGACCGTGCCTGGAATGCGCCATTCGGCGGTGAGATCCCACACGGCGTGGGCGGGCACGAAGCGCGAGGCCGTGTTGCCGTCGTCGGCGAAGCTGTCCGCCGTCAGCGTGCCCGTCAGCGCGACCTTCAGCGCGGAGCCCCGCGTGAAGGCGAGGCCGGTGCGTACGACGTGGTCCGGCGCGTACTGCGGGGTGCGGCCGCGATTGGCGCCTTCCTTGAATTTCGCCTCGAGCAACAGTGCGTTGGCATAGAAGTTCAGGGCGGGGCGGGGGGCGCCGGGCGCCGTGCGGGCTGATCCGTGACGGCCGGCGAGCAGGTTGTAGCTCGCGCTCAGCTCGGCGCCGCGGTGCACAGCGCGGCCGACATTGGCCACCGTGGAAAGTCCGCCGGGGAGGGCGAAGTTGCCGATCTGGTTCTCGAACTCGAGCTGGAAGAGGCTCGCGTCGAACACGAGGCCGGAAAACGGTTCGCCACGCGCGCCGATCTCA
>CALFZM010000200.1 GCA_937952235.1 uncultured Opitutia bacterium | reverse complement strand
GTCCACGGCTTGAGCCGCTCGGCCTGCGACTGGATCGCGTACAGGCCCGCCGCGAAGCCCACGATGCCCGCCATCGCGAAGAGCGGCATCGAGATCCCGTTGAGGCCGAGTTTCAGGCTGATGCCGAGGCTCGCGAGGCCGGTGTCGTACGACGTGAGGAAGGCGTAGCCGCTCGTGTGCGGCACGCCGTTGAAGTGCCACCAGGTGTGCAGCGACAGCAGCAGCGGCGCCGCAAAAGCGACGTACGACAGCCGCACCGACCAGCGCTTCGGCAGCCCGAGCGCGATGAGCAGGGCCAGCGCGAGCGGGATCGCGATGGACGCCAGCAGGGGATCGAAAGGCAGGTTGCTCATCGCGTCGTCAGAGTTTCAGCACGCCCGCGGCGGCCAGCCAGAGCGCCGCGGCGCCGAGCAGGAACCAGTAGGCATAGGCGTTGGCGTTGCCCACGTGCAGCGCCCGCGCGCCCAGGCCGAAGAGGCCCACGATGCCGGCCAGGCCCCGGACGATGAGCCCGGCCAGCAGCACCTGCTCGAGGAAGTTCAGCAGCATGGCGAACCGCTGCTGCACCTTGGCCACGTAGTAGTCGTAAAGCTTGTCGAACGAGGCCTTCAGCGCGCCCAGCAGGCCGAACAGGCCCGGCGACTTCGCCGCGAGGGCGTCGTCCGGCGCCGGCCGGTAAAGCACGAACGCCGCGAGCGCGCCCACCGCGAGCACGGCGAGCGACGTGCCCAGCACCACCAGGTGGTCCGACCCCTCGGGATGTGCCACCTGCCCGATCACCGCATCAAAGGCGCCGCGGAAAACGACGCTGTAGAACCAGCCGTAGCCGCCGATCACCGACAGCACGGCGAGCACGACGAGCGGCGCCGTGAGCGCGAGCCCGCCTTCGTGCGCGTGATCCGCCTCCTCGCTGCGCGGCGCGCCCAGGAAGACCAGCTTCCACAGCCGCACCATGTAGAACGAGGTGAGCACCGCGGTGAGCGCCAGCAGGGCAAACACCGCCGGATGCTTCGCCAGCGCGAGGTAGAGGATCGCGTCCTTCGAGAAGAACCCCGCGAGGAACGGCGTGCCGATGATCGCCAGCACGCCGATGGTGAAGGTGAGGAACGTGACCGGCAGCTTCCTCGCCAGGCCGCCCATGCGGAAGATGTCCTGCTCGTGATGGCAGGCGTGGATCACCGAGCCGGCGCCGAGGAACAGCAGCGCCTTGAAGAACGCATGCGTCGTCAGGTGGAACATCGCCGCGCCCACGCCCGCCGCGAACACGTGCGAGTGATCACCATGCGACACCGTGAGCGAGCCGAGGCCGAAGGCCGCCACCATGTAGCCGAGCTGCGAGAGCGTCGAGTACGCCAGGACCTTCTTGATGTCCCGCTGCGTGATCGCACACAAAGCGGCGTAGAGCGCGGTGGCCGTGCCGACCCACAGGATGACGCTGAGCGCGTCGGGCACCATGAGGACATTGATCCGGCACAGCATGTAGATGCCCGCCGCCACCATCGTCGCGGCATGGATCAGCGCCGACACCGGCGTCGGGCCCTCCATGGCGTCGGGCAGCCACACGTGCAGCGGCAACTGCGCCGACTTGCCCACCGCCCCGCAGAAGAGCAGGAGCGGGATGCCGGCGGCGATCGCGGGACCCGCCCCGCCTCCCACCGCGGCCTCGAGCGCCTCGAGATTCGTGGTGCCGAACTGCGCCTGGCACCACACGATGCCGAGCAGGAAGCCGAAGTCGCCGACCCGGTTCGCGATGAACGCCTTCTTCGAGGCGTCCGCGGCCGACTGCCGGTGCAGGTAATGATTGATCAGCAGCCAGGAGCTGAAACCGACGAGCTCCCAGAAGATGAACATCATGAAAAGATTGTCGGCCAGCACGATGCCGATCATCGAAAACATGAAGATCGAGAGGCCGCCGAAGTAGCGCGCCCGGGCCGCGTCGTCGTGCATGTAGCCGAGCGAGAACACGTGCACGCACAGCCCGACGACGCCCACGATCGTGAGCATGAGCGCGGCGAGGTCGTCGAACTTCACTCCGAGCTGGAGCGCGAAGTCGCCCAGGCGCAGCCACTCGTGGGCCGACGCGAAGCGCGCGCCACCGAGCGCCAGCATGAGCGCGAGTGCCGCGATCGCCGCCGCCGTGGCGGTCGCGAGCGCGGACGCCATTCCGCCGGCGCGGCGCAGGAACAGCGCGATCACCGCCGCGGAACCCAGCGGCAGGAGCAGGACGAGAAGGGCTTGCTGCAGGGGAGTCATGCCGGGAAGGAGCCAGGAGCGGGTAGCGGGTAGCGCGTAGACCCGCCCTTTTCCTGGAAACAGCCGGGGCGGCCCTCAGCCTCCGCTGCGGGATGGTTGCTACTCGCCACGCGATGCTCGCTACGTTTCACAGGAGATGAAGATGCGTCCGCCATGCGCTGTCGTTCAGTGCTTCAGCGTGTTGAGTTCGTCGATCTGGATCGTCTGCCGCTTGCGGAACAGCGCGACGATGAGCGCGAGGCCGACGGCCACCTCGGCCGCGGCCACGGTGAGGATGAAGAAGACGAACACGTTCCCGTCCATGGTGCCGTTGAACCGCGAGAACGCGACCAGCGCCAGCGTCGAGGCCACCAGCATCAGCTCGAGGCACATGAAGACCACGAGGGTGTTGCGGCGGATGAGCACGCCAAGCAGCCCGATGGCGAAAAGCGCCACGCTGAGGAAGAGGTAGCCGTTGAGCGTCGCGGGGATCATGGCTGGGGAAGGAAGTAGCGAGTAGCGGGTAGCGAGCAGCGAGTAGACAAACGCCCAAGCATCGCACCCACGGAAACCCCGGTGATTGCCGGTGAGCGGTCCAAGCGACTACCAGCACGCGCCGCGCAATGCTCGCTACCCGCCACGCGCTGCTCGCACCTCCTCATTTGATGTCCTCCAGCCCTTCGAACTTCTTGCTCAGCACGATGACGCCGAGCATCGCGATCAGCAGCAGGAAGCCGAGGACCTGCACGGGCAGCAGGTAGGTGGTGAAAAGCTGGTAGGCGTACAGCTTGAGCGTCCCGCCGAGGGCCGGGACCGAGGCGGGGTCGGGCGACGGGAGCTGGCCGCGGGTCAGGAACGAGGCCACGCCGGCGGCGACGAGCCCGATCGCGAGGATCCGGGCCAGGATCGGCAGCTTGTGCAGCGTCGGCCGCGGGTCGCCGCGGGTGTCGAGCAGCATCACGATGAAGAGGAACAGCGCGACGATCGCGCCCGCGTAGACCAGCAGCACGAGGAACGCGAGCAGGTAGGCCTCGAGCCCGACGAAAAGCCCGGCGACGCCGACGAGCGACAGCATGAGGCAGAGCGCGGCGTTGACGGCGTTGCGGTTCAGCACCACGCCCGCGGCGGTGGCGAGGGTGAAGACGGCGAAGACGTTGAAGAGAAGGTCGCTCATTTTCAGTGCCGGTCGTTGCCGTGGACTTCGGCGTCCTTCTTCTTGTCCCACTTCAAGTGCTGGTCCGGCAGCGTGCCGCCCAGTTCGTAGAGCCGGACCTTGTTGTTCACCATCTCCTCCCGGGTGTACCCGGTCATCGAATACTGGTTCTGCAGGAAGATCGCCTCCTCCGGGCAGACCTCCTGGCACATGCCGCAGTAGATGCAGCGCAGCATGTCGATCTCGAACTCCTTCGGCGCCTTCTCGACATGCCGCGTAGGCGCGCCGGGCGGAATCTCGCCGGGCGTGATCCGGATCGCCTTCGGCGGACAGACGAACTCGCAGAGCTGGCAGGAGACGCATTTTTCCCGGCCGTGCGGATCCTTCACCAGCGTCGGCACACCCCGGTAACCGGGCGGGATCGCGGGCCGCTGCTCCGGATACTCGAGCGTCTCCTTCGGCTTCACGAGGTGCTGCCACGTCGTCTTCAACCCGGCGAGGATCTGCGGGACGTACGTGCGCTCGGCGAAGGTGAGCGGCTTGCGTTCGACGATGACGGGAGTGGCCATGGACGTTGGGTGTCAGTTAACCACGGATCTCACCGCGCGCGCCGAGCCGCGGCTTGCGGGCGACAAGATAGCCCACGGAACACATGGAATACACGGGGACGGAATTCGCTTCCGTGTTTTCCGTGGGCCAATGGATCGAAAGGCGTGGCATGTGATCAAAGCCGGGGTTGGATGAACGCGATCGCGGCCGCGTAGAAGATGAGGTTGGCGATCGAGAGCGGCAGCAGCTTCTTCCAGCCGATCTCCATCACCTGGTCGTAGCGGAAGCGCGGCACGGTCCAGCGCACCCACATGAAGAAGAAGATTAGGGCGAGCACCTTCCCGAGGAAGATGCCGATCGAGAGCGCGCCGACGAAGACCGGGTGCGCGGCCAGGGGCGAGAACCCGGCGAGCCAATCGACGAGCTGGCCGAGCGGGATCCAGGGCAGCGGATTCCAGCCGCCCAGGAAGAGCAGCGTGAACACGCCCGAGCCGATCAGCATGTGCGCGTACTCCGCGACGAAGAAGAGTCCCCACTTGAAGGCGCCGTACTCGGTGTGGAAGCCGCCGACGAGGTCGGCCTCCGATTCCGGCATGTCGAACGGCTGGCGGTTCGTCTCGGCGAACAGCGCCGTCATGAAGATGAAGGCCGACACCGGCATCAGGAACACGAACCACATTCCCCCGAGGAATCCGGGCTGGCTCTGGAACTCGACGACCCGCGCGAACCCGAGCGAGGCGTCGCGGCCGGGCGCGTTGACCCACAGGAACACCGGCACGACCGAGAGCGTCATCGACAGCTCGTACGAGATGAGCTGCGCCGAGGCGCGCACGCCGCCGAGGAAGGGATACTTCGAGTTCGAGGCCCAGCCGGCGAGGATCAAGGAATACACGCCGAGCGACGACACCGCGAAGACCGCGAGCATGCCGATGTCGACGTTGGCCAGCGCGAGCGGGATCACCTTCCCCGCCTGGTCGAGGTACGCGCCGAACGGCACCGCCGTGACCGTCGTGAGGGCCGGAATCATCGCGATGATCGGCGCGAGCACGAAGTAGAACTTGTTCACGTGCCCGGGCAGCGCGTCCTCCTTGAAGAGCATCTTCCCGCCATCCGCCATCACGTGGAAAATACCGAGCCGCTGGAGGAAGGGGCCGATCAACGGCACCCACGCGACCCAGGGCACGATCGCGCGGTTGGGGCCGGGCCGGCCCTGGATCCAGGCCGACACCTTGCGTTCCGCCATCGAGCACGCCCCGCCGATCGGGAAGATCACCATGATCACGGCAAGGCCCTTGAGCACCCCCTGCACGACCGGATGAAGACTGGTGTAGAACTCGATCATTTCAGAAAAGCATCAGCACCAGGAACACGGCCCCGAGCCCGGCCGCGCCACCGGCCGCCAGCCGCATCTTCTTGTTCTCCTCGGCCAGCGCCGCCTGCTCGCGCAGTTGCGCCTTGGTCGGCTGGGCGGGCGTCGGCTTCGGCTTCCGCAGCGTGAGCGCGTAGAGCCCCGCACCCATGAGGATGAAACCGAGGCCAAGGCCGGCAAAGAGGAGCGGGTGCATGGGGGTGAGGGGTCAGGCGGTGGCGGCGACCGCGGCGGCCGGTTGGTAGTGCAGCCCGGCACCCTCGGCGAAGGGCAGCCCGGCGAACGGAGTCGGATCCAGCAGCAGGCCCGTGTCGGGCAGGCGCGCGAAGGTCACCGGCGCCAGGCCCGCGACCTCGGCGGCGAGCAGCGCCCAGAGCGCGTGCAGCTCGCCCGGCACCGGCGCGCCACCGACGGCCGCGACCAGCCGGCTGAGCAGGGCAAGATCGTCGGTCGCCCCGGCCGGACCGGGCACGCACTTGAGAAACCTCTGGAGCCGGAACTGCTGGTTCACGAACGTGCCGCTCTTCTCGAACACCGTCAGCGAGGGCAGCACGACCTTCGCGCCGGTCGACGTGGCGTTCTCGTGCGTGCCGACGTACACGACGGCCACTTTCGCGAGTTGCGCCGGCGTCAGTCCCGCCGCGATCAGGTCCTCCCCGACCGATACGACCGCCTTCACCCGGCCCGCGTCGATCGCGGCGGCGAGCGCCGTGAGCTGCGGCCCGGGCAGCGCCTGGATCAACCCGGTGACGAGTGCGCCGCGGACGTTCGGATTGCGATCCGCGGAAACCAGGAGCCCGTCGCCCTGCCCGATGCGGCTGACGAGCGACACCGGAGCCTGCAACGCCTCGGCCAGCTTGCGGGTGACGAACTGCTCCTCCACCGAGCTGCGGCCGGAGCCGACGATCGCCACGGCGCCGGGCGCCGCCTTGAGCACGTCGGCCGCAGTGCGCAGGCCGGCGTCCACGGTGGCCACCGCGCCGTCGACGCGCGGCGCTGCCAGCCGGTCTCCGGCCCGGACCGCCTTGTAGAGCTCACGCCCGCTGTCGGCCATCCACGTGTCGTTCACCCCGTCGTTGCGCCGCGGCGTGATGCGATAGATCACGCCCTCGCGCGACCAGACGATCGTGTGGGCGCCGGCGCTCGATTCGGTGTCGATGCTGTCGGTCTGCTTCAGGAACCAGACGCGCATCTTGAACCGGAAATCCGTGCTCGTAAGCGCACCGACCGGGCAGATGTCGACGGTGTTGAGCGAGTAGTTGTTCGCGAGCGCCTTGCCCGGGTAACAGGTGAGCGTGGAGTAGCTGCCGCGATCGACGAACCCGAGCACATCGTCGCGGGCCACTTCCTTGCAGAACCGGATGCAGCGCGAGCAGAGGATGCAGCGCTCGTCGTCGAGCGTGACGCGCGGGCCGAGCTGCGTGCGCTTCGGCTTGACGTTCTTCTGCTCGATGTAGCGGGAGTAGCCGCGGCCGTAGGCGGTCGACTGCTCCTGCAGCTTGCACTCGCCCGCCTGGTCGCAGATCGGGCAGTCGAGCGGGTGGTTGACGAGGAGGAACTCCATCACGCCCTCGCGGCAGTCCTTGATCTGGGGCGTGTTGGTGCGGATGTGCAGGCCGGGCGCGGCGTTGGTGGCGCAGCCGATCTGCGGGCGCGGGATCCAGTTGATCTTCTGCTTGCCCGTCGCCGGGTCCATGATCGGCGCCTTGGTGGCGGGATCCACGGCCGGCATTCCCATCTCGATGAGACACATCCGGCAGTTGCCCACGACCGAAAGCTTCGGGTGGTAGCAGTAGTAGGGCACGTCCACGCCGACCAGCCGCGCGGCTTCGATCACGTTGGTGCCCTTGGGCACGGCGATCTCCTTGCCGTCGACATTGACGGTGACGAGGTCGGGTTTGGGCGGTGCGATCATCTCGGGAAATTGGGTTTAACCACGAAACACACGAAATACACGAAAGGGGAAAAGGCCTCGGCGCTCGCGTTCTGGGTTTGGGTTTTCGTGTGTTTCGTGTGTTTCGTGGTCACTCCTCAAACCAGTTCGAGGGAGCCATCCGTTTTCGACGCGTTCCTGGTTTCCGGATACGCCTTGAACTCGTCGCCGAACTTCAGGACGAAGCTCTGCGTCGGCCACGAACACGCCTCGCCGAAGGCGCAGATCGTGCGGCCGGCGATCTGGTCGGCCACGCTCTTGAGCAGCGCGCCGTCCTCGGGACGGGCCCGGTCGTGCACCATCCGGTGGGAAATCCGCTTCATCCACAGCGAACCCTCGCGGCACGGCGTGCACTGGCCACAGCTCTCGTGGGCGTAGAACGCGTTGATGTTGGCGAGCGCCTCGACCATGTTGACGGAGTCGTCCATCACGATCACGCCGCCCGAGCCGCCCATCGTGCCACAGGCCGCGAGCGTGTCGAAATCCATCGGGATGTCCTCGACCGACAGCGTGCGCGAGGAGCCGTCCTTGTTCTTCAGCGTGAACGTCTCGCCGAACTTCAGGATCTTCGCCGACGAGCCGCCGGGGATCACCGCCTTGAACTTCCGTCCCGGCAGCGGGCCGCCGCAGACTTCGTGCAGCAGCTCGCCCAGGGTGATCTTCCCGACCTCGTATTCGAAATAGCCGGGCTTCCGCACGTGGCCGCTCACGCAGAGGATGCGCGTGCCCGTGTTGTTGGGCGTGCCGATCTTGGCGTAGTTGTCGCCGCCCATGTCGACGATGTGCTTCACGTGACACAGCGTCTCCACGTTGTTCACGATCGTGGGGCACTGGTAGAGCCCGAGCACCGCGGGGAAATAGGGCGGCTTGATCCGCGGATACGGCCGCTTGCCCTCGAGCGACTCGATCAGGCCCGTCTCCTCGCCGCAGATGTAGGCGCCGGCGCCGCGGTGGACGAAGATGTCGCATCCGTAGTCGGTGCCCAGGATCTTCGGGCCGACCAGGTTTGCCGCGCGTGCCTCGGCGATCGCCTTCTCCAGGATCCGCGCGCCGTGGGGCATCTCGCCGCGGATGTAGATGTAGGCCTGCTTCACGTTGTTCGCCCAGGCCGAGATCATGATGCCCTCGATCAGCTGGTGCGGATCCTGGTGCATGATGTACCGGTCCTTGAAGGTGCCCGGTTCCGACTCGTCGGCGTTGACGACGAGATAGATCGGCTTGCCGCTCTTGCGGTCCACCAGCCCCCACTTCACGCCGCAGGGAAAACCCGCGCCGCCGCGACCCCGCAGCCCCGAGCGCTTCACCTCGTCGATGATCGCCGCCGGCTGCATCGCGACGGCCTTCTTCAGGATCTCATAGCCGCCATGACGCACGTAGCACGCCAGGTCAGGGGTGTAACCGGGCTCGTCGATATGCTGGAAGATGATCCGGCGTTGTTGGGGAGCGGGCATGGGCGGCGGCTGAAGTAGCGAGAAGTGAGTAGCGAGTAGGCGATGGACGAATGGGTGGCGGCGGGTGACTGGTTTAAGGCGGTTCGGTGGTCTGATAGGCTCGCTACTCGCTACCCGCTGCTCGCTGCTTTATTCCGCCCCACGGCCTGGCGCTTGATCTCATCGCTGAGCTCCTTCGCCCGCGCGCCATCGACCTTCTCGTGCAGGTCGTCGTCGATCATTACGACCGGCGCGGTGCCGCAGCTCGCGAGGCATTCGACGAACTCGATCGTCACCTCGCCATCGGGCGAGATTTCACCGCGGTGGGTGTCGAATTCCTTTTCGAAGGCGGCACAGGTCTTGTAGCCGCCCATCAGCGCACACGAGAGCGTGCGGCAGACTTTGATGTGCCGCCGGCCGATCGGCTTCTGCCGGAACATCGGATAAAAGGTGACGACCTCGTAGACATTGATCGGCTGGAGTTCGAGTTTGGCCGCGACCCACTCGACCGCCTCCGCGGGGATGTACCCGATGTCCTCCTGGATCAGGTGCAGCAACGGCAGCGTGGCGCTCCGTTTCACGGGGTAATGCGTGATCACCTCGTCGATCTGGCGAAGCGTTTCAGGTTTCAGATTCATCGCACGCAAAGGAAGTAGCGAGTAGCGAGTAGCGGGTAGCGAGTAGGATCCATCCCGCAGAGGCCGTCCGGCTTCGTCTGCGCGATGCTCGCTACTCCCTGCTCGCTACTCGCTCCTGTTTTCACCGGTCGCATTCGCCCATGACGAAGTCGAGCGAGCCGAGGATCGCGACGACGTCGGAGATGAGGTTGCCCACGCACAGTTTCGGGAGGATCGAGAGGTTGCAGAACGAAGGGGAGCGGATCTTCAGCCGGTACGGCACCCCGCCACCCTTGCTCACGATGAAGAAGCCGAGGATGCCCTTGGGGTTCTCGGCCTCGAAATAAACCTCTCCCGCCGGCATCTGCGGGCCCTCGGTCACGAGCATGAAGTTCTGGATCAACTCCTCCATCGAGGTGAGGATCTTGTCCTTCGGCGGGGCGAAGATCCGCTTCGCGTCCGTCGCGTACCACGGCCCATCGGGCATCTTCGCCACGACCTGCTTGATGATCCGCACCGACTGGCGCATCTCCTCGCCGCGGACGAGATAGCGGTCGTAGCAATCGCCCGTCGTGCCCACCGGCACGTCGAATTCCCAGTTCTCGTAGCCCGAGTACGGCTTGTCCTTCCGCAGGTCGAGGGCCACGCCCGAGCCGCGGAGATTCGGTCCGGTCAATCCATAGGCGAGCGCCACGTCCCGGGTGATCACGCCGACGCCGAGCGTGCGATCCGTAAAGATTTTGTTCCGCGTCAGGAGCTTCAGGATCTCCTCGAGGATGGGCATGAACTGGTCGCAAAACGCGTTCACGCGCTGCAGCCAGCCCTCGGGCATATCGCGCGTCACGCCGCCGATCCGCGTGTAGCTGGTCGTGAACCGCGCGCCCGTCAGTTCCTCGAACAGCTTGTAGAGCTTCTCCCGCTCCTCGAGGCAGTAGAGCAGCACGCTCCAGGCGCCGACATCGAGGCCGAACGCGCCCAGGCCCATCAGGTGCGCGGAGATGCGGGCCATCTCCGCCGTGATCACGCGGATCGCCTCGCAGCGCGGCGGAACCTTCAGTCCCGCCAGCCGCTCGACCGCAATGGCGTACGCCATATTGTTCGCGAGCGGTGCCAGGTAGTCCAACCGGTCCGTGTAGGGCACGAACTGGTTGTAGGTCATGTTCTCGGCGATCTTCTCGTCGCCGCGATGCAGGTAGCCGACGACCGGATCGGCCTTGGTCAGCACCTCCCCGTCCAGCTCCATCTGCAGGCGGAGTACACCATGCGTCGACGGATGCGAGGGCCCCATCGAGAGCGACATCTTCTCGGTTTGGAATTCCTGCGCCGCGCCCGCGGTCTTCGCAGCGCTGTCGGGAAAGGAGTACTCGGTGGCCATCGGCTTAGGCGTGGTCGCTCCCGGCACACTCCGAGGTCACAGCGGGGCAGGTGCGGTGGTTCTTCATTCGGCTGGTTTCCGTGTCGTCGTGGGTTCCGCGAGCAAGGTTCAGTCCTTCATCTGGCGCAGCGCCGTCTGGTCCGGCCGGGCGCGACGATCGCTCCAGCTCTCGTCCTTCGCGCGCGGCTCGGCTTCGGTGAGGTTCATCTCGCCTTGCGAGGCGACGAAGGGGCCACCGGCCATGGGCGCGGCGATCACGCGCGTGCCGGTCTCCTCTGCAATGTCCGCCACCGGCAGGTCCGTCTCGATGCCGGCCAGGGGGAACTCCTTCCGCAGCGGGAAATACGGGTAGCCGTCCCACATCAGGATCCGGCGCAGGTCCGGGTGCCCCTCGAACCTGATCCCGAACATGTCGAAGCACTCGCGCTCATGCCAGTCGGCCGCGGGCCAGAGCGGGACCACGCTCGGCGCGGTCGGCTCCGCCTCGGTACCCGCGCAGGGAGCCGCCACGCGAACGTACGTGCCGGGGCGCGTCGTCGACAGGAGGTGATACACGACGGTGAAACGCGGCGACGCCCCTTCGGCCCAGTCGATCGCGGTCAGGTCCATCAGGAGGTCGAACTGCTGCTCATCGCGAAAGTAACGCAGCACGGCCAGGACGTCCGCCAGCGGCACGTCGAACGCCGGGTGGTCGGACGAGGGACGATCCGTGACCTGCGGGAACTTCTGCTTGAGAGCGTTCGTGACGTCGGCGGACATGAAAACGGGGGGCGGTGGAAGACGCGACGCGGCGGGGTTCAGGCGGACAGGAGCCGCGAGGCGGCGGGCTCGCGGCGCACCTTGTCCTGCAATTTCAGCAGCGCATCGAGCAGCGCTTCCGGCCGCGGCGGGCAGCCCGACACATACACGTCGACCGGCACGATCCGGTCCACACCCTGCAGCGTCGCGTAACTCCGGTACATGCCGCCCGAGCTCGCGCAGGCGCCCATGGCGATGACCCACTTCGGCGCGGCCATCTGGTCGTAAATCCGGCGCACCTGGGGAGCCATCTTGTAGGTCACGGTGCCGGCCACGATCATGCAATCGGATTGCCGGGGCGAAAACCGCATCACCTCCGCGCCGAAGCGGGCGATATCGAACCGGGCGCCCCCGACGGCCATGAGCTCGATCGCGCAGCAGGCGAGCCCCATCGGCATCGGCCACATCGAGTTCGTGCGGATCCAGTTGATGGCGGCATCCGCCCGCGAAACGATCACGCCGCCTTCGACCTTGCTGTTGTAGCCTAGCTCTTGGGGAGTGACCATGATTGGGCGGCGTGGTGGTTGATGTCGCGTGGGAAAATCCTTCGCAGGGTTGGAGGCGGGGAGACGTCGCGCAAGTAGGTTTTCTGCGAACCCTTCCCGGAATACGCATAGTAGGAAGCACGCGCCCTGCCGACAGCGCCGCTGAAAAGCGCGCTATTTCCGCGGCTACTGCGGCCCGAAAGCGGGCGCCATCGCCCCGGGCGGGATTTGCAGTTGACCGGTTGCCGGCCATGACCCTTCTTTTTCCGCTTCGCCCAGCGATGGGCCACCGTCCCGGTGGTCGCATCAGGCACCACGGAGAGGTGGCAGAGTGGTCGAATGTGCGTGATTGGAAATCACGTGTACCGGAAACGGTACCGAGGGTTCGAATCCCTCCCTCTCCGCCATCCTTCGCCTCCGCGCAGCGGACGCGAAGGATGCCCTCCGAAGCTTCAACGCAGGAGGGCCCCATGCATCCCGGCAACACAGCTCCGGATGGCACGGCCTCTCCTTCGCCTCCGCGCAGCGGACACGAAGGATGCCCTCCGAAGCTTCAACGCAGGAGGGCCCCATGCAACCCGGCGACCAGCTCCGGATGGCACGGCCTCTCCTTCGCCTCCGCGCAGCGGACACGAAGGATGCCCTCCGAAGCTTCAGCGCAGGAGGGCCCCGTGCAACCCGGCGACGCAGCTCCTGACTGTCAAAGCCCAACCGGCGCTTTCGAGGGTGCGTTTTCGTTTCGGGCCCTTTGACTACGCCGCGGACGCTTCCCCGCGTCCTGCCCCCAGCCACCCCGCGTCGACGTCTGCTGCGGTTTTCCCGCGGCCCAGCCCAAACTACCCATGCCAGCCCCCTCGGCACTCCCTGTGCCGCACTCTCGCCTGCCCCTGCTTCGATGCGGCGCCGCGTGCCTCGCCCTCTTTGGCGCGCTTGCCGCCGGATTTGCCCAGGCCGCCACCGGCAGCATCAGCGGCACCGTCGCCAATGCCCCCCCCCGCCAGTTCCTATTCCAGGCCGAGGTCCACGTCGCCGGCGGCAGCCAGTCCACCCTCACCGACCGCGATGGCTCGTTCATCCTGCGCGAGGTCGCCGCCGGTGCGGTCTCGCTGGAGATCAGCTACACGGGCCTCGATGCCGCCACCCGGACCGTCCAGGTTGCGCCCGGGCAGACTGCCCGCGTGGAGGTCAACCTCACGTCGAGCATCTATCAACTGGCCGCGTTCACCGTGGCCGCCGAGGTGGAGGGCAACGCCGCCGCCCTGAACCAGCAAAAGAAGTCCGACTTCTTCGTGCAGGCGATCTCCGCCGACACGCTCGGCAACGTCGCGGAAGGCAACATCGGCGAGTTCCTCCGCTATGTCCCGGGCATCCAGGTAAACTTCTCCAATGCCGACGCCAGCACCGTGTCGATGCGCGGCCAGGACCCGGAGGCCACGGTTTTCACCTTCGACGGCCAGATTCCCGCCGCCGCCGGCACGCCGCCGCGCTCCAGCACCGGCAGCAGCGACGCCTCCAGCCGGGCCTTCGAATTCAGCCAGGCCACGATCAACAACATCGAGACCATCGAGGTCTACAAGGCACCGCCGCCCTGGATGGCGCCGTCCACCGGGGGTGTCGTCAACGCGGTCACCAAAAGCGCCTTCTCGCAACGCGGCCGCCGGTTCAGCACCACGCTCACGCTCTCCGCCAACAGCGAGATGCTGCGCTGGAGCATGCCGGGCCCGGGCTCGCGCACCACCGGGCGCATCAAGCCCGGCGGCAGCCTGAATTACTCGGAGGCCTTTCTCGACCAGACGCTGGGCGTTTCGTTTTCGTACTTCGAAAGCAACTCGATCAACCCAAGCCACAATTACGCGATGACGTACTCCCCGTTCGTCGCGGGCACGGCGGCGAATCCGGTCACCGACGCGTCGCGCTTCAACGTGAACACCTTCACGCTCGTCGACGGCCCGCAGGTGAAGAACCGCCGCACCTACAGCCTGGGCGGCGACTACAAGCTGGGCGCGCACACCGTGCTCAAGTTCAAGACGAGCCACAACCAGTACCTGAGCCAGAACCGCAGTCACACCTTCCGCGTGCGGCCGGGGACGGTCGATGCCGCGTCCACCACCACCGACGCCACCGTGCGCAATGCGCTGGTGGACGTGTTCAACGACTACAGCGACTCGGTCAGCGCCAACTACGGCTTCGTCGGCGCCGTCGAGCACCGGTTCGGCCCGTGGCGGGTCGATTACTCCGCCAACTACGGCAAGTCCGACTCCAAGGTCACCGACCTGCCCGCGATGATCCAGTCGATGCAGTTCAACCTGGTCGCCGCCGACGGCGTCGTCGTGCGCATGACGGCCCAGCCGGACACGCCCGCGCCGCTCTCGCTCACGCAACTGGCCGGCCCCGATCTGTACGACCTCGCCAGCTACAACACGCGGAAGAGTTTTTCGCTGCAGACGTCGCCGCGGTTCCAGAACGACCGCACCTGGAACCTGAAATTCGATGCGCGGCGCGACTTCTCCGGCGCACGGGTGCCGTTCGAGATCCGCGCCGGCGCCAGCCTCTACCAGCTCCACCGTCGCAAGCAGGCGGGCCAGATCGTCCTGCAATACGTCGGCCCGGACGGCATCGGCAACAATGCCGACGATCCGCTGCTCAGCGCCGCCCAGTTCGAGAAGACGACCTACGGCGACAAGTTCCTCTACGGCATCCGCCGTCCGCCGCTCGTCGACCCGTACAAGTTTGCCGAGTTCATGCAGGCAAACCCGAACGCGGTCCATGACATCCAGCCGGCCAACATCCAGCGGCAGCGCGTGAACACGCAGTCGATGGCGCAGAACGTCACCTCGGCCTACTTCGCCGGCACCGTGCGGTTCACCCCGAAGCTCACGCTGGTCGGCGGCATTCGCGGCGAGAAGACCGAGAACTACGTGCGCGGCGCCATTCGCATCAATTCGCTCGGCGCGGGCCTGCCCGCCAACTCCCGCGCGTTCTTCGACGCCGTCTACTCGCAGACCCAGCGCGCCACGAGCGAGTACACCGACCTGTTTCCCAATCTGCAGGCGACGTACCGGTTCAGCCCCAATCTGCTGTTCCGTGGCGCGCTGACCCGTTCGATGTCGCGGCCGGGAGTCCAGACGATCCTGCCCAACACGACCGTGAACGACACGGCCGTGATCCCGAGCGTCACCGTGAACAACACCGGCCTGCTGCCCACGTATTCACGAAACCTGGACCTGCAGGTCGAGTGGTACACCCGGCCGGCGGGCACGGTGACGGTCGGCTGGTTCCGGAAGACAGTCTCGAACTACATCATCACCTCGACGGACACGATCCAGCCCGGCGACGACAACGGCTTCGAGGGCCAGTATGCCGGCTATGTGCTCAATACCCAGGACAACGGCGGCAAGGGTGAGTTCGAGGGCTTCGAGGTCTCGCTGCGCCAGGGCCTGCGGCCCTACCTCACGTTCCTGCCGGAAATCGTGCGGGGCTGGGAAGTGTTCGGCGGCTACAATCGCAATCTCAAGGGCGAGGCGCCGAACCGCGCCGGCGTGGTGACGAAGCCGCTGGCGCCGAACTACTATGACTGGAACGCAAACTGGGGCGTGAGTTACATGACGCCCCGCCGGACCCTCTACTTCAACCTGCGCACCACCCTCTTTCCCGAAGCCGTCACCACGGCCGCCACCGCGACCGATCTGCGCCCCGTGTACGAGTCGAAACACCAGCGCTGGGACGCCACGCTGCGGTACACGTTTCCCAACCGGAATTATTCGCTCGAGCTCAACGGCGCCAACCTCACCAACGATTCCTGGCGCAACTTCTACCAGGGCGGCCGCAACACCTCGCGGCGCACCTTCGGCACCAACTACAGCCTGGCCTTCCGCGCGAACCTCGACCAGCTCCGCCTGCCGTTCATCGACCGGAAGTGAACCGGCAAGGTTGCCGGGGCGGAATCCCGTTGCCCCCAGCCAGGCCCGGCAGCCGCGCGGAGGATTGTGCCGGGACGGAAAATCGCTGCATCGTTTGGCGTTCGCCGACCGGCTCTTCCGATGCCGCCCGGCTCGCCTCGCTCCGGCCGTTCCACCCCATGCCTCCCTGCCGCTCCTTCCGTCCTCCGCTTCGTCCCGGACTCTGCGCGCTCCTGCTGACCGGGGTGCTGCTTCTTGTCCCCGCCTTCGCCGCCACGCCGCTCCGGCCCAATATCGTCTTCGTGCTCGCCGATGATCTCGGCTGGGGCGACCTGGGCTGCTACGGCCAGAAGCAGCTCGCGACGCCCCAGCTGGATCGACTCGCCGCCGAGGGGCTGCGTTTCACCCGCCACTATGCCGGTTCCACGGTCTGCGCGCCGTCGCGCTGCGTGCTGCTCACCGGCCGGCACCTCGGTCGCGCCGCCCTGCGCACCAACTGGGATCCCCCGATGGCCGACACCGTGCCCACGATCGCCAGCGTGTTGAAGCAGGCCGGTTACGCCACCGCGGCTTTCGGCAAGTGGGGCGTCGGCAGCACCCTGCCCGAGGACGATCCCAACCGGAAGGGGTTCGATACATTCTACGGCTACGTCGACATGTACCACGCGCACAATTTCTTCCCGCCGTTCCTCGTCCGCAACGGCCGCCGCGAACCCCTGCGCAACGACCTGATTCCCGGCAGCGACGCCGGTCCCTACGCCGGTCGCGGCAATGGCGTCGCTGCAAATCCCCGCGACTACGCGCCCGAATTCATCGTCGATGCGGCGCTGCGCTGGATCGATGCCCAATCCGCCACCCGGCCGTTCTTCCTGTACGTCCCGCTCAACACCCCTCACGCCAACAACGAGGGCGGCAAGGGCGTTTTCAACCGGGGGATGGAGGTGCCTGACTTCGGCCCGTTTGCCAGCCGCGACTGGCCGCTGCCCGAAAAGGGCTTCGCCCGCATGATGCGCGACCTCGATCGCGACCTGGGCCGGATCGTCACCCGGCTCCGCGAGCGCGGTCTGGCGGAGAACACGCTCGTCCTGTTCAGCAGCGACAACGGCCCGCACCAGGAAGGCGGGCACCAGGTGGACTTCTTCGATTCCAACGGCCCCCTCCGCGGTCGCAAACGGGACCTTTACGAAAGCGGCATCCGCGTCCCGCTGATCGCGTGGTGGCCGGGTCGCGTACCGGCCGGTTCCACGACGGCCCACCTCAGTGGCTTCCAGGACATGCTGCCCACCTTCGCCGAGCTCGCCGGCGCCCCGGCTCCCGCCACCGATGGCCTTTCCCTCCTGCCCACGTTGCTGGGGAACCCGCGCGCGCAGCGCACGCACGAGGCCCTCTACTTCGAGTTCTACGAAGGCGGGGGCAAGCAGGCCGTCGTCACGGAACGCTGGAAGGCCGTGCGCCTCAACTGGACCGCGCGTCCCGACGGGCCGCTCGAGCTCTACGATCTCGCCGCCGATCCCGGCGAGGAGCGCAATGTCGCCTCCTCCCACCCCGAGGTGGTGGCGTCCCTGCAGCGCCGGATCGCCGCCGCACACCAGCCGCACGCCGGCAGTGTCACGCCCCCCCACGCTGCCGCCGGGGGCAGGAAGAAGCAATGATTTCAACCCCGTCGCGGGGCGACGGCACCACCCCGCCCGGGACCAGCGGCCCCGTTTCGGGCCGCTCGGGCTGAGTCGGACTCATGCCGTTGGACTTCGCCCTGCGAACGGCCGCATGGAAAGGTTGAGCGGCCTTTCCTCCAGCCGCTGCGCACCGGTCCGTCGCACGTCAGCCGCCAGGGGACAGGCGGCTCCACCGCAACGGCATGAGTCGCGTGACCCGCCCGCACGCGGCCTCACGTCGGTCCCGCCTCGACCGGGGTGTCGGCCGGGCGGGTTTTTGCTCGTACCGGGCAGGCGGTTTGATTGTGTTTCCGGGCCACCATCCCTTGCCCCCGGACGCCCGCCCCTGACCGAAGCCAGCGGTGCGTGTTCGCAGCGACGCGGAGCCGGCACCCTCCCCATGCAGCCGAACTCACCCGCGATGAACCGCCGCCGTTTCCTGCTCAAGTCCCTCGGTGCCTCGCTGGCCCTCCCCGCCCTTCCCTCGCTCATGGCCAGCGCCATCGGCGGCACCTCGGCAGTACAGACGGCGCGCGGCGCGGGCACCGGCGCCCGGCGGTTCGTCGCCATCGGCAATCTGCTCGGTTACCAGACGAAGCATTTCTTCCCGGAGACGACCGGCACGGCGTATGAACAAACGCCGCTGCTGGCGCCGCTGTGGGAAAACCGCCGGCAGCTCACGGTTTACCGCGGGCTCGACCACGGGCTGAAGGGCGGCCACTTCGCCGTCCATTCGTTCCTCTCCGGAGTGCTCAATTCCGAGGCGCAGAACCGGCCGCACGGCAACGTCACGATCGACCAGTACCTCGCCGACGAGATCGGGTTCCAGACGCGCTTCCCTTCGCTGACGGTCGGTTCCGAGGGGGGCATCCACGGCGGCTGCCAGATCGCGTGGACCAAGGCCGGCGTCCGCGTGCCGCCGATCACCGGGCCGGCGGAGTTGTTCGATCGTCTCTTTGTCAGCGATCCCGCCGACACCCAGGCCCGGCGCCAGCAGGAGAACCGGCTGCAGGCCTCGATTCTCGACACCGTGCTCGGCGAGGCAAAGAGCCTGTCGCGGCGCGTCAATCGCGAGGACAAGGACAAGCTCGACGAGTACTTCACCTCGATCCGCGACGTGGAAAAACGCCTCGAGCTGCGCCAGCGCTGGTCGAATCTGCCCAAGCCGCAGCCGCCCTTCGCGCGACCGGCCAACAAGAACAAGGTCCAGGACCTGCCGCTCCTCTATGAGCTCATCGCCCTGGCGCTGCAGACCGACTCGACCCGCATCGCCACGCTCGAGATCGGTGGCGATTTCCTCCCGCAGGACCTCGGCATCGACAAGTCGTACCACGGGCTCTCGCACCACGGCAACGACGCGGCCGCGATCAAGCACCTCGTCACGCTCGAGAAATACCAGATCGAGCAGTTCTCGAAGTTCGTCACCCGGCTCTCGAAGATGAACGACGGCGATCGCACCCTGCTCGACTCCACGGCGGTCCTTTTCGGCAGCGGCATCGGCGACGCCAACACGCACAAGAACTCAGACCTGCCCGTCGTCCTCGCCGGCGGCGGCTACCGGCACGGCGAATACAAGCGCCTGCCGGCCGCGGGCGCGAACAAGGTGCCGCTCTGCAATCTCTTCGTCGATCTCGCCCAGCGCATGGGCGTCGGCATCGAGTCGTTCGGATCCAGCACCGGCCGGTTCGGGCTCGCCTGAAGTGACATCGGGCGCAGCGCAGGGGATCCGCACGGAGGCACGGTTCGCCACGGTGACCACGCGGGGCATGAACGGGCCGGCAACGGCCGCGCGATTCCTTCGGCTGAAACTGTGTCGTGCCGTCCTGGCCTGGAGTGCCCTTGGCGCTTCCGCCGCCACGGCCGCCGAACTCCCGGCGCAGAAGGCGCTCGGCGCGTTTCTCGACCAGTACTGCCTGAAGTGCCACGACGCCGCGACGGAGAAGGGCGATCGCGAATTCGAGACGTTCAAGCTGCCGCTCACCCGGGTTTCCGACCTCATCGCGGCCAAGGACATCGTCGACCAGCTCACGCTGCGGGAGATGCCCCCGAAGAAGTCCGACCAGCCTTCGGACGACGAGCGGCTGGCCGCCATCCGGCTGCTGCGCGAGGGGATCGCCTCCGCCCGCGGCCGGATCGAGAGCACGCAGGCGCGCACCGTCCTGCGCCGGCTCTCCAACCGCGAATACGAGAACACGCTCGCCACCCTCTTCGGCCGCCGCGTGGACACGCTCGGGCTCACCGCGGATTTTCCGAAGGAGAAGGCCAGCGAGCACCTCGACACGATCGGCCAGTCGCTCGTCACCTCGGGCTTCCTGCTCGACCAGTATTTCCAGGCCGCCAACCGGCTGGTCGAGCTGCGTCTCGGCCGTCCGGATACGCCGGCGCGCACCTGGCATTTCAACGGCAACTTCGTCCAGTACGAGGAGCTCTCCGGCCCGCACAAGGCGGCGTTCAACTACCGCTATCTCTGCCTCTACGAGCAGCCCAACACCGACACGCGCCAGGGCGGCTACGGCCATATCGAGGATTTCCTGCAGGGCGTGCCCGTCTCGGGCCTCTACGACATCGAGGTCGAGGCGCAGGCGTTGCATCGCGACACCCACTACGATCCCACGCTCTTCGGCATCGATCTCTCCGAACCGTTCCGGCTCGGGATCGTGCCGGGCGACGCCAGGAAGAACCACATCCATTACCCGCAGGCGATCGAGCCGCTGCTCGCGCAGGCGACGGTGCCCGACGCCCGGCCGGAGTGGCTCACGTTTCGCGTGTGGCTCGAGGCCGGCCAGACCCCGCGGTTCATCTTCCCCAACGGTCCCTACGAGTCGCGCGCCTCGGTGATCCAGATCAACCGGCGGTACGCGGACGACTTCCAGGGCCGGTTCGCCAAGGCGGGCGTCAGCCGCACGCACCTGCTGCGCGAAGGCAGGCTGCCGCACATCCGCATCAGCGAGATCAAGATCACCGGCCCCGTCGCCGAAGCGGGCGGTTCGCTCGAGGAGCGGGCCGTCTTCGGCGAGCGCGGGTTCCAGCCGGAAAAGGCCCTCGACCAGCTCTACGCCTTCGGCGAACGCGCGTACCGGCGGCCGCTCACGCGGGCGGACCGTGCCGGCATCCGCAAGACCTACGAGTCGCGCCTCGCCGAGAAGGCCACGCCCCGCCAGGCGGCGCTCGACGCCCTCAAGCTGATCCTGTGTTCGCCGTCGTTCCTCTACTTCAGCGAGGTCACCTCCGAGCGGCAGCCCCGCCTCGGGCCCTACGACCTCGCCTCGCGCCTCTCCTACGCGCTCTGGAGCGCGCCGCCCGATCGCGAGCTGCTCGCCGCGGCGGCCTCCGGGCGCCTGACCTCGCCCGACGAACTGCGGCGCCAGAGCCAGCGGCTGCTGGCCGACGACCGCGTCACGGCTTTCGTGCACGGCTTCCTCGAGGGCTGGCTCAACCTGCGCGACCTCGGCAGCATGCCGCCGCCGCGCGAGACGAACCGCGTCTACTACGCGGAAAACCTGCCCGAGGCCATGAAGACGGAAGTCCGGCTGTTCTTCCGGCACCTGCTCGCGGAGAACGGACCGGTGGAGCGGTTCCTCGACGCCGACTACACGTTCGCGGACAAGCGGCTGGCCAAGCTCTACAACCTGCCCGAACAGCACACGCTGCGGATCGCCGACGGCTTCCAACGGGTGAGCCTGGCGGGCAACCGGCAGCGCGGCGGCCTGCTCGGCATGGCGGGCGTGCTCACCGTCAGCGCCAACGGCGTGGAAACCTCGCCCGTCACGCGCGGCGTGTGGGTGATGGAAAAGATCCTCGGCCTCAAGCCGCCGCCGCCGCCGGACGTCGTGCCCGCAATCGAACCCGACGTCACCGGCGCCACCACGATCCGCGACCGCCTCGCGAAACACCGCGCCGACGTCGCATGCGCCGAGTGCCATCGCAAGATCGACCCGCTCGGTTTCGCCCTGGAGAACTTCGATCCGATCGGCCGCTGGCGCACGGCGTATCCGAAACCCAAGGGCAACGCCCCCGCGCCGAAGATCGACGCCACCGGCGAGTTCAACTCCGGCGAGACCTACGCCGACTTCGACGGCTTCAAGCGGATCCTGCACGAGCGCAGGACGGACGCCTTTGCGCGACACCTGCTGCGGCAGTTCCTGAGCTATGCCGCCGGCCGCCACCTCGAGCCCACCGACGACTACGTCGTCGAGGACATCCTCCAGGCCGCGCAGAAGGACCAGTTCGGTCTCCGCACGCTCCTGGTCGAGGCGCTCGCGAGCGACATTTTCAGGTCACGGTGACGGCCGTCACCCGGGGAGCTGAAGCCTCCGGGCGGCCGGCCGGAGCCGCGACATTCGCTCCTCCCGGCGCGCCTATACGGACGCATGCAGTCAAGGTGGAGCCGCCTGTCCCCAGGCGGCTGACGTGCGACGGACCGGTTCGCAGCGGCTCGAGACAAGCCGCCCCACCTTTCCATGCGGCCGTTCTCATGGCTGATTTGAAGGCCGACGGCACGAGTCCCGGCTCAGCGAGGCGACGCCGGCGACCGCGCGGCGCGCTGCGGTCCGGTCGACGGCCCCGCCACCCAGCGGCCGGGCACCACCATGGTGAGGCGCCGTTGGGAGACGCTGTAGGCGGACTGGTGCAGGACGGTGGTGAGGAGATCGATGCCGGCCGCGCCGACGCCGGCCGGATTCTGGTCGATGTGGGAGAGCTTGCCAGGGGTGTCCACTCCCTCGAGCGAGACGAAGCCGGCATCGCGGCCCGGGCGGAGGCCGGCACGCAGCATCCACGCGTGGAACGCCACCCGCGATGCCAGCACGACGTCGGGCGCGTGCTGGCGATACCACGCCTCGAAGCGCGAAAACTCGGCCGAAGCCGCGGAGTCCGGTCCGGGGTCAGGCCCCAGGCCGCGGGTCTCGAGGATCGGCAGCGCGGCCTGCGCCGGCCGGGTGTACTGGAAATTGAGGTACGCAGCCTGGATGCCGCCGCCGGTGCGCGCGTTGATGTAGTCGTCAAGCAGCAGCCCGATCCGGCGGTACCCCAGCCGGGCGACCTCGGCGAGCGCCGTCTGGGTGTTGGCGAAGTTGCTCGCCAGGGCGCGGTGCAGCGAGAGGTGCGGCAGGGCCGCGGTGGCGGCGACGACCGTGAACCGGTCCCAGGCGAACCGGAAATCACGAAGCTCGGCCGTCGTCGGCCCGATCAGGCAGCCCCGGATGCCACGGCTCGTCAGCACCGTGCGCAGGCGCGCGCCGCTCATCCCGGGGGCGGCCGCCCAGATCTCCTCGAGCCGGTACCCCAGGGCCGCGGCGTGGTCGCGCGCACCATGGAACACCCGTTTGGTATAGTGGTTTCCCGCCCGCTCGATGCGGTCGTCGTGCCAGGAGAAGAACGCGAGCGTCTCCACGTAGCGCACGGCCCGCCGCGCACGCAGCAGTCGCAGGGCAGCGGTGACTTCGGGATCCGGGCGATAGCCCAGCCGGCAGGCGATCGCCTGGACGCGGGCGCACGTGGCGGGCGGCACGCGCGGATCGTTGCGCAAGGCGCGGCTTACGCCGGAACGCGAGAGTTTCGCGACCTGCGCGACCTCCTGGAGCGTGACGCGGGCTTCGAGCATCGCGGGCAACGTGACGCCCCGCTCCGCTCCCGGCAACCTGCGAGCGTCGCCAACCCGCCCGCCGCGAGCTCATCCGGCTGCCGGGAAACCCTCGCGCCGCAACCGGGCCCCGAGCCCGCGCAGGGTCGCCGCGTCGGCGGCATGGAGGGAGCCATCGCCGCGCGGCGCGGTGTTGAGCAGCAGGTTCGCCCCGTGGCTCCGCGCGCGTCGCAGTTCGGCCCAGGCTTCGTCGACGGTGCGGCGGTAGGCGCGCTCGACGTGGAACCACTGGCGCGTGCCGGCCCCGCCCGGGCGGTCCAGCTGAAGGGTCGTGCAGATCTCGACGGGCTTGCCCCGGTGCCGCTCGAGCAGCTCCGGCGTGATCGCCCGTTCCCCCTCGAGGAGCCGGTAACGGTGCTCGAAGGTCAGGTAATCCTCCGCGCCGGTCGGCCCTTCGCAGAACGAAATCAGGCTGAACGGCTGCCACGCCCGCAGCAGGGCGAAGGTCTCCGCCAGGCGCGGGTACAGGTGGGGCGACTCGCGGAAGCGCTGCGAGGTGTCGAACCACCAGCCGGCGACCGGCCCGTAGCGCGTCGCGAGTTCCTCCAGCATGGCGCGGTTGGCCGGCCACACCGCGGCGTGGGATTGCGCCAGCGAGACGTGCACGTAATGGAAATATCCCAGGCCCCGCCGGTGGCACGCTGCCGTCATTTCCGCCACGAGGTCGCGGCCGGCCGGCAGGTCCACGGCAGAGGGCCGGCCATGACGGGTCCGCCAGAGGTAAGGCCCGCCACCGTGAAACGGCGTGAAGCAGAGGTACCGCGCGCCGGCCGCGACGGCGAGGTCGGCGATCTCTTCCGCATCGAAGCGCTCGGCCCGGAAGCGCGCGCACAGGTCCGCGAAGGTCACGCCCGGGGGCAGCGGATCGAATTTTCCGCCGGGGAGCAGGCTGGTGCAATTGTAGTGGACGAAAAGCCCGAGCCGGGCGGCGCGAAACCACGCCAGGGCCGCCGCCCGCGGTCCGCCTTGCACCCCGGCGCCTTCATATCCCCGCAGATACGCCGGCGGTCGCGAAACCTCCGCCGCACGAGCCCGACAGGCCACCAGGCCCGCCAGCAGGCTCGCTCCGCCGCGGAGGAAGTGGCGCCGGGTTGATCGCACGCGGCCCATTCCGCCGCCCCGCCGCCCGCCGTCAACCCTGCGGCCAACCGGAGCGCGCACGTCACGCTTCCCCGTAGGGTCCGTCCACTCGTTCCGCGTGTGCTCAACGATGAGCAAGGGCCGCGTTGCCGCGCTCCGCGGGCTGCGCTTTCACGAGCCTCCGGACGCCGCATTCGCGCCGCGCTCCGACCCCACGGCATCATGAACCTGTCCCAGTCCGCCTCCTTCCTCACGCTGCTCGCGATCGCCCTGCCCGGTTCCGCCCAGACCGCCGCGCCGGCACCCGCCGCCGGCACCCGCCCGGCCGTCCCGGAGGCCGCCGTCACGCTCACGCCCTTCGAGGTCGTGGCGGACGCCGGCGACACCTACGACGCCACCAACACCAACTCCATCACCGGGACCAACACCGCGCTCAACCGCACCCCGCTCGACGCCAAGGTCTTCAACCGGGGCATGATGGACGAACTCGCCGTGGTGGACACCACCACGCTGCTCTCGGACGTCGCCGGCCTCGGGCCGCCGCTCATCTCCGGCGGCAGCGAAAACGTGCGCGGCATGCTCGAAGGCGATCGCGTCGACTTCAAGGCCCTCACCAGCCGGGGCCTCGCCATCAGCAACCCGCGCCGCGAGGGGTTCCTGCGCTCGGAGATCTCGCTCGTCGATTCGTTCGATCTCGAGCGCGTCGAGGCCCTGCAGGGGTCCAATTCGCTGCTCTTCGGTTCCGGTGACGCCGGCGGCGTGGTCAACGTCTCCGCGAAGCGCGCCTACCTCAACCGCATCTCCGCGAAGATCGGCGCCCAGTTCGATTCGGAGGGCTCGGAACGGTACACGTTCGACGGCAACATCGGCACCCGCCTGCTCGCCCTGCGGGTCAACGCGGTCAAGGGCGAGACCAAGCTGTTCCGCCCCATCCTGGGCCACAAGAACGAGGGTCTTCACCTCGCCACCACCCTCCAGCCGCTCAAGCGGGTGACCTTGCGGGCCGAATACCGCCATCTGGTGCGCAATGCCGTGCTCGCCAACGGCGGCACCCTGCGCGCCAACCCGGCGGTACGGATGTCGAACGGCGAGCTGCTCGACAACCAGAGCCTCGCCTACCTGATGACGGTCCCGGGCGTCACCGAGCTCACCGGTGGCACGCTGAGCCTGGTCACCAACGATTCCGCGTTCGGCGTGTACCGGCGCGACAACTACACCCACGAGGTGCGCGCCGTCACCCTGGAGACGGCCCTCACCGACCGGCTCGCGTTCCAGCTTTCCTATGCTCACGACACCCGGCAGAACGACGGACTTTCGCCCAGCGCCTCGACCGTCTTCACGCCCGACGCTCCCGGCAACCTCTACCGGGACGAGAACGGCCAGCTCGGCCGCGCCTGGGCGCTCAATACCACGTTCAACAATCCCAATGGGCTGCGCGCGGGCTCCCGCGGCTATCGCGCCACCGTCGCCTACCAACGCAACCTCGGCCGCTGGGGCAGCCACGCCATGAACGCCTTCGTCCAGGACGTCTGGTCGTGGCAGAGCCAGACGCCGATGCGCTTCTACGAACTCGATGGCAATGGCGGCGTCATTCAGGACTTCGCGCGGATCGCCACCGCCGAGTCGGGGCGCAACGCGATGCCGGCGGTGTGGGTGAAGGCCTTCCCCACCGCCCTCACCGGCGGCGGCGACTGGCCCGTGAATGTCGTCCACCATCCCAACGGGCGCACCTACAAGTACCTTCCCATCATCTACCCGGGAGCCGTCGCGGCCACCGCGGCCAACCCGCTCGGCGTCTCCGGCCCGATCGGGGCCAACGGCGCCAGCACGAGCACGGCGTTCTACCGCGACGACACCCGCGAGACCGGGGCCGGGTTCAGCCTGTTCAGCCGCTTCTGGCGCGGTCGCATCGACACGATGGTCGGCGCCCGCTTCGAGGAAGCCGACACCATCCGCCGCAACACCCTCGTCGGCTATGGCCCGGTCAACTTCGACAGCCTTACCACCGGGGTCGTCTTCGACACGCCGGTGAAGGGGCTGCGGGGCTACGTCAACTACGCCACCAACGCCAAGATCAACTTCAGCAGCGATCGCGACATCTACAACCAGCCGCTCCCGTCCGGCGAGGGCGTGAGCCGCGAGGCCGGGCTCAAGTTCGACCTCTGGGAAGGTCGCCTCTCCGGCAACGCGAGCTACTACGTCTCGGAAGCGCGCAACTTCACCGCCAGCCTGGGCAGCCTGCGCGACGACATCGACCCCGACGGCATCAACGGCCGCAACGGCGGCGGGTCGTATCTCTACAGCAAGACGGCCGACGGCTTCGGCGCCTCCCTTTCGGTCAAGGCCACGCGCAACTGGGAGATTCGTCTCAACTACGCCAATGCCGACGGCAGCGAGCGCACGAACGTCCGCCTGCCGGTCTTCTACAACGACGAGTTCAATACCATGACCTCCGCCGGCGCCCAGGTCGTGGCGGTCAAGGCCGCCGGCGGCTCCCTGTCGCCCCTCATGGTGCCGTCCAATCCCGCCGTGCCGAACTCGGCGATGATCCCGCTCTCCGTCGCCATGCTGCGGGATCGCAACAGCCCCTACTTCGCCAGCCTCGACGCCGTCTCCGGCCAGATCCTCAACGCCGACACGCTCTTCCTCCGCACGCCGGGCGTCGGCACCGGACGCACCGGCCTGGGCATCGGCTCCCACCAACTCGGGTTCACGCCGCCGGCCGACAGCCTCGTCGTGCGCCGCGCCGGCGAGCCGACCGTCGGTTACGCCGAGCACAACATCAGCGTGATCAACCGCTATCGGTTCACCGAGGGCCGGCTGCGCGGGCTGGTGGTGGGCCTGTCGTCCTCGTTGCGGCTTGATTTTCGCACCTACGCCTACACGGACGCCTCCGATGGGGGGAAGCGGAAGATCTTCTTCTATCCCGACCGGCTGAACAACGACCTCTTCGCGCTCCACTCGGTGAAGCTCTGGGGCAGAACACGCGCCACCCTGCAGTTGAACGTCGCCAATCTTTTCGACGTGAACAAGGTCGTCTTCCGCCCGCGCAGCACCGACGGTGTGATCCGCGTCGCGACCTACATGAATGCCCCGCGCAAAGTCACGCTGACCGCCTCCGTGGCCTACTGACCGATGCCGCCACCCCTCCCCTCGCGCGCCGTCCGCGCCGCCCGCACCCGCCGCCCGCGCGTCGCGGCGATCCTCGCCCTGATTCTCGGCAGCGCCGCCGGCCTCGCGGCCGCCGCGACGCCACCCGCCGCGGGCGGGGCGCGATTCCGCGACGACTCCGCGGGCTATCAGGCGCTCATCCGGCGGCACTACGACCGCATGATGGAGGTTGGCACCGATCGCTACGGCCCGAAAACCACCGACCTGTGGCTGGCCGCCGTCGACGTCATGCGGGGCGGGCAGCCCGAGCGGCCCGATCCCGCCATCAAGCGCACCTACCGCGAAATCCACGCGCCGCGCGGCAGCAACCTCTATTGGGAACAGCCGGCGGTGATCGCGGCCCTCCAGCTTTCGCAGCTCACCGGGGACGGCCGGTACGCCGCGTTCGCCGAACGCTACCTGCGGGACTTCCTGCGGCTCTGCGTCTCCGAGGCGAACGGACTCTTCCTCTGGGGCAACCACCTCTACTACGACGTCTTCACCGACCAGATCGTCGGCTTCAGCGGCAGTCATTTCGAGACCCGCCCGCTGCCCGTGGCGTGGGACCTGTTCTGGCGCATCTCGCCCGCGGCGACCGAGCGCTGCATCCGCACGATGGGCGTGCAATACGTGCTCGATCCCAAGACGGGGTACTTCGACCGGCACGCCAGCATCAAAGCCACCACCCCGCCGGAGCCGAAGTTCCCCGGCACCTACCCGTTCATCGAATCCGGCGGCGTCCTCTGCGAGTCGCTGGCCTGGCTGAGCGCGAAGACCGGTCATCGCGACCCCTGGCTCGTCGAGCGGGCGCTGGCAGTGGCCCGCTACAGCTTCGCTCACCGCGGCGAGAAGACCGGCCTGCTGCAGAACCAGTCCGGCCCGCAGCAGCGCTGGGACTTTCACGCCGCCACCACCGAATCCGGCCTCTGGGCCAACTGCCTGCTGCGCAGCGCCGACTACACGGGCCGGCAGGAGTTCGCCGACATGGCGCGCGCCGCGGTCTCGGCGTACCTGAAATATGGTTACGACGCGAAGACCGGCCGCTATTTCGGCCAGCTCAGCTACGTCGACGGCACGCCGCGCAAGCCCGAGCGCACCGCGAAGGACGGCGCGGAGACCATCTACCAGCCGGGGGAATATGCCGACCTATGGGAACCGCTCTTCCCCACCCACAACTACCCGATGGCGATGGCCGAGGCGGCCCTGACGCTCCACCAGCGGACGCGGGAGCCGCAGTTCCTCGAAGGCGTGCGTCGCTGGGCCGCCTTCATCCGGCAGAGCACGCCGGCGAACGGCGGCCAGGGCGCCTACGCCGACCAATACGGCCGCTGCATCCGGTTCCTGCTCCGGGCCGCGCACGCCCTCGGCGAGCCGGCCTACTTCGAGCAGGCGAAAGCGCTGGCCGCCGAGGCGGTGGGCCACCTGCACCACCGCAGCACGGGCATGTTCCGGTCGCATCCCGGGGAGGATCGCTGCGACGCCGTGGACGGCATCGGCCTGCTCTTTCTCGCCCTGATCTACCTCGAACGCGGGGAGGAGTACGACTTGGCGGGATTTGGCTGGTGACGCGATCGTCCGCCGGGACGAGCGGCCCGCGGCCAGTCGCCCCGGGCCCGCTCGACTTCACCTGCCCGCGCCTTCCCGCCTCACGACTCCGTCTCACCGCGCGCGTCATGCCTCGGGTTCGCCGCTTCGCTTTGCCTGTCGCCGCCATGGTCCTGTGGCTGGCGACGGCCCCGGCGCCGGCGGAGGAGGTTCGGTCCACCCGAGCCTGGGAGCCGGTCGACTTGGTTTTTCACGCGGCAGAGCCGCACCCCTGGTGGGAATTTCCGGTCACCGCCGAGTTCACCGCCGACGACAGCAAGGCTGTCATGACGGTCGCAGGCTGCTGGGATGGCGGGAGCCGCTGGCTGGTGCGCTTCGCGGCGCCGGCTCCCGGCCTCTGGACCTACCGCACGCGTTCGCGCGATCGCGGTCTCGACGGGCATTCCGGCCGGATCGTCGCCCGGGCCGCCAGCGCCGCCGAACTCGACCACAATCCGAATCTGCGGGGTGCCGTCCGCGTCCGCCCGGGCGAGCGTCATTTCTCGTACGCCGACGGCACTCCCTTTCTGCTCCTTGCCGACACGCTCTGGGCCGCCAGCACCGCCCGTTGCGGCCTTGGCGAGCGCGAAGACGGTCCGTTCTTCCAGTACCTCGCCGACCGCCAGGCCAAGGGCTTCACCGCCGTCCTGCTGCAGTACTTCCACGGCTACGGCGACTACCCCGACGCGCCCGGACATCGCAACGAGGGCGGCAAGGCCTTCGCCGACGAGGCCGTGACCCAGCTCGAGCCCGCGTTCTTCGCCGCCCTCGACCGGCGGATGCGCGCGTTGTGGGATCGCGGACTGGTCGCCGCCGTGCCGACCACCTGGTGGGGCAAGACGAAGCGCAATCGCTTCACCCTCGAGACGGCACTCCGCGCCACCGCGTATTGCGCGGTCCGTTACGGCGCCTTCAACGCGCTCTGGAGCGTCGCCGGGGAGTATCAATACGTTTTCAAGGATTGCGGCTGGACTCCGGCGGATCTCTCGGCGCTCGGGGCGGCGATGCAGCAGCACAACCCTTACGGCCGGCCGGTCTCGATCCACCCGAGCGCCCAACTCAACTGGCCGCCGCCGCACCACCAGCAGTCCTCGCGCGCCTTTCACGGCGAACCCTGGCTCGACCATCATTGGCTGCAGACCGGACAGAGCCGCGACCGCATGCCCAACATCGTGCTCCGGCTCGCGGCGGACCGCGCCCTCGCCCCGCCGCTGCCGGTCTTCTGCTCCGAGGCCTTCTACGAGACCGCGGACGATCCCGACGCCGCGTATCATGCGCGCTGGCAGGCCTGGGTCGCCTTCCTCAACGGCGCCGCCGGCTACGGCTACGGCGCCCAGGGGCTCTGGCAGTTCTACGATCCCGATGATCCAAACGGTGAACCGGGCAAGCTTACCCGGGAGACCGTGCCCTGGCGGCAGGCCCTCGCGTTCCCCGGCTCCCGCCAGCTCGCGCCCGTGCGCCGGCTTCTCGCCCCGCTGCCCTGGTGGCGGCTGGCGCCGGTTCGCGGCGGGTTGCGGGCGGACGATCGCGCCGTCCCGCCTCCGTCCTCCTCCGACCTCACGCCCCCGCACGCCGCGGCCGACGACGACACCGTGCTCGTTTATCTGCCGCGCGGCAATGGCGGGCGGCGAATCGCGCTCACGCTGCCCTCTTCCGCGGGTGACTGGACCGCGCGATGGTTCGATCCGCGTCAGGGGGAATTCGCCGCCGCCGGGACCGTCGTGGGCGGCGGGGGGACCATGATCTTACCCGACTGCCCGGCGCCCGCGATGGAAGACTGGGTCCTGCTGCTGCAGCGGCTGCGTCCCTGATCCGCCCCGACCCGCCGGCGGACCGCCCGCGTCATTTCGAGGCGGGAGCGCGGCCCCGCGGGGGATCGGGAAAGATGTACGACGATTTCTTGAGCTGGCGCGCGACGGGGTTCGGATAATGGCGCTCCTTCCACGCCGCGTGGAGCGCGAGCAACTCGGCCACTTTCTCGGGATGCCGCGCGGCCAGATCGTTGGCCTCGCCGATGTCATCGGCCACGCGGTACAGCCTCGGGGTGCCGTAAAACGGATGCACGAGCTTCCACTCGCCCGCGAGCACGGCCGCATTGTGCTGGTTCTCCCAATACAAGGCCGGCTGCGCCCTCCGGGGCGGTTCGCCGCGCGTCAGCAGCGGCAGGATCGAGGCGCCGTCGATCTCGTGGCCGGCGGCGGGCGTCACCCCCGCCGCCGCCAGCACGGTCGGCAGCAGGTCCATCGTGATCGCGGGCGCGTCGTGGCGCGTTCCCGCCGGGATCCGGCCCGGCCAGCGGGCGAGGAACGGCACCCGGATCCCGCCCTCGTGGGTGGAGAACTTGTAGCCCTGCAGCGGCCCGTTGGAGTAGTCCGCGCCTTCGGGCCCGTACGCGACGGGTTCCGCCGAAGGGCCGTTGTCGGAGGTGAACACCACCAGCGTGTCGCGCGCCATCCGGCGTTCCTCGAGCGCCTGGAGGACCCGTCCGATGCCCGCGTCCATCTGCTCGACCATCGCCGCGTACACGGCGAAAAAGCCGCGGTCCGGAAACTTGCGCCGGTACTTGTTCACGAGCGCCGCCGGCGCCTCGAGCGGATAGTGCGGCGCGTTGTAGGCCAGGTAGAGGAAGAGCGGCGGTCCGCCCGCCGGATGCGCCTGCACGTAACCGGCCGCCCGGTCGGACAGCGCGTCCGTATAGTGCACGCCAGGTGCGACCTCGACCGGCCGGTCGTTGTGAAACGTGTCCCTGGGCTGCCAGAAGCCGGGCGTGCCGAGCAGCGAGCCCCAGAACTCGTCGAAGCCGTGGTGCGAAGGAAAATCCCGCGGCGTGAAGCCGAGATGCCATTTCCCCACCGCGATGCTGCGGTAGCCCGCGGGCCGGAGCGCCTCGGGAATCGTCACGGCGGCATGGGCGAGGGCCAGCAACGGCACCGGCGGCCGCGCCACCTTGCTCGCCAGCTCCGGCATGCCGACGCTGTGCGGATAGCGTCCGGTGAGGAGCGCCGCCCGAGTCGGCGAGCACATCGGCGCGGAGGCGTAGAACCGCGTGAGCTTCACGCCCTCCTGCGCGAGCCGGTCGAGGTGCGGCGTGTCGATGCCCGAGCCATCGGCGCCGAGATCGGCCCAGCCCATGTCGTCGGCCAGGATCACGACGACGTGCGGCGCGGCGGCGGCCGGGGAAAGGCCCATTGAAAGCGCGAGCAGAGTCCAGGAGAGCAGGTATCGCATGAGGCGGGGCGGAGACGCCATACCCTGACCGCCTTCGCGGGCAACTCAAGCGAGGTCCCCGCCGGAATCGTCGCGGCCGCCGCGGGCCCGCGTCCGCAATGCGCTCAATCGGAACGGTGCAGCGGGCCTTCACTCTATCGAAAAAATCGGCCGTGCGGCAACGGGGAGCGGCATGTCCTCGAGCCGCTGCGGAGGAGTCCGTCGTACGTCAGCCGCCTGGGGAAAGGCGGCCACCTACCACCGGCTCAGGGCGACGCGTCCGCCAGCGGCGTGCCGAAGACGTGAAGCTGCTCCAGCGCCGGGAGCTGGCGCAGGCGGTCGCGCGCGGTCGCGTCGATCCGCGTGCCCGCGAGGTTGAGCGAGCGCAACCGCGCGAGGGGCGCGAGCGCGCCGAGCGCGGTCGAGGTCACGGCGGTGCGGGCCAGGTCGAGCCGGGCGAGGTTCGGGAAACGCGCCAGCGCCGGGAGCGCCGCATCGGAAACCCGCGTGCGGGCGAGCTCCGCGTCGACGATCAACGGTGCGATCTCCGAGGCCGCGATGCGGGCCAGCACGGCGTCGTCGACCCGGGCGGGAGCGCTCACGGTCCGCAGGATCAACCCGTCAGTCGGTTGCTGCGAGACCGGGACGAGCCGCACGCCGAACTCCTCCTGCAGCGCCGCGAGCCGCGGCAGGAACGGGCGGTAATCGGGCGCGGCGGGCCGGAGCGCGGCCACGGCCGGCGGTTCCTCGCCCGGCGGAGGCGGCGCTTCGGGGGAGGCTCCCGCCTTGATCCAGCGCGCGAGCACGCCGGTCTGCTCCGGCGCGAGCAGCGGCTTGCCGTCGGACGGCATCACGTCGTCGTGGTCGGCGGGCAGCGTGACGCGCCGGAGCAGTTCGCTCCGCTCCGGCTGTCCGGGCTGCACCACGGCGCCTCCCGCGCCGCCGCGGTGGAGGGCGGCATACGAGTCGAGCCTCAGCTCGGCGCGCACCTTCTCCGGGCCGTGGCACGAGACGCAATGCCGGTCGAGGATCGGCTGCACGCGCAGCGCGTACCAGGATGTCGCCGGGCCCGCCGCCGCGTCTCCCGCGAGCGCGCCCGCCGCCAGCAGGCACGCGGCCGCCGGCGGGAAAAGCCTCCGCCGGGCGAAGCCGGCCTGGTGCGACGCTGGCATCCCGCGGGCCCGGCTCACGCGAGGAGCCCGGTGATGACCTTGGCCGGGGCGGTGCCGGTGAGCTTCTGGTCGAGGCCCTCGAACTTGAACGTGAGCCGGTTGTGATCGAGGCCGAGCTGCTGCAGGATCGTGGCGTTGAGGTCGCGCACGTGCGCGATGTCGCGGATCGAGTTGAAGCTGAAGTCGTCGGTCTCGCCGTGCACGATGCCGGGTTTGATGCCGCCACCGGCCAGCCACATGGTGAAGCACTTCCCGTGGTGGTCGCGGCCGAAGTCGTCGCGCTTGAGCGCGCCCTCGCTGTAGACCGTGCGTCCGAACTCGCCGCCCCAGACGACCAGCGTGTCCTCGAGCAGGCCGCGGCGCTTGAGGTCGGTGACCAGCGCGTAGCTCGGCTGGTCGATGTCCTTCGCGAGCAGCGGCAGGTTTTTCGGCAGGCTCCGGTGCGAATCCCACCCGCGGGCGAAGACCTGGGTGAATCGCACCCCGCGCTCGGCCATGCGGCGCGCCATGAGGCAATTGTGGGCGAAGGTCCCCGGGGTGCGCGCATCGGGGCCGTAGAGCGCGAACGTCTCCGCCGTCTCGTCGCTGAGATCGGTCAGCTCCGGCACCGTCGCCTGCATCCGGAACGCCATCTCGTATTCCTCGATGCGCGCGTGAATCGCGGGATCGCCGATCTCCTCGTAGGCCTCCGCGTTCATCGCCTGCACGCCGTCGAGCATCGCCCGCCGCGCATCGCGCGAAAGCCCCCTGGGATCCTTGAGGTACAACACGGGGTCGCCCTCGGAGCGGAGCACGACGCCCGAGTTGGTCGCCGGGAGGAAACCGCTGCCCCAGAAGTTGGGAAACACCGCCTGCACGCCCTCGCCATTCGGCGTCGGCGCCTTCGACACGAGGACCACGAATGTCGGCAGGTTCTCGTTGGCGCGGCCGAGGCCGTAGGACACCCACGCGCCGATCGAGGCCTTACCCGCCACGGCGTTGCCGGTGAGGATGAGCGTGACCGCGGAGTTGTGGTTCAGGATGTCGGTCTGGAGGCTCTTGATGAGCGCGATGTCGTCGACCATCTTCGCCGTCCACGGCAGCAGCTCGCTCACCCAGGTGCCGCACTTGCCGTGCTGCTGGAACCGATACGGCGAGGGGACGACGGCGAGGCGCGGCTGGCGGATGTTGGAGGCGTTGCGCTGGCCCGTGCCGAGGATCGAAGGCGGCAGGTCCTGGTCGAAGCGGTCCGCGATCTGCGGCTTGTAATCGAAGAGGTCGATCTGCGACGGCGCTCCGCCCATGAACAGGTAGATCGCCCGTTTCGCCTTCGGTGCGAAGTGCGGCAGCCGCTCGCTGCCGGGCGGGAGCAGGCCCTCGGCGCGGGCGCGGGAGAAGGCGCCGAGCAGGGAGTTGCCCGCGAGCGCGGTCAGCGCGGCACCGCCGAGGCCCCCGGCCATCCGGCCGAAGAACTGCCGGCGGGTCTGCAGGTCGAAATACTCACGCGAGCCGCCGGCGGGAATCGTGACGACGTGACGGGAGTCGAGCGGGAAATCGGGCATGGCGGCGGCGGTTTACTTGTTGAGCGCGTAGTCCGTGTTGAAGAGCTGGCTGGCGAGCAGCATCCACGCGGCGTGCTCGCGCGGCTCGAGGCCGGGATCGACGGGACTCGCACCCTGCGCGAGGAAGGCGCGGGCGTCGTCCACGTTCGCGAAATGCAGCCGGTACCCCGCCAGCGAACGCTGCAGCGCCTGCCGGCGCGCCGCTCCGAGCGGGCGCCCCAGCACCCGCAGGCTCATCGTCTCGATCCGCTGCTCCTCGCCGGCGTCGGGCAGGCGCAGGGCATGGGCGGCCAGGTGCCGCGAAGCCTCGAGGTAGTCGGTGGCATTCTCCATCACCAGCGCCTGCAGCGGCGTGCTGGTGCGTTCTCGGCGCAGCACGCACACGTCGCGCTTCGGCGCGTCGAAGGTCTCGAGCACGGGATTCGGCGCGGTGCGTTTCCAGAAGTTATACACGCTGCGCCGATACAGCCCCTCGCCCGCGTCGGGCACGTAGTCGCGGGTGTTGCTCTGACCGACGACGGCCACGGTTTCCCACACGCCCGCGACCTGGTAGGGCCGCACGCCGGGACCGCCGAGCTTCTCGACGAGCAACCCGCTCGCCGCCAGGGCCTGGTCGCGCAGCATCTCCGCGTCCATCCGGTAACGCGGCCCGCGGCCGAGCAGCCGGTTGTACGGATCCGCCGCGAGCAGCTCCGGCGCGATCCGCGCCGACTGCCGGTAGGTCGCCGAGAGCACGACCTGGCGATAGAAGCGCTTCACGTCCCAGCCGCTCTCCCGGAAATCGACCGCGAGCCAGTCGAGCAGCGCGCGGTTGGTCGGGCGCGATCCGACGATGCCGAAGTTCTCGGGCGTCTCGACGATGCCCTCGCCGAACAGCTCCTGCCACATGCGGTTCACGATCACGCGGGACGTCAGCGGATTTTCCGCGCTGACGAGCCACTGCGCGAAGCCGAGCCGGTTGCGTGGCGCATCGGCCGGCAGCGGCGGCAGCACCGCCGGCACGCCCGCCTCGACCCGCGCGCGGATCGCGTCGTAGGAGCCGCGGTGCAGCGCGAAGCCGACCGGGCGCGACTCGCGCTCCTTCGAGATCGACATGACGAAACCGCCGGCGGTGGCGCGCTGAAACTCCGTCTCGCGCCGCGCGATCTCCGCGCGGAGGTCCATCGCCGGGCGGTCGACATGCTGGAAGAAGAAATCCGCGGCGATCTTCCGCTCGTCCTCGTTCCACTCCGCCATCGGCCGGCGCACCACCTCCGCCGCCAGGTCCTCGTGCGGCAGGCGCGCGACCTCGTCGGCCGCGAGCTCGCGCGTGTAGACGCGCACGTCCTGGAAGCAGGTCTCCGGCGAGGCGCTGCCGCCGGTCCGGCGCGCGAGCTGGAACGGAGCCGACGTTCGGATGGAGCCGTCGAGCGTATCCGTGATCACCTCCACCTCCTGCGGCCGGCCGTTGATGTAGAGCTTCACGCCGGCCGCCTTGCCCGAACCGTCGTAGGTGAACGCGAGGTGCACCCACTCTTTCCGGCTGATGCGCTGCCTCGAGCGCACGGAGATCGCGTTCTTCCGTTCCCGGTGGATCAGGTTGGCGACGAGAAAGCCCTCCGGCTCGGGCCGGTTCTCGACATCGTCGTCATCCACCACGACCTCGGCCTTCTCCGCCTTTCCGCCTTTCTTGGGCTCGCCGGACTTCTTCGGCGCGGGCCGGCGCGTCGGCGCGCTCTGCCAGAAGAGATCCCAGCCGCGATTTTCCTCCGCGGTCGCCATCCGGGAAACGAAGGCCCCGCTGGTGGTGCCGCTGCGTTCGCGCGGGAGGAACCAGCCGCTGACCGAGAAGGCCTGGTCCCGTTCGAAATCCCCGAGCGTCGGCGCTTCGAGCGCCGTCTGGATGCCAAAACGCAGCCCCGTCCAATGCTTCACGGGACGCGTCGATCCGCCCCAGGCCTCATCCATCCCCTTGAGCCTGTAAGTGCCGGGCTGCGCGCCGGGAGCCGAGTTGCGCACGTCCCGGCCCTCCGCCTCGTCGAGCCGGAAGCGCGCGTGCAGGCCGGTCTCGGCCACCGGGCGCGGGGCGGTCTCGCCGCCAGCGGCGATCCAAGCCTGCAACAGGGCGCCGGCCCGGCCCGTGCGGGCGAGCAGCTTCCGCTCCGCGTCGGCTTTCAGCCCAAGGATGCGCTCCGCCTCGGCTTTCTTCTCCGGCCGGGGAACGGTGACCGTCGGGTAGGAGAACGCCTGGTTGGCGTCGTAGACGCTGTCCGGCATGTTGTTGAAGAAGGCGCTCAGCCGGTAGAAGTCGTCCTGCGTGATCGGGTCGAACTTGTGATCGTGGCAGGCGGCGCACGCCATCGTGAGCCCCAGGAAGACCGAGGCGGTCGTCTGGGTCCGGTCCTTGAGCTTGTGCAGGTAGATCTCCTCCACCACGGAGCCGCCCTCGTTGGTCGTGGTGTGCATCCGGTTGTACTGCGAGGCCACGAGCTGGTCGACGCGCGTCGGCGGCAGCAGGTCGCCGGCGAGCTGTTCGAGCACGAACTGGTCGTACGGCTTGTTCTCGTTGTAGGCGGCGATGACGTAGTCGCGAAACGGCCAGGTGTGCCGGAGGTTGTCCGCGTGCTGGCCGTTGGTGTCGCCGTACCGCACTGCATCGAGCCAGTAGCGCGCCCGGTGTTCGCCGAAGCGCGGGCTCGCGAGCAGCCGCTCCACGACGCGTTCGTACGCCCCGGGCGCACGGTCCGACACGAACTCGCCGATCTCCGCGGGCGTGGGCGGCAGGCCCGTCAGGTCAAACGTCACCCGCCGCAGCAACGCGTGCCGGTCGGCTTCGGGCGCGCCGGTGAAGCCCGCCTGCTCCAGCCGCGCGAGCACGAACCGGTCGATCGGGTGGCGGACCCACGACTGCTGCCGCACGGCTGGCTCGGGCTCACGCACCGGCGGGATGAAGGCCCAGTGCTCCTGATACTCCGCGCCCTCGGCGATCCACTGCCGCAGCAGCGCGACATGCTTCGGCTCGAGGGTCTTGTGGGCCTCCGGCGGCGGCATGACCACGTCGGGATCCTTCGCCGTGATCCGGCGCCACAGCGGGCTCGCCTCGGGATCGCCCCGGACAATGGCCGGCCCGCCGTCCTTCCGCGGGAGAAAAGCGAACTCTGCGCGGTCGAGCCGGAGGTCGGCCTTGCGCGAGCCGGCGTCGGGCCCGTGGCAGTGGAAACAGTACTCCGACAGCACCGGCTGGACATGGTCGTTGAACGAAACCCGCGCCCGCGATTCCGCCGCGCCCAGGTGCCCGCCGAGCACCGCCGCCCACAGCACCACGGCGGTGCGAACGGAGGAGAGGACGATCGGAGGCGGGGTGGACGGAACCATGGGGAGCGCGCGTTGAGGAGAGGCTATCAGCCAGCCGCTCCGGCGACAGGGGCTAATCTCTCCCTCTTTCGTGGGGGGCGGAAGCAAACTTTCACGTCACCCGCCCGGAGGCGGGCGGCGGCCCGGCCACGGAGCCAGGGGCGCCTACTCCGCCATGCGCACGATGCCGCGGCGGATGGCTTCGACCACCGCCTGGGCGCGGTCGTTGACCTGCATCTTTTCGAGGATGTTGCTGACGTGTCGCTTGATGGTGTCCTCCGACACGCCGAGCTGCTGCGCGATCTCCTTGTTTGCCCGGCCAGCGGCGATATGGGCGAGCACCTCGCGTTCCTTGGCGGTGATCGCGGGTCCGACGCGCAGTGCGGCCAGGCGGCGCAGCACCGCGGCGGGCACGTACATCTCGCCGGCGGCGACCCGCCGGAGCGCGACGAGCAGTTCGTCGCGATGCGCCGACTTGTGCAGGTAGCCGAGCGCCCCCGCCGCGAAGGCCGCCTGGAGTTCGTCATCGCGCACGAACGTGGAAAACAGCAGCACGCGCGCCTCGGGATCATGGGTCAGGAGCGCCCGCGTCGCCTCCACGCCGGAGAGCCCGGGAAGCTGGAGATCGAGGAGGACCACGGCGGGCCGGCACTGCTGGTAAACCCGCACGACCTCGTCGCCGCGCTCGGCTTCGCCCGCGATCGTGACGCCGCCGGCGGCTTCCAGGGCGGCGACGAGTCCGCTGCGGACGATGAAGTGGTCGTCCACGATCATGACCGTGAGCCGCGCCTCGCCTCCGCTCATGTCCGCCCTCCGATGCCGGTTGCGCCGAGGGCGTAAGCGGCGGCCGGCTCGCCCGCAGGCGCGGCCGACGGAGCCAGCGGCATGCGTACTTCGACGAGGGTGCCGGCGCCCGGGGTGCTGTGCCACGCCATCGTGGCGCCAAGGCGGGCGCTGCGCTCCCGCAGCCCGACGCAGCCATAGTGGCCGGACTTGCCGTGGGTCTCGCGCGCGACGTCAAAACCCCGGCCGTCATCCCGGATCGTCAGCGCCAGCCAGCCGTCGCCCTCGCGGGCCGCCCGCACTTCGATCCGGGCCGCGCCGGAATGCTTGAGCGCGTTCGTGACCGACTCGCGCGCGATCATGCGCAGGTGGTGCACGACCGCGGCCGGCAGGAGCGGCAGCGGCCCGGCGATCTCGAGTGCGACCGTGGCTCCGCCGCCCGGAGCGTTGAGTTCGAGCAACTCCTCGAGCGCCGAGGCGAGGTCACCGAGGCTGCCCGGCGCGTTGCGGAGGTCGCTGACCAGATTCCGTGTCTCGGCCTGGATGCGGGATACCAGGCTGCGTGCCGTCTGGATCAGGCCGCGGTGCCGCGCGTCGAGGTCGGGAGCGTCGAGCGCATCGAGCCGCAGGCCGAGTCCGACCAGCTCCTGCTCGAGCGTATCGTGAAAATCCCGGGCGAGCCGGTTGCGTTCCTCGAGGATCACTTCGGTCTCGATCCGGCGCCGGGCCGCCTTGGCCTGCCGCTGCACCTGGCGTCGCAGCAGGGCGATCCAGAGCGCGGCCAGCAGCATGACGCCCAGCAGCGCGGCGGAGATCAGTCCCAGCCGCCGCACCGTCCAGACCGAGGGCCGTTGCAGGATTTCGACGTCGGCCGGCGAGCGGACATAGAGGCTGATCGCCTCGGGCTGGGAGCTGTCGCCCACGCCCTCGGTGAGATTCACCCGCGAGATCCCCGCGACGCGCACCAGGCTGCCGACGGGGATGTCGATGTCGGCATGCAGCAGGCCCACGCGCACGCGGCGCTCGTTCTCCTGCAGGACCAGCGTTCGCTCGCGCTCGGCCCGGAAGGAATCGGTGACCCGCGCCGTCACGGACACGAGGTCATTGTCGTAGGAGCCGCGAAACAACTCCTCGATCCGAAGCTGCACCGGCGCCGGGGGCGCGCCGGGCCGGCGGCCCACGAGCCGGGCGTCGGCCAGCGCGGGCGTGAACCGGCCCATTTCCGGGAAACCCACCACGTCGACGGTGTCGCCGACCTCCACCGGCTCGGGCGGCGCAAGCCGCACCCCGAGTGCCGCGCCGCCGCTGCGCAGGTAGAGCATGCCGCGGGCAAAGACGGCCATGACCACGCCCTCGATCCGGACGCGCCCGCCCGAGGCGCTCGCGTTGACGGTGAGCAGCTCGCGCGGCGAGATCCGCGGAATCTCGTTTTCGGGCGGCGCGGAGCGGCGGACGACGACGGCGGACCAGCCGGCGGCGCGGACGTAAGGCTGCACCAGCTGCCGACGGTTGTTGATCGAGCCCAGCGCGACACCCTCGACGCGCACGACACTGTCGATCAACGCCCTCCCCGCCGGCAGCGGCGCCTCCACCCACACGTCCACCACCCGCGTGCCCGGCGCCAGCCGCAGCAGGCTGCGGGTGGGGCTGAGGGCCGTGACGGACCGGACCACGCCCTCGAGTGCGACGCGCTGGCAGAAGTAGCGCCCGGCCAGCAGGTCGTCGTAACTGGCATCGCGTGCGGGTGGCAGCGTCCCATGCCCGATCACCTCCACATTCGTCGCCTCCAGTCCCGACAGGTAGAGTCCGGCCTCGGTGCGGCCCGTCACCCGCACCCGCGCTCCGGGCGCCACCGTTTCTCCGCCGCGCCACCGCACGAACAGGCCGGCGGTGTCATCCTGCAACGTGATGCGATCGGATTCCACGAACGAAACGATGCCCTGCACGCTCACGGCGGCGCCGGCGGAGGCCTGTTCCGACGACAGCCGCGCGACGTCGCTCAGCGCCCGGAGGTCGGCCGCCGGCAGCCGCGCGGTCCCGGTCGCGATCAGCAGCAGCAGCGCGCCCCCCGCCGCCCTGAACGCCGGGCGCAGCGGGAGGACAGAGGCGAAGGTGGAAGGCGGTCGCGCCATCGCGGAAGCCGTAGCAGGGCAAGCCGCCCGGTCGAGGCTTCTGTCGCCCCGCACCCGGATACGCGGCCAGCTGCCACCGAAGATCGGCCGCGGATCAGCAACGAGTGGCGCCATGGAGGAAGTCCGGGAGGATAACGCGTCCGGCGCGCCCGCGCACCGGGACATCCCTGCCACTTTCGTGCGGCGGAGGTACGTATCCGTCTTGTTACCGATCCGGACCGCAAGGACCTTGCGCTGCCGCCGCCCCCTGCCACACCGTTACGGCGGAACCATCCACGGCGAATGCGCTCCCATCCTCGATCATGACGCCTGCCGCCACCCCGGAGCACATGCCGCAGCTCGATGGGTTGCGCACGCTCGCGGTCACGGCCGTGGCAATCTCGCACTGGACGCCCAACTACCTGGCCGGAATCGTGCCGTGGGGGACCGGGGTGCAGCTCTTCTTCGTGCTCAGCGGCTTTCTCATCACCGGGATTCTCCTGCGCACGCGGCCCGCGGATTCGGGCGTCACGCTCGGCCAGTCCCTGCGCGTCTTCTACGCCCGGCGATTCCTGCGGATCTTTCCCCTGTTCTACGGCGTGCTCGCCGTGGCCCTGCTCATCGGCATGGGACCGATCCGTGAAACCTGGCCGTGGCACGTGTCCTACCTTTCGAACTGGTACTATGCCCGCCACGGGCACGAGGACGCCATCACCGACCCGTTCCTGCACCTCTGGTCCCTCTCCGTGGAGGAACAATTCTACCTGCTGTGGCCGCTCGTCGCCCTCGTCGCCGGCCGGCGCGCACTTTGGGTCATACTCCTGGCCACGATCGCCGGCTCGATGTTGTCGCGACTCGCGGTAGCGCACTTTGCGACCGGGATCACGTCGCTCCGGTACCTCACGCCCAACTGCATGGACGCGCTGGCCGTCGGGGGCCTGATCGCGCACGTGCGGCACTATCGCGGCGATGCCAGCCTGCGCCGGGCCGCCTGGTGGCTCGCCGCGGTGGGTTTCGTCGGCCTCGCCGTCAGTGTCGTGCCGCTCGCCCGGCTCACCACCCACGCCGACGGTCACCGCGTCGGGCACACCTTCCTCGTGATCTTCTACGGGGCGATCGTGGCCGGCGCGGCCCTGGGTTTCCGCTCGCTGCCCGGCTGGATCCTGTCGTTCGGACCGATCCGCTACCTCGGCCGGATCAGCTATGGCCTGTACGTGTACCACTACTTCGCGCCCTGGGTGGTGGCCAAGGTGGCGCCGGCTCTCGGCGGGGACTTCATCCTGGCTTCGACGCCGCTGCTGCTGGCCACCTACACGGTCTTCACGATCGTGACGTCGGTCCTCTCCTGGCACCTCTACGAGTTCCCGCTCAACCGGCTCAAGCGGCACTTCTCGTATCCCGATGCCGCCCGGCCCCGCGCCGGAGATTTCCAGGGGCCGGTCGCCGTCAAGGCCTGACGTCCCCCCTGAGCCGGCGGTCACGCCGCAAGCGGGCGTTTCTCTCTGCGCAGGGAGCGATCGGATGCCAGCCCGAAGGCCAGCGGCAGTTCCCCGCGCGCCGGCGACCGACCGGACCTCAGGGACGGACGGGGCGGATTTTCCACCACCTCCCACTCCTGCTGCAGGCGACGCGCGACGTGGCGCGTGAGATCGAAGACTCCGTAACCGGTGCGACGTTTCGAGTTCATGGGCGCATCCTACGCGAGCGCCTGGGACACGGGCTGTCCCACCCTGTGCGCTTGGCTGGCGGGAGGTGGATCTGGGTGGAGCAGCGTGTCCCCACGCTGCTTCGGCAATCTCGAGATCGCACCCGCCTCGGTCCAAGCCAGCAGCGTGGGGACACGCTGCTGCACCCTACGGCTTCCGGATCGTCACCCGCTGCATCACCGGCGCCTTGAGCGGCTGGCTCATGCCGCCGTCGGGACCGCGCTGGGTGGGAATTTCCGCGAGCGCGTCGACCACCTCCATCCCCTTCACCACGCGGCCGAAGATCGTGTAGCTCGGCGCCATGGGGTAGTCCTGGTGCAGGATGAAAAACTGGCTCGTGTTGGTGTTCGGCCCACGGTTCGCCATGGCCACCACGCCGCGCTTGTAGCCGAGCCCGCGCTGGTAGAGCGGCGACTCGCGTTTGATTTCGTCGTCGAACGTGCCGCCCCACGCGCTCTCGCCGCCGCGCCCGTCGCCCTGCGGGTCGCCGCCCTGGATCATGAAGCCCTTCACGATGCGGTGAAAGGTGAGGCCGTTGTAGTAGCCGCGCTCCGCGAGCAGCCGGAAATTCTCCACCGTCTTCGGTGCTTCGCCGGCGAGCAGCTCGATCTCGATCGCGCCCTTTTCGGTCTCGAGCGTGGCAAACAGTGGCGTGGCCGGCAGTGCCGCGGCGGGCGCGGCCGGCGTCGGTTCGGACTTGCCGCAGCCGGCCAGGCCGAGGACGACCGCCGCCAGCCACAGCGAGGCGGGGCGCAGGGAAGCGGGAAGCAGGGGCAGGTGCATGCCCTGCTCTTTTTCCGGACGCGCCGGCGAGTCAAGCCGCCCCCGCGCATCCCACTTAAGCAGCATCCCGCCCGCGGCCGCGTGCCTTGACGGTAACCACCGGGTTACGCAGGGTCGGGCGCCGGCCGCGCCCCGGCCTTCCTCCCCATGCCCCGCCTCCCCCTCCCGGCCGTCCTCGCCTCGTTTTCCGCGCTGCTCGTCGCGCGTCTCGCCGCCCAGGCTCCTGCGGAACTGGTGGTGCTCAACGCCCGGATTCACACGCTCGATCCCGCCGCTCCCTCGGCGACGGCCGTCGCGATGCGCGACGGGAAATTCGTCGCGGTCGGCAGCGACGCCGACATCCGCCGGCTCGCCGGGCCCGCGACGCGCACGATCGATGCCGGCGGCCGGACTGCGGTCCCCGGGCTCATCGAGTCGCACGTGCACGCCACCGGCGCCTCGCGCGGGGAGGCGCAGCAGCCGTTCCGCCAGCTCCACTCGATCGGCGAGATCAAGGACTGGGTGAGGGCGCGCGCCGCGGAACGCCCGGCCGGGCAGTGGATCCAGCTCCCGCGCGTCGACGTCACGCGCATCAAGGAGCGCCGCATGCCGAACCGCGCCGACCTGGACGAGGCCGCACCGAGGCATCCCGCCGTCTTCACCTGGCAGTACGCCAACCGCACCGTGCAGGTGCTCAACTCCGCCGCCCTCTCCGCGATCGGCCTGACGCGCGAGACCCAGGCCCCCAAGGGCGGAAAGATCCACTTCGCCGCCGACGGCAGCCCGACGGGAGTGATCGAGAACGGCAACGCGCTGCTCGTCCGCTTCCTGCCCGGTCGCTCCATCCCGGAGGAAAAACACCTCGCGTCGCTCGAGACCCTGCTTCGCCGCTACACCGAGATCGGCATCACCAGCATCGGCGAACGCAATTCGAACGTCGAGGGCTACCGGCTCTTCGAGAAGCTCAAGGCCGCCGGCCGCCTGCCGGTGCGCGTCAACGTCACGATCGGCCTCAGCACCGACGGCACCGTCGCCGGCACGGAGAAGGCGATCCGCGCGCTGCCCTTCAAGACCGGCGACGGCGACGAGTGGGTGCGGGTCGGACCGCTCAAGGTCGGCGTCGACGGCGGCGCCCTCTACGGCACCGCGTACATGCGCGAGCCCTACGGCCCCGCGGCCTTCGCGCTCTACGGCATCTCCGATCCGGCGTACCGCGGCGACCTGCGGATCAGCGCGGACAAGCTGAAGAACATCATTCGCACGGGCCACCGGCTCGGCTGGCAGATGTCCTCGCACGTCACAGGGGACGCGGGCGTCGACGCCGTACTCGACGCCGTCGAGGCTTCGAACGCCGACAGCCCCGTCGCCCCGCGGCGGTACAATCTGATCCACGCCTACTTTCCCGACGCCGCCACCGCGCAGCGCGCCGCGCGGCTCGGCGTGTGCGTCGACACCCAGCCGGCCTGGTATTACAAGGATGGAGACGCGCTCTTCGAGGCGCTCGGGCGGAAGCGGCTCGATCAATTCATCGGTCTCCAGCTCTGGCGGCAGGCGGGCGTGAAGGTCGCGATCAACGCGGACCACATGCAGGGCTTCGATCCCGATACTTCGCTGAATCCCTACAACCCGTTCCAAGCGCTGCAGGTCGCCGTCACGCGCCGCACCGAGGGCGGCCAGCGGTTCGGCGCCGACCAGCGCGTGTCGCGGCTCGAGGGCCTGCGCATGCTCACGATCGACGCGGCCTGGCTCAGTTTCGATGAGCAGCGGAAAGGCACGGTCGAGAAGGGCAAACTCGCCGACCTCGCAATCCTCACCTCCGACCCGCTCACCTGCCCCGAGGAACAGATTCACGCCATCCGCGCGGTCACCACGATCGTCGGAGGCAAGGTGGTGTACGAGCGCGGCGCGCGCTAGGGCGCGCTCAGCCCTTCTCCGGGCTGCTGATCCCGTACACCCGCCGCGTGTCTCCCGGGTGCGCGTTCGTGCCGAGGTACATCCGGGTCAGCGTCCGCTGCACCGTGAAGCCGTGCCGCTGCAGGAGCGCCGCCGCGGCGGGATTGGGATCGATGACGTCCACGAGCAACCGGCGCCCGAGGATCCGGCGAAAGAGTGCGAGCAACAACACCTCAGCGGCCGCGTCGTCCGTCGCGATCCACGGCCCCACCTGCGCTGCACCGGCCCCGAGCCGTGCCAGCAGGAAACCCGCGACCTTGCCCTCCCGCCGGCAGACGAAGCTCAGCTCCGGGTGCCGGCGCTGCAGCGCGCGCAGGACGGGCTCGCGATCGGCGCCGAAGGCCGCGGCATCGAGCGCGAGCAGCTCGCGCCAGTCGGCGTCGGTGAGCGGCGCCACCGAGCCGTCGGGCGCCGCCTCCGCCGCGGGGGCCACGCCGCCATAGCGGGCCAGGCCGTACTCGTCGACGAAGCCGAGCTGCACGTACACCTTCCGGCCGAGCGGCGTCGCGTCGAGTTTCACCGCCGCCACGCCGCGCGCCTGGAGCCAGGCGATCGCATGCCGCAGCAGGCGGGAGCCGATGCCCAGCCGGCGCTGCTCCGGATCGACCAGCACCATGCCGATCCAGCCGAACCGGTCCTGGTAGCGGATCGTCGTGGCTGTCCCCGCGCGCCGCCCGCCCGCCTCCGCAATGAAGCATCCCTCCGGCTCGAACGCCACGAAGCCCAGCCAGTCGTTGGTCGTCTGGTTCCAGCCCGCCCCGGCGCGCAACTGGTCCGCGAACGCGATGTCGTCGGCCCGCAGCGTCCGCAACGTCACCCCCGGCCGCGCCGCCTCCTCCAGCCGGCGCTCCATCGTTTCGATCTCGTCGATGAACTTGAACGCCGCCGCCAGCAGGGCCGCGAACGCCTGCCGGCCCTTCTCGGCAGTCGCCTTCTCCGGCCAGCCCCAGAAGCCCTCCGGGGCGAGCTCGGTCGAATCGAAGTAGTCCATCAGCGGCTGCGGCGGAAACGCGCGGCTGCCCTCCGCGGGACGGTCGCGCACTTCCTCGGGATAAAGGTGCAGCATCAGCGAGGTCTCGTACTCCCCGCCATGCACGTCGCCCACCGGATGTTCGAGGATCGCCTGCGCGTCGGCCGCCGAGAGGTCGGGCTGCAGCAGGATCGCGCGAAAGGGCGCGAGGTCCCGGTTCACCTGCCGCACCGCCGGCTTGAGGATCCAGTTGCCGCCATGGAAGTTCACCACCACGAGCCGCGTGAACCCCGAGCCGCGCAGCGCGTCGGCGATGTCGCGCACCACGAGCGCCAGCGTGTCGGCGCGCAGGTAAACGGTGCCCTTGGCCTTCCGGTGCTCGATCGAAGACGAGATCGTCACGGGCGGAAGGAGGTACGCGTCGAGCTTCTCCGCGATGGGCTTCGCCAGCGCCTGCGCCAGGAACAGGTCGGTACCGACGGGCAGGTGCCGCCCGTGCTGCTCGATCGCGCCCACCGGGAGCACGGCGGTGGTGCAGGGCTTGGTCGCGAAATCGTTCCGGGTGTCGTGGATCGTGAGCATGCGTGGGGAAGGCGCCCACGTTGGCACCCGGGGCGGCCGGCGTCCGCCAAATTCCGCGGCCCCAGCCCGCGGAAACGCTGCCGCGGGGACCCGACCGCGTCATAATCCAAAACCCGGCTTTGCGCTCCCGCCCGATTCCGCTAGGTTCGCGGTTCATGTCCGGCGATCTCTCCGAGCTCTACCAGCAGGTCATCCTCGACCACAGCAAGCGCCCCCGCAACCGCGGCAGGCTGCCCACCGCCAACCGCGTGGCGCACGGCGAAAATCCGACCTGCGGCGACCAGTGCAACGTGTACCTGCGCCTCGACGGCGACCGGATCGCGGAGATTTCCTTCGACGGCTCCGGCTGCGCCATCTCGCAGGCCAGCGCCTCGCTCATGACCACCCTGTTGAAGGGCCACACCGCCGCCGAGGCGCAGGCGATGTACGAGGATTTCCACCGGATCGTCACCACCGGCGTCGCCCCGGAGGAGATCAGCGACCTCGCCGCGTTTGCCGGCGTGCACGCGTTTCCCGCCCGCATCAAATGCGCCACCCTCGGCTGGCACGCCGCGCTCAACGCCCTCAAGGGCGACGCCGCGGCCACGACCACCGAGAGCCACACCGACTGACGTCCCCCGCCCTCCGCCCGATCTTCATGTCTCCCGCCTGGAAAAATGTCCGCGCCGACTTCCCCATCCTGCACCAGCAGGTGAAGGGCAAGCCGCTCGTCTATCTCGACAACGCCGCCACCGCGCAGAAGCCGCGGGCGGTGATCGACGCGCTCGTGCGCTACTACGAGCAGGACAACAGCAACGTCCACCGCGGCCTGCACGCGCTCTCCATGCGCGCGACCGATGCCTACGAGGGCGCGCGGGCGCGCGTGGCGAAGTTCATCCGCGCCGCGGACGCCGCCGAGATCATCTTCACCCGGGGCACGACCGAGAGCATCAATGTCGTCGCGCGCAGCTTCGGCAGTCGCCTGGGGCCCGGCGACGTCATCCTCGCGACCGAGATGGAGCATCACTCCAACCTCGTCCCCTGGCAGCAGGCCGCACGCGCCTCCGGTGCCACGCTGCAGTTCGTGCCGGTGCTGGGCGACAACGCCGAAGGCGGGCTCGACCTCGCGGCCCTCGACCGGCTGCTCACCCCCGCAGTCAAGGTCTTCGCCTTCACCCACCTTTCGAACACCCTCGGCACCCTCAACCCCGCCGCCGAACTCTGCCGCCGCGCGCGGGCGGTGGGTGCGGTGACGGTGATCGACGCGGCGCAATCGATCGGACACGGCCCCTTCGACGTGCAGGCGATCGGCGCCGACTTCGTCGCTTTCTCCGGCCACAAGATGTGCGGGCCGACCGGCATCGGCGTGCTCTACGGCCACAAGGCCGCGCTCGACACGCTTCCTCCCGACGAGACCGGCGGCGGCATGGTCACGAGCGTCGATTACGCCGGCGCCCGCTGGAAGCCAGCCCCGGAACGTTTTGAGGCCGGCACCCCGCACATCGCCGGCGCCATCGGCCTGGCCGCCGCCTGCGACTACCTCGACGGCCTCGACCGCGCCGAGATCGCGCGGCACGACCAGGGACTCGCCGCCCTCGCTTACGAGAAGCTGGCCCAACTGCCCGGCATCCGGCTGCTCGGCCCGCAGGGCGAGCGCAGCGGGCTGGTGAGCTTCGCCTTCGCCGAGGTGCACGCGCACGACATCGTGACGTTCGCCGACGAGGACGGCGTCGCGCTCCGCGGCGGCCACCACTGCAACCAGCCGCTCATGCGCAAGCTCGGCCTCACCGGCACGACCCGCGCCAGCTTCTACGTCTACAACACCGCCGAGGAAATCGACGTCCTGGTCGCGAGCCTGCGCCGGATCCTGAAATTCTTCGGCGTGAGCTGAGCCCGCGGGCAGGAAGTCTCAGGCCGAGTTTCGGAGGTGTCGCGCGCAGAGGCGCAGAGAAGACCGGGCCTTTTCGGCGCCGCGGACCTATTGACACGTTTCTCGATTCGCTCCCGCCACCGGCCCGTTCTTCGATCGTGCGGCGCGCGCCTCTGCGTCTCTGCGTTTCTGCGCGGGACGGATCTGAAGGATTGAGCCGTCCGCCCGCGTTTTCGCATTCCTTCCCCTCCGCTCCCTCCCTACCTCTTTGCCCGTGGCCGGGCCGCTGAAGCACCGCTGGAGCATCTCGCACAACTACCTCGCAGGCATCACCGCGGGCAACTGGTGGCGGCTGCTGCGCGAAAACGACTTCGCCGTCGACCCGCCCTACTGGCATCGCGCGGCGTTCGTTTCGCTGCTGAGCCTGTTCAATTCCGCCTATGCCCGCCGCGAATCCCGGCGGCATGGCGCCCAGGTGGCCGCGACGCCGATCCTGCATCCACCGATCTTCATCCTGGGCCATTGGCGCAGCGGCACGACCCACCTGCACAACCTGCTCGCCCAGGACCCGCGGTTCGCGTTCCCCAACACCTACCAGGTCGTCAACCCCGCCACGTTCCTCACCACCGAGGCGGTGAACGCCCGCCGCTTCGCCTGGCTGGTGCCGAAGCGGCGGCTGATGGACAACATGGCGCTGAGCTTCGCCTCGCCGCAGGAGGAGGAGTTCGCCCCCGCCCTGCTCTCGCTCCGCTCGCTCTACCTGGGCATGTCGTTTCCGCGCGCGATGCCGCGCTACGAACGCTTCCTCAGCTTCGACACCGCCAGCCGGGAGGAGAAGTCGGCCTGGCAGGACGCCCTCCTGCATTTCGTGCGCAAGCTGACCTTCCGCCACGGGCAGCGGCCGCTCCTGCTGAAATCGCCGTCGCACACCGCCAAGGTCCGGCTCCTCCTGGAACTCTTTCCCGATGCCCGCTTCGTGCACATCCACCGGCACCCCTACGAGGTGTACCGCAGCCAGCTCCACTTCTACGACACCGTGCTCTGGCACACTTACCTGCAACGACCCGACCGCGGGCGGGTGTCCGACGAGATCCTCGCGCGCTACCGCGCGCTCTTCGCCGCGTTTTTCCGCGACCAGCCGCTGATTCCGGCCGGGCGTTTTCACGAGCTGGGCTTCGACGAGCTCGAACGCGATCCGGTCGGCGCCGTCGCCCGCACCTACGCCGCCCTCGGCCTGCCCGACTTCACGCCGGCCCGCGCCCGGGTGGAGGCCTACGTCGCGACCCTGCGCGACTACGAAAAAAACCGGTTCGCCCCGCTCGACGCCGCCACCCGCGCCCGGGTCGACGAAGCCGCCGCGCCGAACTTCGCCCGCTGGGGCTACGACCGATGACGCCGTCCGCCATCCCCGCCCCGCCGGGACATCCCCTGTTCGGCCACGCGCTCGCCTTCCGCCGCGACCCGCTCGGCTTCCTGCACCGTGCCGCCGCCTTCGGTCCGCTCGTGCGCCTGCAGCTCGGCCCGTTCCCCTATTTCCTCGTCACGTCGCCGGGGCTGATCCGCGAGGTGCTCCACACCCGCGCCGCGCTCTATGCGCGCGACGGGCGCAGCGCCCGGCAGATCCGGCTGGTGACCGGCGAGAGCCTGCTCAGCAGCGAAGGCGAGGCCTGGCGGCGTCACCGCCGGCTCGCGCAGCCGCTCTTCCACGCCGGCCGCCTCGCCGCGCTTGCGACCACCACCGTCGACGCGACCGCCCGGCTGGCCGCGGACTGGAGCGAGGCGGCGGCCGCCGGCCGTCCGGTCGACCTCGCCGCCGACATCGGCCGGCTCACGTTCACGATCACGGGCCGCACGCTCTTCGGTGCCGATCTCGGCCCGCGCGCCGCCGTCATGGCGGAGGCGTATCCGGTGCTCGTGGACGAGCTGTTCCGCCGCGCCCGCACGCTCGCCGCGTTGCCGCTCGCGCTGCCCACGGCCCGCCACCTCCGCTTTCGCCGCGCCCTCGCCGCAATCGACGGCCTGGTGGCGGAGCTGGTCGCCGCCCGCCGGGCCGCGCCCGCCCACGAGGACGATCTGCTTGGCGCCCTCCTCTCCGCCCGCGACGAGGACGGCACGCCCCTGCCCGAAAAGGAGATTCGCGACCACCTCGTCACGTTCCTGCTCGCCGGCCACGAGACGACGGCGAGCACGATCGTCTGGGCTCTGGCGGAACTGGCCGTGCATCCCGCCGCGGCTGCCCCGGTGGCCGCCGAGCTCGACTCCGCGCTCGCGGGCCGGCTCCCGGGGCTCGCGGACGTGCCCCGCCTCGTGCATCTCGACGCCGCCCTGCAGGAGACCCTCCGGCTCCACCCCGCCATCTGGCTGGCGGAACGGCGTCTCCGCACGTCGGATACCCTCGACGGCTGCCCCGTGCCGGCCGGCGCGGGCGTCGTCGTCTCGCCGGCCGTGACCCAGCGCTTGGCCGCCGCCTGGCTGGAGCCCGCGGCATTCCAGCCGGAGCGTTTCCTCCACCGGACGCCGCCCGGACTGGAGGATGGCTTCCTGCCGTTTGGCGCCGGCCCGCACCAGTGCATCGGCCAGCATTTCGCCCTGCTCGAGGCGCGGCTCGTGCTCGCCGTGCTGCTGGCGCGCTTCCGCGTCGCGCTGCCCGCCGGATTTCCCGCCGCCCTCGCCGGCCTCACCCTCCGCCCCGCGGGCGTCGTGCCCGCGCATCTCGAGCGGCGCTGAGTCAGCCAGACTGGCGCGGTCGCGACCCGGAGGGATCGTGACGGGCCGAACGCAGCGGCGCAGGGACGCGCGCCGACTTCCGCCGATCGGCGCCCCCGATGGCGAATCGCAGCCGGTTTGCTTCGACTCCTCCGTGGAATTCCGCCTAGTCCCAATGCCGTGGACGACGGCCACCCCACGGCCGTCGCAGCCCGGTCAACCCGTCAACCTTCGCGTCCCATGCTCCGTCTCCTCGCCCTGCCCGCCTTCCTGTTGCTGTTCGTCTCCCTGCTTCACGCTGAAAATTGGGCCAACTGGCGCGGGCCGTTCCATAACGGCTCGAGCCCCGAAAAGGGCCTGCCGGCCAGGTTCAGCCCGACCGAGAACGTGAAATGGTCCGTCGCCCTGCCGGGCTCGTCCGCCGCGACACCGATCGTCTGGGGCGACCGCGTCTTCCTGACCGCGGCCGACACCAAGTCGGAGAAGCAATACGCGCTCTGCCTCGACCGGAAGACGGGCAAGGAACTCTGGCGCGCGGAGACCGGACAGTCGGCCGTGGACGGCCAGTACAGCAACACCTGCTCCCCGTCGCCGGTGACCGACGGCAAGCTCGCGATCTTCTTCTACGGCACCGGCGACCTCGTCGCCTTCGATTTCGCGGGCAGGAAGCTCTGGAGCCGCAACCTCGGGCCGTTCGCGTTCCAGTGGACGTTCTCCACCAGCCCGCTGCTGCACAACGGCCAGCTCGTCATGCAGGTGCTGCAGCGCGATGTCGCCGTGCGCGGCCGGGGCAAGCCGACGGGCAACGAGTCCTACCTGCTCGCGCTCGATCCCGCGACCGGCAAGGACCTCTGGCGCGCGCTGCGTCACTCCGATGCCGTCGCGGAGTCGCGCGAGGCCTTCAGCACGCCACTGCCCTTCACGCACAACGGCCGCTCTGAGCTGGTCGTCGTCGGCGGCGACGCGATCTCCGGTCACGATCCGGCGAACGGCCGCGAACTCTGGCGCTGGGGCACCTGGAACCCGACGCGGATCGGCCACTGGCGGCTGGTGCCGTCGCCCACCGTCGGCGAAGGCATGATCCTCGCCTGCGGGCCGAAGAACGCCCCGGTCTACGCCCTGCGCGCGGGCCAGAGCGGCACGCTCACGCACAAGGCGCTCGCCTGGCAGAGCCACGTGCAGCCCGTCGAGGACGCGGCCGAGGCGGCGCCCTCGCCCAACGAGCGCGACGTCACGACCGACGTGCCGACGCCGCTCTTCTACGAAGGAAAATTCTACATCCTGAACGGGACGAAGAAAAAGCTGTTCTGCATCAATCCGGCCGACGGCAAGGTCGTCTGGAGCGGTGAGCTCGGCGGCCGGTCGGTGTTCCAAAGCTCGCCGACCGCGGCCGACGGCAAGATCTACATGATGAACTTCGACGCCGATGTCTTCGTCGTCCAGGCCGGCGGCACCGAGTTCAAGCTGCTCCATTCGGCCAACTTCAAGGACGTCGGCGACGACACGCGTCACCGTTCGAGCGTCGCGATCTCCCAGGGCAACCTCTACGTGCGGACCGGCACGAAACTCTTCGCGCTCGGACGCTGAAAGGAGGGAAGGGAGTTTGCCTCGCGGATCGACGATCCGATCGCGCGGCGACTCCGCCCTGAGCCCACGATGCCGTTGGGCTAGGTCCACCATGCCGTTGGGTGGAGCCGCCTGTCCCCAGGCGGCTGACGTGCGGTGGACCGGTCCGCAGCAGCTTGAGGACAAGCCGCTCCACCTTTCCGTGCGGCCGTTTCCACGGCTGTCTTGAAGGCCAACGGCATGAGTCCGGCTGGGGACCCAATCTCCTTCGGCGGCCGCCCGTCATCCCATCCGATCAAGCTCCCGCCGCAGCGCCGGATAATCGATCTTCGCGTTGTGCCGCCGGTCGACGGGGAGCTCGCGGCGGAACCGGATCACATCCGGCTTCGCCCAGGCCAGTGCGGCGGCAAGCTCGACACGCAACTCCGGCGTCTCCGCGGCCGCCACAAGCAGCCATCTCCGGCCCGCATGGGCGACGAACGCCGCCTGCCGCACCGCGGGAAACTGCATCGCGACGCACTCCGCCGCGAACGGATAGAGCACCCCCGTCTCATCCACGATGCGTGCCGCGCACCTGCCGGCGAGCCAGAGCCGGCCCGAAGGATCGAGCCAGCCCGCGTCCCCCGTCCGGTGCCAGCGCTCCGCTCCGACCGTGAACTTCGTCTCCGCCTCGCCCACGCCGTCCAGATACCCGGCCAGGACATGCGTCCCGCTCACCACAATCTCCCCGACGGCGCCGGTCGCCAGGGTCTCGGCGGCGAATTCGGCGGCCGACATCGTTCCACGCGGCTCCCCCCAGCGATCGCGCAGCACCTTCAGCTTCAACTCCGCCACCGGCCGGCCGGCGAGCAGGCCGGCGCCTCCGCCCATGGCCGCTTCGTCCTCAGGCGCGATTTCCCGCGCATCGACGTGCGCGATCGGCTCCGCCTCCGTCGAGCCGTAGACGGCCGTCACCCGCGCCTGCGGCGCCGCGTCCGCCAGGTCACGCAGAACCCGCGCGAACACCGGCGCACCGCCCGTGAAGATCTTGCGCAGCGTCGAGAGCGGTTTCCCGCTGGTGCCGGCGTGGCGCGCGAGGCCGGCCAGCAGCGCCGGCGACGCCGTGAGGCGCGTCACCCCGTGGCGCGCGATGGCGGCGGCGACATCCGCGCCTGCGACCCGGCCCGGGTGGCGCAGGTCGAAGGCTGGCAGCACCGTCTGCACGCCCGCGGCGAGACTGGCCAGCGTGAACACCGGCAGCGTCGCCAGGTCCACCTCGCCCGCCTCCAGCGCGAGGTGCGGCACCACCGCCCGCAACTGCGCGAGCAGGAAGCCATGCGTGCGCACCGCGGCCTTGGGCACCCCGGTGCTGCCGCTCGTGAACGTCACGAGCGCCGGGTGATCCGGCGCGACGGCGGCCAGGGTGTCCGTCATCCGGATACGGGCACCGGCCGGCCACCGGTCCGCGCCGGGAAACCAGCCCCCCACGGCGATCCGCCGCGGGATGCGGCGCAGCGCGGCGCACCGCAGGCGCAGCAGATGGCCGAGCGGGACCGCGAGCAGCGCGGCGGGCGGCCACCGCTCGCAGCAGGCCGCCACATGCCCGGGCCCGGCGCCCAGGTCGAGCAGCAGCGCGACCGCGCCCAGGCGGAACAGCGCGAGCAGCGCCACGTACAGGTCGATCGACACCGGCACGAAGAGCAGCACGCCGTCCCCCCGCCGGATCCCCCGCGCCTCGAGCCAGGCGGCGGCGGCGGCGACCTCCGCCGCCAGGTCGGCATAACTGAGCCGGCGGCCGGTGCGTTCCTCGATGAGCGCGATCGCGGCGGGCCGCGCGCGCACCTGCTCCGCCAGGAGGTCCGCGATCGTCATGGGTTTTCCAGCGCCCGCGCGTACAGCGCGTAACCGCGGATCGTCCGCGCGTAACGGGCGCTGAGATTCCGGGACACGTTGCGGGCGTGCATCATCGCGTGGATGGCCTGGCGGAAGCCCAGCCGGCGGGCCGCGGCGTGCACCTCCGCCAGGAGCACGGCGCCCAGCCCCGCGTATTCCCGGCCCGGCCGCACCGCGAGGGTCTTGACGATCACGGTGCTCACGGGCTCGCCGCGCTGCGCCTGCAGCAGGTCGGGGAGCGCGAAGACGAACCCGACCGGCCGGCCCGCCTGCTCCGCGAGCAGCAGGAACTCGCGGCGAAGGTGCGCGCGCGCAGCCTGGTACTGGGCGACGAACTCCGCCGGCGGGAGCGGCGTGTAGAGAAAGTTGTCCGCGAACGCCGCCAGGGCGACGGCGTGCACCGCGGCGAGTTCCGCGTCGAAGCGCGCGAGGTCGACGGTGCGGATCGTCACGCCGGCCGCCCGCAGCCGCGCCCCGGCGCGTTCCGTCCGCTGGTCGCGCGCCACGAGGTCGGGCGTGAGGGTCGAGTAGTAGCGGGCGAGCGGCGCGAACCCGGCCGCCTCCCACCACCGCGGCCACTCCGGCGGGTGCGCCGGCTCGAGCAGGAAGGGCGGCGCCGTGCCCGGCTCGGTGACGAACCGGTAGCTGCGCCAGGTGCTGCCGTCCATCGGCCCGATTGCGCACGTGCAGCCCTGCGCGCGCAATGCCGCGGCCGCGCGCGCGAGCACCGCCCGCGCGGCCGTCTCGCTGGTCGCTCGGAATCCGCCCACGATCCCCGCGCGCTCGCCGGGCAGGGTCGGCACCGAGCGCCACCACAGCCGCGCCTCGGCGGCGCCGCCGTCGGCCGTGACCTGCAGCCACTCGTCGGCCGGGGGCCCGTCGCCGCTCATGACGCGGTCTCCCCGGCCGGCTCCGGCGGCAGCTTGCGCACGACCCCGGTGGCGCCGTCCATCTCCACCCGGTCGCCCGTGCGCAGCCAGGCGGTCACGCCGCGCACCGCCACGATCGCCGGCAGGCCGAGTTCGCGCGCGACGATGGCAGAGTGCGACAGCAGGCTGCCGTGCTCGACGAGCAACCCGCCGGCGGAGGGAAAGAGCATGATCCAGCCCGGATCGGTGCGCGCCGCGACGAGGATCTCGCCCGGCTGGACCACGGCCTCGCGGGGATCCGTCACCCGGCGCACCCGCCCCCGCACCACGCCCGGACAGCAGCCGGTGCCGCGCAGCGCGTCGCCCTCCGGCGGGACCGCGGGCGCATCGGCCTGGAACGTGTTGCCGAGGTGCACCGCACCCCACGTGGAGAAGCGGTCGGCCGGCGCGAGCCCGCGATAACGCGCAAATTCGCGCTGCCGCACGGCGGCCAGGCCGGCGAGGTCGGCCGAGGCGGCGGTGCCCTCGACGAACCCGAGCACCTCCTCGACCGTGAGGAAGAAGATATCGCGCGGCGCCGCCAGCCGGCCCGCGGCGTGGAACCGCCGGCCGAATTCCAGCATGAGCCGGCGCGCGCGGCCGAACAGCCGCGTGCGCTCGAACCGGAGGTTCTCCCGGTCGCGCACGCGGGCCCGCGCGTGGCGCATCACCCACCCGAAGACGATCCGCCGCAGCGGCCGGCCGGCGAGGGCGGCGGCCACGCGCGCCTCGGCGGAACGGCGCGACGCGGCTTCGTCGCGGTCCAGCGCCGCGAGCTGCCCGGCCCCAAGGCGCCGGGCGTAGCGCCCGATGGCGCGCAGCAGCATGAGCGGCTCGTCGTGCAGCGTGAGGCTCTCGAGCTTGAGCTCCTCGAGGCAGCGGTCGCCGAACTTCTCCAGGTACGCCTCGTAGCGCGCGCGGAACGCCGGGGCCTCCGCGAGCCAGGCGCGGATCTCCGCGGCGGTGCCGTCGTTCAGCCGTGCGACGGCGGCGGGATCGGCGGCC
>CALFZM010000199.1 GCA_937952235.1 uncultured Opitutia bacterium | reverse complement strand
GCTCGGTGCCGAGCACCGCCGCGGCGCGCGAGCCCATGCCCTGGGCACGCCGGCCGAGCCCCGGACGCTCGGCTCCGCGATCGAGCGGTTCACGTACGACGATCTCGCGCGGCGCCAGCTCACGAGCCTGGCCGGTGCGCTCGGCGGCGCGACCGGGGCGCCGGCCGCCGCCTCGGGCGGGGCGGGGGCGGTCACCTCGGTCTTCCTCCGCGGCGCCAATTCCAACCAGGCGCTCTTCCTCGTCGACGGTCTCCGTCTCAACGATCCCAATACGGACTACGCCGTGTTCCTCGGCGGCGCATGCGTGAGCGCCTGCGACAGCCTCGAGGTGGCGCACGGGCCGCAGAGCACGCTCTACGGCGGCGAGGCGGTCGGCGGTGTCGTCTCGCTGCGCGCGCAGCGCGGCGCCGGCGCGCCGTCCGGCCGGGTCGCCGTCGAGGCCGGCAGCTTCGGCACGCTGCAGGGCGCGCTGTCCGCCCAGGGCGCGGGGGACGCGATGGCCTGGAACGTCTCGGCCCAGGGCGGCCGCACCGAGAACGACCGGCCCAACAACGGCTTCACCTCGCAGAACGTCACCGTGCGCCTGGACCGGCGGGTGAGCGAGCGCGCGGAGGTCGGCGGCACGGTGCGCTGGTTCCACGGCGTCTATGGCGACCCGGGCGACCGTTACGTGAACGATCCGGACAACGAAACCCGCGAGTCCAACCTGCTCGCCACCGCGTTTGCGTCCGTCGCCCTCGCGCCCGGCTGGTCGGCCCACACCGTGCTTGGCGGGCAGGACCGCCGCTTCGTGGCGGAGAGCCCGCGCGCGGGCGCGGCGACCGCCTTCACGGTCGTGCGCAACCGCCGCGCCGTGCTCGACGTGCAGAGCTCGTTCACCGGTTGGGAACGCCAGCGCGTGACCGGCGGCGTGACGGCCGAGGCGAACCACACGCGGAACTCCGGCTTCGGGGCCATCGACGAGAAACAGGGCCTGCTCGCGGTGTTCGTGCAGGATGAGTTCAGCCCGGCGGAGGACGTCCATCTCACGGCCGGGCTGCGCAACGACGACTTCGACACCTTCGGGCGCGCCACCACCGGTCGCGGCACGCTGGCCCGGCTCGTCGCGCGCCGGAGCGTGAAGCTGCGCGCCTCGTATGGGACCGCGTTCCGGTCTCCGAGCTTCCTCGACCTGTACGGCCGCAGCGCGTTCTACGCGGGCAACCCCGACCTCGCCCCGGAGCGCGCGCGCGGCTGGGATGTGGGCGTGGACGCCTACCTGCCGGGCGGGCGCGGGACGGTGAGCGTGACGTGGTTCGAGACGCGGTTCAGCGACCTGATCGCGAGCACCGCGGATTTCCGCAGCGTGGAGAACATCCAGCGGGCGCGGACGCGCGGGCTCGAGCTCTCCGCCCGGCTGCGCCGGGGCGCGACCGAGCTGCACGCCGCGTACACCTGGCTCGAGGCGGACAACCTCACCGCCGGCACCCGACTGCTGCGCCGGCCCCGGCATCGCGGGGGAGTCGACGTGGTGCACGAGTTCGGCGCGCGCGTGATCTCGGGCGTGGGCATCGTGCATGTGGCGCAGCGCGAGGACGTGCACGCGCGGACCTTTCGCGTGGTGGACGGCGAGGACTACACCGTTGTGCGCTGGCACGGAAGCTGGCAGGTCCGGCCGCGGCTCGCGTTCAAGGCCCGCCTCGAGAACCTGCTCGACGAAGCCTACGAGGACGTGAACGGCTACCCGGCGACCGGCCTCGGCGGCTACGCCGGGATCGAGTGGCGGTTCTGACCGCGTCCGTTCCTTCTTCCCAGCCCCGCGCAAACCGTCACGCTCGGGGCTTTCGCGATGTCTGCGCACCATACCCCGCCGGGCCTCGAGGAGGCCGCCCACTCGGTCAAGGAAGCGGTCGAGCACCCCGCCGACTACGGCTTTCGCCAATGGTCCGGCTGGATCATCGGGCCCGCGCTGCTGCTGATCACGTGCCTGACGTCGCCGCCGGAGGGGTTGAGCGAGGCGGGCTGGCGCACGTCGGGTGCGGCCGCGCTCATGGCGGTGCTGTGGATGACGGAGGCGATTCCGATCCCGGTGACGGCGCTGCTGCCGCTGGTGCTGTTTCCCGCGCTGGGCCTGAGCGACATCCGCGAATCGGCCGCGCCGTATGCGAACCCGATCATCTATCTCTTCCTCGGCGGCTTTCTCATCGCGCTCGCGATGCAGCGCTGGGGGCTGCACCGCCGCGTGGCGATCAACCTGATCGGGGCGATGGGCACCCAGCCCGCGCGGATCGTGGGCGGCTTTCTGCTCGCCTCGACCCTCATCAGCATGTGGGTGAGCAACACGGCGACCGCGCTCATGATGCTGCCAATCGCGATGTCGGTGACGTCGCTCGTTCCTCCCGACATCCGTGGGCAGCCCGCGATGAAGGCCTTCGGCACCGCGCTGCTGCTCTCGGTGGCCTATGGCGCCACGACTGGCGGCATGGCCACGCTCATTGGCACGCCGCCCAACGCGCTGCTCGCGGCCTACCTCGACAACGTCTACGGCCTCAAGATCGGCTTCGGCCAGTGGATGCTCCTCGGCCTGCCCGTCACCCTGGTGGCGCTGCCGACCGTTTACTGGGTGCTGACGCGCGTGTCGTTCCGCATCCAGGGCCAGGCGGTCCCGGGCATGGCGGAGATGCTGGTGGCGGAACGGGCGAAACTCGGGCCGTTTGCCGGCGGCGAGCTGCTCGTGGCGCTGGTGTTCGTCGGCACCGCACTCGCCTGGGTGTTCCAGCCGCTCATCGCCACGGTGATCCCGCTGGCGACCGATACGACGATCGCGATCACGGGCGCGTTCCTCCTCTTCATGATTCCCGTGAATGTGCGCCGCGGCCAGTTCCTCATGAACTGGGAGGCCACCAAGGGACTGCCCTGGGACGTCCTCCTGCTCTTCGGCGGCGGGCTCAGCCTGGCGGGCAACATGGAGAAGCACGGGCTCTCGAAGTACCTCGGCTCGCTGTGCGCGGGATTCGACGCTTTCCCCGTGATCGTCGCGGTGGCAATCGTGTGCTTCGCGATCCTCATGCTCACCGAGCTCACGAGCAATACGGCCACCGCCGCGACGTTCCTGCCGATCGTCGCCTCCGTCGCGGTCAGCATGGGGCACAATCCGCTGCTGTTCATGATCCCGACCGCGCTCGCCGCCAACTGCTCCTACATGCTGCCCGTCGGCACTCCGCCCAACGCGATCGTGTACGGCAGCGGCCAGATCACGCTGCCCCAGATGGCGAAGGCCGGCATGCTGCTGAACCTGCTGCTCGTCCCGATCATCGTCGGCATCGTCTGGCTGCTGGGCCCGTGGGTCTTCGGGATCGAACAAGGCGTGATCCCGCCCTGGGTGAAGAAGTAAGCGCTCATCAAGACTGGCGTCGTGGGAGCGCGGACGTCTCCGTCCGCATGGGGTCAGGTAACATGAGTGGCAGCTAAGGAAGAAAGCCGTCCCGAGAGGCGGGG
>CALFZM010000198.1 GCA_937952235.1 uncultured Opitutia bacterium | reverse complement strand
CCGCCGCGGCGGGCCGGCACCCCGTGACCCGGGACCGCGGACGTCGCCGTCCGCTCGTGCCGTCGGCGCAAACGGACATTGATTTCCCACCCTCGTCTTACCATCAACGCAGCATCGGCTTCCGCGATATCATCACGTTCTTCGTCGGCCACGGCGGTTGGATCTGGCTCCACGCGGTCCTGGGCGGCGCCTTCCTCACGCAGGCGGCCGTGCTCTGGTACATGGTGCTCGATCCCAAAGGTCCGGGCGGGGGAGCGTTCATCGCTTTCCTGGCCTACAATGTCGCGTGGTTCGTGCTGCTCCTGGCTTCGACGCTCAACGGCATCCTGTACGCTCGAGCCGCCCACCTGCATTGGGCGCTCTGGATCCTGGTCATCATCGGCCTCTGGATCGCGCTGGGGTTCATGTGGCACTTCCTCTTCATGGCCTCGGATCCGAACTACCCGCAGCGCCTGGTGCCGGGCCGGATCCTCTTTGGCGCGCTCGTCGTCGCGCTTTACGTGGCCAACCTGGCGATGCTGGCCCGGGTGCGTGGAAGTTAGCGCACCGGGAGATGACCGCGTCGAAAGGTGGAGCGGCTTGTCCTCACGCCGCTGCGAACCGGTCCGTCGCACGTCAGCCGCCTGGGGACAGGCGGCTCCCCCGCAACGGCATGCGTCCGGCTGAGATGGCGGGCAGACCTCCGACGGCCGCTACGCGTGGGCGAAGACGTCCGTGGCGAAACCCTGCGCGCCGACGTTCGCCACGAACACGAAGCCGGCCTGCGGCTGGGCGGCGCGGTCCGTCGCGCTGAGGCGGTTGCCGGCGGTGGTGATGAAGAGCATGTCCCGCCTCGGTCCGCCGAAGGTGCAGGTCGTGACCTGGCTCACCGGCAGCCGGATTGTATCCAGCAAGCGGGCACGCACGGGGTCCCAGCGGCTCACGCACCAGCCGTCCCAGTGGGCGATCCAGAGATGCCCGTCCGTATCGATCGTGCAGCCGTCCGGGAAGCCCGGCACCGCCGTCGTGTCGATCGCCACGCGGGGCCGCTCGATGCCGCCGGTCGCGGCGTCGTAATCGAAGGCCTGCACCGTCCGGGTGGGCGAGTCGATGTAGTAGAGGGTGCGGCGATCAGGCGACCAGGCCAGGCCGTTGGAGATCGACACGCCCGTGCGCATCACCCGGCAGGAGCCGTCGCCATCGATCCGATACAGCGCGCCCCGGCCGCCGGATTCGTCGAGCGCCATCGTGCCGGCCCAGAGCCGCCCCTGCGGGTCGCATTTCGCATCGTTGAACCGCACCGTGGCGGCGTCGTGCCCGGCCGGCCGCACGAAGGGCGTCGTGCGGCCCGAGACCGGATCGAGCCGGTGCACCCCGTCCTGCAGCATCACGAGAAGATCGGTCCCCAGGGTGGGCACGACCGCGCCGATGCGCTGCGGCAGCGGCCGGGCGGCGACCTCCGGCGCGGCGAGCGTGGTCTCGAACAGGGCGCAGCCGAGGATATCGATCCAGAAGAGCGATTGCCGGACCGGATGCCACATCGCGCCTTCGCCGAGGGTCGCCGGCTGCGCGCGAAAGAGGGAGACGCGGGGATCGGAGTTCATGCGTAAGGATGCGGTGAGCATTCGCGGGCGCGCACGAGGGCCCCGCCGGCCGGCTCATTTCGCCGTGTAGCCCCCATCGACGAGGAGATTGCTGCCGGTGATGTAGCTCGCGGCGTCGCTGAGCAGGAAGACGACGGCGCCGGTGATCTCGGGAGCCTGCGCCATGCGGCCGAGCATCGTCACCTTGGCGTAGCGCTCGAGGAAGGCCGCGGGCGCGGGCTTCTCGGGATTGAAGATGCCGCCGGGCGAGACGACGTTCACGCGCACCTGGTGCGGGCCGTAGTGGGAGGCCAGGTACCGGGTCAGGTTCACCATGCCGCCCTTGTGAAAGAAGTAGTCGGGCGGGGCGGTCATGGGGGTGCCCTCGTAGAGCCAGGGGTTCATCCCGATCACGCCCTGCATCGAGGCGATGTTCACGATGCTGCCGCCGCCGCCGCGCGCCATGGCGTCGCCGATCGCGCGCACGAAGGCGAAGAATCCCGTGGCGTTGGTCTCCATCGACGCGCGCCAGGCCGAGAGGTCGTCGCCCATGGTGCGCATGGGACGCGAGACGGCGTTGTAAACGAAGCCATCGATCCGCCCGTGGGCGGCGAGGATCCGGTCGCGCAGGGCGTGGATCGAGGGCTCCTGCGTCAGGTCGACCGTCTCGGGGTGGACGTCGCGGCCCGCGGCGCGCTCGGCGGCGACCTGGGCCTCGAGCCGGGCGGCGTCCCGCGAGGCGACGATCAGCGTCGCACCGCTCGCGGCGAGGGCGGAGACGAGCGTGCGACCGAGGTTGCCGGTGCCGCCGGATTGCAGCACGACCTTGCCGGCAAGGGAGAAGGAAGGCGGGTTCATGGCCGGAGTCAGCCGCCGTAAGGCGAACGCGCCGCCGGCCGGAGGCTTTCCGGCAGGGCATCGATCTGGCCGCGCGCGAGGTCGAGCCGCTGCTTCACGTAAGCCCCGAGCCCGAGCACGTCCGCTCCGATGTTGAAGACCTGGTGTCCCTCCTGGACGAGGTCCCCGAACGGCTGGAAGAGGCCCGCCGCCATCGCGAATTTTCCGTTGCGACGCGCCGCCTGCGCCACGCGCCGCCGGGCGGCGACGACCTCGGGATCGTCGACCTGGCCGACCTTGCCGATGCGGTGGCTGTAGTCGCCCGGCCCGAACATGATGCCATTGAAGCCCGGGACCGCCGCGATCGCCTCGACGTTGTCCAGCGCCTCGGGGGACTCGATCTGCAGGATCACGATGCGCTCCTCGTTGGTGTGACGGAGGTAGTCGGTGATGGGGATCATGCAGTACTGTCCGTCGGTGTTGCCGCCGTCGAGCGGCCGGCGGCCGACCGGATGGCAGCGCACCCAGTCCACGATCTGCCGGGCCTCGTCGGCGCTGCCGACGTGCGGCACGATGATCCCGGTGGCATCCGCCTCGAACGGCCGGATATACTCGGTGTAGCTGCCGCGGGCGACGCGCACAAGCGTATCCAGGTTGTGGAGGCGGGCGGCCCGGATCTGGTGCTCCAGGTTGGTCCAGTCGTTGGGCACGTGTTCGCCGCAGATCCACACGGCATCGCAGCCGCAGAGTCCGGCGATCTCGATGACGCGCGGGTCGTTCAGGTTCACCTTGAACGACGTGACGATCTGGCCCTGGCGGAGCAGGGAGAGGATGCGACTGGGACGGAGTTTCATGCAGGGAGTTCGGCGAGGATTTCGGCGACCGGGACGCGGCGCGAGCCTTCCGCGCGGCTGCGGAGGCCGGCGATCAGCACGGCCATGTATTCCACGGTCTCGGACCAGGGGCAGGAGGAACGGCCGGTGCGGACGAAGCCGACGAACTCCTCGAGCTGGCGGCGAAACGCCGTGTAGGTGTCGGCGAAGCGCACCGTCGCCTGGCCGGCGGTGCCGCACAGGTGGAGCGTGCCGAAGGTCGCGCCGCCATCCGCGATCACGGGCAGCGAGACCGAAACGCCGCTCCGGTGCGTGAGGTGGGCGACCTCGACCAGCCGGGACGACGGCGGGGAGTCGGGCCGCGCGCCTGCTGCGGCGACTGGCGACTCCAGCCGCACGCTCTCGAACCCCTGCCCGAGCACCCGCGCGATGGGTTCCAGGAGGTGGATCCCGTACCTTTCCCACGTCTTCGTGCTCACGCCCGAGATCCAGCGCAGTTCGCCGATGGCGGGATTGGTCGTCCCGGCGAGATGGGGCGCGAGCTCGGGCGCGTACCGGAGCCCGCTCGAGGACAGGATGCGGGCGCCGGCCTGCTGCCAGCGCACGAAGGTCCGCAGGTCGGCCACGTTCAGGGCGAGTGGCTTGTCCACGAACACGGGCAGGCCCGCCGCGACGAACGGCGCGGCGCGGCGCACGTGATCGAAACCATCGTCGGTCGCGACCAGCACCGCATCGACGTGGCCGATGACGTCCTCCGGGCGCGCCACGACGTGCGGGATCAGCGCCGCCGCGGCGACCGCCGGAGCCTCCGCCGGGTCGTCGGTCCAGAGGTGCGTCACCCGCACCCCCTCCATCCGCACGCTCCCGGCGGGCTGCGCGCCGAGGTAGCGCGGAATCACCGGGTAGGGGCACGCGGCCATCGCGCCGGGATCAAAGCCGTTCACGATCGCCGACCAGGAGTAGGGGTGGCCGTTGCCCGGGATCATGCCGAGCATCGCGAGGCGGAGCGGGGCGGCGGTCATGCGGAAGCCGGAAGCTCGTCGAGCCGCACCCGCGCGCCGCGCTCGGCCGCGGCGAGCGCGGCCAGGTTGAAGCGCAGCGTCTGCACGGCGGCCGGGAGCGAGCAGAGGCGCGGCGGCTCGCCGGCGATCTGATCGAGGAACGCATGCGCCTGGGCGACGAAATGGGCGTCGCGATCCGGCACAGGGTGGTCGTGCCAAGTCCACTCGGAGGCACCGGCGGCGAACGTGCCCCAGCGCTGGCGGTGAAACTCGATCTTCACGCTGCCGCCGGCACTGTTGAACTGCAGCGTGATCTCGTTGGGGTGCTGGAACTGGCACAGGGTGTAGTTCACCAGGGCGCGGCCGTTGCGGGCGCTCACGTGCACGGTGTCCTCCACCTCGACGCCGGCCAGCGCCTGGTGCGCGCAATCCGCGAGCACGCTGTCGGTGGGACCGAGCACGTGCTCCATCCAGTTGGCGATATGGGTCAAGGCATCCTGGATGCCTCCGCCGCCCGTGGCCCGGTCGCGATAGTAGATGCGCGCATAGGCGGGTCGAAGGAGGTGAAATGGCTGGCCGCTCGTGCACGTCGCCTGCAGCACGGGCCCAAAGTCGGCGCGCCGCAGGAAGGCGGCCGCCTGGTTCAGGAAAGGATAGACGTGGTACACGTAGGCGACGGCGGCCTGGCGCCCGGACCGGTGGTGGGCCTCGAGCAGCGCGTCGACTCCGGCGAGTGCGTGCGAGAGCGGCTTCTCGATGAGGACATGGAGGCCCGCGCCCAGTGCCGCCAGGGCCTGCGGGATGTGCAGCGGCGCCGGGGTGCAGATGACAGCGGCATCGAACCCGCCCGCCGCCAGCGCCAGCGCCGCGTCGTCGAAGGTGGGCACGCCGTAGGTGCGGCCGATGTGCTCGCGCAGGGCCGCGCTGGTGTCGCACGCGGCAACCCGGCAGCGACCGGTCTGCTGAAAGCAGCGCAGATGACGCTCGCCGATGCTGCCGCAGCCGACGACGAGGACGGAAGGTTGATGGGCCATGGGAACGGAAGCAGGTGCGGCCGAACGGCGATCGCGCCTCACCAGGCGGTCCAGCCGCCGTCGACGACGAGGCTGTGGCCGGTGACGAAGCTGGCGGCGTCGGAGAGGAGAAACAGCGTCGGCCCGACGATCTCCTCCGCGCGGCCCACGCGATGCAGCGCGGTCTTCCGCTCGAGGTCGGCCACGAACGCCGGTTGGTCGGCCTGGACCTTCGGGTTGGGAAACGGGCCCGGCGTGACGCAGTTGAAGCGGACGCCGTGCGGCCCGTACTGCACCGCGCAATACCGGGCGAGCTGCAGCATGCCGGCCTTGCTGACGCCGTAGTCGACCGGGTTGGGCGTGAGCGGCGCGCGATAAATGCGCGGATCCGGCGCGACCACGCCGTACATGCTGGAGAACAGCACCACGCTGCCGCGCCCGCGGGGCTGCATGGCCGCGGCGGCCGCCCGGCAGAGCGCGAACGCGGGCGTGAGGCTCCGGGTCAACGTCGTGGAAAAGCGGTCGGGCGCCAGCGTCTCGAACGTCTCGCCCGCCGAGGAGGAGAAGGCCAGGTGCACCACGCCGTCGGGCGGTCCCTGGCGCGCGACGACCGTCTGCATCAGGGCCTCGACCGCCTCCGCGGTGTCGAGGTTGGCGCTGACGGGCGTGGTCCGGCCCAGCCGGGCCGACTCCACCAGCGCTTCGCTCCTGCCCGGCAGGTCGCAGCAGAGCACCCGGGCGCCGGCCGCATCGAGCGCCGCTGTGATGGCACTCCCCAGGTAGCCGGCACCGCCCGTGACAAGGATCAGCCGGTCGGCAAGGGAGGAGGAGGGCATCGGGGCGGGCATTCGCGGCGAAGGGTCGAAGCACAACGGTTTCCCGGCGGGGGCGCTAGGCCGGAAAAGTTGTCCCATGTTGGGACCGGTTTTTTGCGCGCCTTCCGGATTGCGCTTCGGCTCCGGTATACCATGTTGCCCGCACGCGCGGGGGAGTCGTCCCCGCGAGGTTCCTCTCCACCCCCAGCAATCCCACGCCGATGACCACTCCTCCCTCCGTTCGCTTCCCCATCCGCACCGCGCCCCTGCTGGTCGCCGCACTCCTCGCCGGTCCCATGCTCGCTCCGGCGCAGACGCCGGCCGCCCCGTCGCCGACGGCGAAGGGCGACGTCGTATACCTGAAGGAGTTCACCGTCTCGGAGGAAAAGGACCTCGGTTACGCGACGACCAACGCGATCGGCGTGACGCGCACCAACACCGCCCTGATCGACATCCCGCAGGCGGTGAACGTGATCAACCAGGAGTTCCTGCGCGATGCCGCGGCCAGCGAGCTCTATGACGCGCTGAAGTATGTCAGCGGCGTCGCGATCGAGTCCAACGTCGGCGACAGCGTCATGATCCGCGGCTACACGGTGCGCGGCCAGTACACCGACGGATTGGCCGACAACCAGAACCAGAGCCAGGCCGGCGCGGAACCGTTTCTCTTCGAGCGGCTCGAGGTCCTGAAGGGACCGTCTGCCCTCGTGTACGGCTCGCACGCCACCGGCGGCGTGCTCAACCGCGTGCGCAAGTCGCCGCAATGGCGCCCGGCGGGCGAGATCGCCCTCACGGCCGGCAACCATGCGCAGGCGAAGGTCGAGCTCGACTACACGGCGCCCTTGAACGACCAGTTCGCCTACCGGGTCATCGGCGTCTATCGCGAGGAGGACCTCAGCAACGGCGTGGCCACCCGGCACTCCTGGTTCGAGCGCTGGAACCTGATGCCGATGGTCACGTGGCGGCCCCTGGCGAAGCTCCAGTTCAAGCTCGTCGGCGATCTTCTGAACGAGAAGGGCTTCAAGCACTGGGGCGAGAACGCCCAGCTCCAGCCCTTCGTGGCCAACGGGCCCACGACCTTCGGCCGCCTGCCGCGGGACTTCACCTTCTCGGATCCCTGGGTGACCAACGACAACACCAAGAACGCGCTCTGGGGCGCGGTGGAGGCGCAGGTGACGCCGCAGTGGTCGCTCCGGCTCGCGGGCTACGTCAACCACTGGGATCACGATGTGTACGACATCCTGCCCAACGGCATCCTGGCGAACAACACGCAGATGACGCGCACCGCTCGGTTCATCTACAACTACGACACCGACCTCACGGTGGCGCTCGATTCCGTCTACAACTTCTCCTTCGCCTCGACGCAGCACAAGCTGCTCGTCATCGGCCAGCACTTCGAGTCGGACAACGACACGGGCACGCTGACCTCGAACAATCCGCCCAACCTGGATATCTACAATCCGGTCTACAATTTCACCGCGCTGGTGAATCCGCGGCTCACCGCCAACACCAACAGCCGGGGCGAGACCCGCAGCTTTTCCTTCCAGGATCACGCCCAGCTCCTGGGCGACGCCTTCCAGGTCGTGGCCGGCGCCCGGTACGACCGCTATCGCTCGCACAGCGACAACCTGCTGACCGGCGTGAAGGGCAACCGCAACCGCGGCGACAACTGGACGTACAAGGGCGGCGTGGTGTGGAAGCCGGTCAAGGCGATGTCCGTGTTCTACAACTACGCCGAGACGTTCAACGCCAACTTCGGCGCGAATCCCGACGGCTCGACCTTCGTGCCCTCCACCGGCGTCGTGAACGAGCTGGGCGTCAAGACGGCGCTGCTGGAGGGCCGCGTGACGGCCTCCGTCTCCGCCTTCGACCTCCGGCTGAAGCAGATCATCGGGCTGCATCCCGATCCGGTGCTCGCCAGCCTGGGCTACCGCGTGCAGCAGGCGCAGCAGGTCACCAAGGGCTTCGAGGCCGACATCGTCCTCGGCGTCGTGCGCGGCTGGGACGTGATGCTCGCCGCCTCGACCGTCGACATCACGCTGCCGACGGGACTGCTGCCGCGGAACGCGCCGGAGAAGACGGCCTCGGTCTGGACGCGCTACAAGTTCCAGGGCGGGAACCTCAAGGGCCTCGTCGTCGGCGGTGGCTGGAACTGGAAGGGCCGGCTCCCCGCCGAGGTGGCGAACCAGATCTTCTTCCCGGCCGTCTCGGTGTTCGACGCCTTCGCGCAGTATCACTGGGGCAAGTACCGGTTGAGCCTCAATGTCTCCAACGTGGCCGACAAGTGGTACCTCGCGCGCGGCGTGAATCGCAACCTGCTCTTCGCCGGCCCGGAGCGGCTGATCAAGTTCCGGGTGTCGCGCACGTTCTGAGCGCGCGCGGCCCGGTCCACAGCGTGATGATGAAGCGTGCTTTCGGATGGGTCGCCGCGCCGCCGCCCGCGCAGCGGCTGCTGGAGCGCGGGGGGGCCGACATGGTTGGCCAGGCCCGCCCCCAGCCGCGGCCCGGGGACGGGCCGCGCCACCGCGGAGGCTGGCGCCGGTGGCTGGCGCTCGGGCTCGCGTTCCCGGGTGCAGCATCCGCCGCAGCACCGGCCGCGGTGCCGGTGGCGATGGAGCACGTGATCCTCCACCGCGACGATACCCAGTACTACCTGGGACCCTCGCTCGCGCTGCGCCCCGATGGCGAACTGCTCCTGGCCACGCGGGAAGCCCACGCCCGCCCGGGCGAGGTTTCGCACGTCGATGCAACCTCGCGCGGCGTGCTGCTGCGCTCGCGCGACGGCGGCCGGACGTTCGGCGAAAAGCGCGTGATCGACGACCGCACGCATCGTTTCTCGGCCACCCAGGACACGACGATCACCACCCTGCGGGATGGCGGACTGCTCGCCACCTTCTACTCCTGGGGCATCGCCCGCGCGCCGGGCGAGCCTGACCTGGCGGCCGCGCCGCCCGGCGATCCCGCCGTCCGGCGCGAGATCCGGCCTGCCGGCGTGTTTCAGGGTCTGTGGACGTCGTACTCGGCCGACGGGGGCCGCACCTGGACGGGCCGTCGGGCCGTCGCCGTCGCCGGGCTGCCGCCGCTGGCGGCCCGCGCGCCCGTGGTGGAACTGCCGGACGGGAGCCTGCTGCTCATCGCGAACGATTTCAACCGGCCCGACGGTCGCACCCGCATCTGGGCCCGCGTGTACTGCCTGCGCTCGACGGACCGCGGCGCGACCTGGACGCGGCGCGCGCAGGTCGGCGACGGGGCGGAGGCCCGGCTGCATTTCCTCGAGCCCGGCTGGGTCCGGCTGCGCAGCGGAAAACTGATCGCGATGCTGCGGACGCGCGGCGAAGGGACGGGGGAGGGGCGCGAACTGCCCCCCGCGGGGCATCTGTTCCAGAGCACGTCTGACGACGACGGAGTCACCTGGTCACGCCCCGTCGCCACGCCGCTCTGGGGCTTCCCGGCGCATCTGCTGGAGCTGCGCGACGGGCGCGTGCTCTGCGCCTATGGGTATCGGCAGAAACCCTACGGTGTCCGTGCCACGCTCAGCCACGACGGCGGGCGCACCTGGGACGCGGCGCGGGAGATCGTGGTGCGCGACGACGGCGGCAACTCGGACCTCGGCTACCCGTTCTCGGTCCAGCTTCCGGACGGCACCGTGCTGATGGCGTATTATTTCAACCAGGAGCGTCCCGGCGACCTCGCGTCGTCCCCGCGCTACGTCGCCGGCACGCGGCTCCGCCTCTGAGCCGCCACCTCCGGCCCGTTTCGACGGACGATGACCACGTACACGGTTCTCAGCACCTATCCCGGGCACCGGAGCTCGGCGAACGTCGGCGACCAGTTGATCGAGTTCAGCGTGAAGCGGCTCGTCGACCGGGAGCGCGGCCCCGTGAAGTTCCTGACCGTCTTCCGCGAGGATCCGCTCGACGACATCCTCGACGAGGTGAATGCCAGCGCGGCCGTGCTGCTCCCGGGCTGCGCCATCCGCGAGACGCCGATGCATCCGCGCGTGTACCGGCTGACGGCCGATCCGACCCGGATCAC
>CALFZM010000197.1 GCA_937952235.1 uncultured Opitutia bacterium | reverse complement strand
TGGCGCACGCCATCCAGGCGCGCTCGCCCTTTGCCCACACCCTCGTGCTCGGCTACGCGAACGGACGCGGCGTGGGCTACGTCGGGCTGCCGGGCAACAAGGCGAAAGGTGGATACGAGATGGGCGAGGTCGGCCACGGCACCGACGAGGCGGGAGGGTTTCTCGTCGCCACGGCGCTCCGATTGCTGGATGAGCTCCGCGCCCCGGCATCCGCGCCTTGAACTCCGCCGTCCGGATTCCGGAGGGACCGCGTTCCGTTGCAACCGCGGCGCCGACGGAGCGGCGACACGCGTGAGGCCCAAACCAAGACGCAAAGTCGCAAAGGCACGCGAAGTTTCGCCAGGCCTTCCTGGCGAGTCTTTGCTTTTCTTCGCGTCTTTGCGTTCAGGTTCCGGCTCCGAGCGGCGACGACTTCACTTCAGGTGCCCAGGGACTTCTGCAGCACGTGAAGGTTCGCCATCGAGATGCCGCTCAACATGGCGCCGACGATGCCGAGAAACCCCTGGTCGGTCCCGCAGAGGTACACGTTGGCGAGCGCGGTGCGACCCTGCCGGTGCTTCACCGGCGAGCCGTAGATCGCGCCGGCAAGATGGCCGGTGTACTTCGTGATCGTGCGGGGCGTGAACATGTCGGTCGTCACGATGGACTGGTCGAACGCGGACGGCGGCGAGAGCGGAGGCAGGAAACGCTGCGCGCTGCGCTGCACGTCGGCGAACCACCGCCGCTTCTCGTCCTGGTACGCAGCTTCCGGCAGGGCGGTCCAGCGGTCATAGCTGGCCAGGCAGGTCACGCGTACGAGCCCCTCGGGCAGCTCGCGGCCGGCGCCGAAGTCGAAATTGTTCGGAATGCAGATGACGCCGCTGCGCGGGTCGACGAGCCCGGTGGGCCGCGCATACTCGAAGACCGTCGAGTCATTGAAGAAGACGATGGTGTCATCCCCCCACCCGAGCGCGGCGGGCTGCCGGTCAAGGACAGCGATGGTCTCGACGAACGACAACCGGCCCGCGGGAGAACCGCCGGGCGCATCCGGCGCCGCCGGCTCGCCGATCAGGCGTTCCGTCTCCGGAGCGCCGATGGATGAGATCACGTGATCGGCGGTGATCTCGCTGCCGTCGTCAAGGACCAGCGCGGCGGCGCGGTCCCCGCGGCGCACGATCCGCCGCACACCGCACTTCATCCGGCGCTCTCCGCCGGCGGCGCGGTATTTCTCCAGCAGCACGCGCAGCACGAGCCGGACGCCCTCGAACGGACGCGCGAAGCCTTCCAGGAACAGCGCCTTGAACATGATGGCGAACTGGCCGAACTCCATGTCGCGCTCCGTGGCGCTGCCGTAGTACATCAGCGGACAGAACAGCATGTCCTCGAGCAGCGGGTCGCGCAGGTGGCACCGCACGATCTCGCGTGCGGGGACGGGACGGGCGTCGAGCCCGACGTCATCGAAGCTGCGCACCGCGGCGACGAGCGCGCGAAAGCCGTCGGCCTGCGCGGGGAACCGGTCCGCGACCTCCGCCTCCAGTACCGCGAGATCGTTGGTGAAACGCAGCGACGTCTCACCGCGCGGACCGAAGGCGACGCGAGATTGCTTCTGTTCGCACAACGCGAACTCGTCGCGGTCGATGCGGAGCTGGCGCAGCAGCTTCGTCAGCGGCGTGCCCTTTACTCCGGGACGCACGAAGTTCGTCATGGCGTGAAGCCCGACATCGAACCTGCGGCCCTGGAGGCTGTAGAAACCGTTCAGTCCGCCGACGGCGTTGTGCCGCTCGAAGATGCAGACCTTCCGCCCGAAGTGCGCCAGGCGGATGCCGGCCGCGAGGCCAGACATGCCGGCACCGATGATGGCGACATCGTAATGGGAGGAGGAGTTCAAGGCGCGTATCCGGAGCGGCGAGTCAGGCCGCGCCCCGTCAAGCGGCCGCGGGCGGATGCCGCCGCGTCCCGGAGCGGGCAGCAAAAAGCCGGGACGAAATCATCCCGGCCGGCCATCGTCGCCACGCTCCGAGCGTTCAGCCCTTGGCGGGCAGGGCGTTGAACTTGGGCGTGAGGTACTCCGCGCAACTGTCGAGCGACGCGAGCTGCAGGTAGTCCTTCTCGGGGACTTCGATGCCGTGACGCTTCCGCAGCTCCATGACGATATCCAGAAAATCCATGCTATCGAGCTGGAGCTGGTCGCGCAGCCGGACCTCCGGCTTGACGTTGCTCAGGTCCTCATCCGGCGCGATGTCCGCGATGATTTCGAGCACCAGCTGCTTGCATTCGTCTTTGGTCATAGTCGGAGGGCGCAGGATTAGGGGACAAAGCGTTTAACAATCAACGTGGAATTTATCCCCAGCATGCCGAAGGAATTGTTCAGGATGGTATCCACTTTCGCAACTTTCCGGGGCTGATTGAGGACCAGTCCGGGCAGCGCGCACTGGGGGTCGAGCTGGTCGACGTTGATGGTGGGATGGACGGTCAGATCGGTGAAGGACGGCAGGTTGCCCGCGAGTTCCAGCGCGCCCGCGGCGCCCATGGCGTGACCGATGAAACTCTTGGTGTTGTTGATACAGGTGTCGGGACAAGCTTCACCAAACACCGCGCGGATCGCCTCGCATTCCTGGATGTCGCCGAGCGGGGTGGCGGTGGCGTGCGTGTTGACGATGTGGATCTCGCGGGCCTCCAGCCCGGCGCGGCGCAGGGCCGCGCGGATGCACTCGGTCTGCCGCTGCGGATTGGGCAGGACGTAGTCGGTGGCGTCGCTGTTGACGTGATAACCGGAGATTTCCGCGTAGATCTTCGCCCCCCGCGCCTGGGCGTCCTCCAGCCGCTCGAGGGTGTAGAGGCAGCCGCCCTCGGAAATGACGATGCCGTTGCGGGCCAGGTCGAACGGCCGGGATGCCTGGTGGGGGTGCTCGTGCGTGGCGAGGGCATTCTGCGACTTGAACCCGGCGAAGATGCCGAAGGTGTGGATGCTCTCGCTGACGCCGCCGCAGAGGGCGAAGTCGACCTCGCCCAGCCGCAACATCTGCGCGGCGTGGATCAGACCCAGGTTGCCCGCGGCACACGCGGCGCCGATGGTGTAGGCGGGACCGGTGGTGCCGAGATTGAGCGAGGCCTCGCCCGCGGGGTTGTTGGCGACGGTCCGCGGGTTGTGGTAGTGCGGCCAGAACTTCGTGTCGTAATTGAACTTCGAGATGTTGTAGATCTCGTTCTCGGTCTCGACGTTCCCGTGCTCG
>CALFZM010000196.1 GCA_937952235.1 uncultured Opitutia bacterium | reverse complement strand
GCCGGCCTTTGGGTCGGGCTCCTGTTCGCCGGTCTCGGGCTCGTCGCCTGCGGCTCCGACGTCGACGCGCCGCCCGAGGTCCGCTCGGACCTCCTGGACTACTGCCTCGAGATCGAGTGGTTCGACTCCCATCTCGCGCGCGCCCTGCAGCAGCTCGAAGCGGCGGGCGAGCTGGAGCATACGCTGATCATCGTGACGAGCGACAACGGCATGGCATTCCCCCGCGCCAAGGCGAACCTCTACGAATACGGATTCCACATGCCGCTCGCGATCCGCTGGGGCGCCCGGGTGCCCGGCGGCCGGGTGGTTGACGACCTCGTCGGCTTCGTCGACCTCACCGCGACGATCTACGAAGCGACCGGCGTCACGCATCCGTCGCGCGAATACCCTCTCGCCGGCCGCAGCCTGCTCGCGCTGCTGACCGGCGGGCGACAGGGCCTGGTGGAGCCGCAGCGCGACGCCGTGTTCGCGGGCCGCGAGCGGCACTCGTCCGCCCGCTACAACAACTGGACCTACCCGCAGCGGGCCATCCGCACCGCCCGGCATCTCTACATTCGCAACTTCAAGCCGGACCGCTGGCCCGCCGGCGATCCGGTGGTCCTGGCCGACCGCGGCCGGAAAGGCGGCGCGGAAAAAACGGACGCCAAGGCCGGCCGGCCGCATTCCGGCTACAAGGACATCGACGGCTCGCCGACCCTGGACTTCCTCATCGCGAAGGCGGACGACCCGCAGCTCCGCCGTTACCTTGACCTCGCCGTGGCGAAGCGACCGGCGGAGGAACTCTTCGACATCGTGAACGATCCGGGCTGCCTCAGGAACCTCGCCGCCGATCCCGCCCACGCCGCCACGCGCGCGGCCCTGGCGAAACGGCTCGAGGACGAACTGCGCCGCACCGGCGACGCGCGCGTGATCGACGGCGGCGAGATCTGGGAGACGTATCCCCGCTACAGCCCCGTGAGGGAGTTCCCCGCGCCGTAGCGAGCGGGAACCGCTTTGGGATTTAGGGATTGCCTGGGCCCGCCTCCTGCTCCCATCAGGGAACCGAAGTCGCCCGGGCTTCACCGCTTTCCGATGCCGCCGCAAGATCCCGAGATGGCCGCGTGGTTCGACGCCGAGGTCCGCCCGCACGAGGCGAACCTGCGGGCCTGGCTGCGCGCGAAGTTTCCGGGCTCGGGCGATGCCGACGACCTCGTGCAGGAATCGTTCCTGCGTCTGGTCCGGGCCCGGGCCGCGGGCTCGATCCGCAATCCACGGGCGCTCCTCTTCACCACCGCGCGCAACCTGGCCCTGGACTGGTTCCGCCGCGGGCGGATCATCCGCTTCGAGCCCCTGGTGGAGAACGGCGCTTCGTTCGTCGCTCCCCACGACCGGGCCAGCCCGGCGCCGGCCCACGATCGCCAGGAGCTCGCGATCGTCGCAGAGGCGATCGCCGTCCTGCCGCCGCGCTGCCGCGAAATCATGACGCTCCAGAAACTGCAGGGGCTCACCAACCAGGAAATCGCCAGCCGGCTCGGCATCTCGATCAACACCGTGAACGCGCAGCTCGTGATCGGTCTCGCCAAGTGCCGCCGGTTTCTGGTCGAGCGCGGCGTGGTGCGGACCAGGCAATCGTGAACTCCTCCGCTCCTCATCACGAAGCCGACGACCTCTCGCCCGCGGAGCTGCAGGCAGCGGACTGGGCGCTGCGCCGCCGGTCGGCGCTGTCCCCGGCGGCAGCGGCGGCCCTGCAAGCCTGGCTGGACCAGTCCCCGCTGCACGGCCGCCTGCTCGAGGAGTGCGAGGCCGCGTCGGCCCAGTTGGATCGCCTGGGCCCGGCGCGCCGGACCGCCGCACCTCGCGCGCCCGCCCGAGTCGCCTTCCGGATCGCCGCCGGGATGGCGGCGGTGATCGCGCTGTCCGCGACCCTTTTCTGGACCTCGCGCCCCGATCCCCTGAACTACACCGCCGCGGCTGCGACCACCGTCGGCAAGTTCAAGCGCCTCACCCTGCCCGACGGCTCTCGGCTCACGCTCAACACCGATTCCGCGGTGGAAGTCAGCCTGGAACCCCAGGCGCGGCGCGTGCGGCTCGTCCGGGGCGAAGCCTACTTCGAAGTGGCCGCTGAGCCTGATCGTCCCTTCCAGGTCGAGGCCGCCCAGGTCCGGGTGCGGGCCGTCGGCACGGCTTTCAACGTCCGCTATCGTCCGGAGAAAGTCGAAGTGACGGTCACGGAAGGTCGGATCGCGCTCGACGACGCAGCCGGAGCCGCCCTTGCCCTCGCCGGTCCGCCCCTGCCGGGGGGAACCGACGCGGTGCCGCCGGCGACGATCGCTGCCGGCGTGCGCGCCACTGTCGCGCTCACGGCGTCCGGTGCCCCGGCGATCCTGCCGGTAAACCTGGCGCCCGTGCCCGTCCAGACGGCGGACAACGCGCTCGCCTGGCAGTCAGGCCGGTTGGAGTTTTCCGAGACGCCCCTGGCCGACGTGGTCGCGGAATTCAACCGCTACAACCGCCACCAGATCGTGATCGAGGACCCAAGCCTCGCCACCCGCACGTTCGGCGGGGCCTTCGCGTGCCACGGCTACGCCTCGTTCATCGAGGTGCTCGAGCGGAGCTTTGAAGTGACCGCGGAACGCCGGGGCAACGTGACCGTGCTGCGGCACCGCCGCTGACTCCGGGAGCGGCCGCTCCGGGACGACGGGGCGATTTTTCCCACCCGGTTTAGTTAGCCGGGGCGTGTTCACTCGTCTGAGAGGAAGTGCGGGTATACTGCTGCCCGCAACATGGACTCCCGGACCGGTTACTTCCTCCTCCTCGTGCGCGCCACCCTTCTCGTCCTGGTCACCCATTCCAGCGTCTCCGTCGTCGCCACCGGCGCCGCGGCGGAGGCGTCCGATCGGCGATCCTACGAGATTCCGGCCGGCGAAGCCGGCGCGACGCTGAAGCTCTTCGCCAAGCAGTCGAAGGTCGAACTGCTCTACTCGACCAGCGATGTCGCCGGGGTCACGACCAATGCGGTGCGCGGCGCGCTCACCTCGCGCGAGGCGCTAGCCGCGATGCTCAAGGACACCGCGCTGGAAGCGGAGGAGGTCACGCGGTCCGGTGCGATCGCGATCATCAGGAGACCGTCGGACCCAAAAGCCGTCCGGGCGGCCGCCGGGCAGACCCGCCGCCGCCCGCCCGCTGAAGGCCAGGCCGACTCCGCCGCAGTTTCCTCACCTATGAAACGCAAGACCATGTTCGGACTCCTCGCGGCCTGGCTCGGGCTCTCCTTCGGGCCGGCCGAGGCGGCCACCCCCTCCGGCTTTCCGCCCACCGGCGCCGCGCCGGTCGCCGGCACCTCGACGCTCACGGGCATCGTGACCAACTCCGCCACCGGACGCACGCTCGAAGGCGCGCGCGTCGTGCTCCAGGGCACGGGCCGCGAGGTCCTCACCGACCGCGACGGCATGTACCGGCTCAGCGAGGTGCCCGAGGGCACCGCCCGGCTCACCGTCTTCTATACCGGACTCGATCCCACGGAGCTGGCCGTCCCGGTGACCGCCGGCACGAACCGCCGCGACGTCGCGCTCACCAGCGGCATCTACAAGCTCGAGAAGTTCGTCGTTGCCGGCGAGCGCGAAGGCAACGCCCAGGCCATCACGATCCAGCGCAACTCCACCGGCGTGAAGACGGTGGTGTCGACCGACGCCTTCGGCAGCCTGGGCGCCAATCCCGCCGACCTGCTGGCCCGGCTGCCGGGCGTCTTCGGCGAAACCGACGGCAGCGCCATCCGCTACGTGCGCATCCGCGGCATGGATCACGTGCTCAACTCGGTCACGCTCGACGGCAACCGCCTCGCCAACGCCGCCTCCGCCGGGTCGTCGCGGGAATTCCAATACACGCAGATCGGCGCCGACTCGATCGGCCGGATCGAGGTGGTGAAGTCGCCGACGCCCGACATGGACGCCGACTCCATCGGCGGCGCCGTCAATCTCGTTTCCAAGAGCGCGTTCGACCATCGCGGCCGGATGCTCAGCGGCCAGGTCGGCGCCATCATGCGCCTGCGCCCGGGCGCGACCGGCCAGCACGAGGTCGCCACGCCGTCGTTCGCGTTTTCCTACTCCGAGGTGTTCCGGGACAAGATCGGCGTGAGCATCAACTACGGCGACCGCTATCACTACTCGCCCACCCCGGCCAGCTCCCGCAACTACGAGGACAAGCTGGCGGATCCGGCGTACACCTATGCGTTCGGCCTCGAGACCTACTTCCACCGGCAGCATCGCTGGGGCGGTGGCATCAAGCTCGACTACAAGCTGAACGAACAGACGCGGTTCTATCTCAACCGTACGCAGAACTGGATGATCGAGCCGTCCCTCAACCACTACACCACCTTCAGCACCGCGCAGTCCGTGGCCACGGTCGACGCCGCGGGCAACCTCACCGGCACCGGCGCCATCGTCCCGGGCTACACCCGCAGCCGCACCGAGTGGCGGCCCGTCCCCGCCAGCCAGGTCGCCGCCACCAGCTCGTTCGAGTACAAGGATGTCGAAGGCGAGACGACCGAGGTCGGCGGCGTGCACAAGTTCCCGGGCTGGGACATCGACTACAGCCTCTACCGTTCGCTCTCGATCACCAACTACCCGCACAATGACCAGGTGACGATCATCGCCACCGGCATCGGTCTCGCGATCGAGGAGTCGGGCGATCCCAACTTCCCGCGCCTGACCCAGACCGCCGGTCCGGACATCACAAATCCCGACAGCTACCAGGCCCGCCGCGACCTCCGCGTCGCGCAGGGCAAGGACGTCTTCAACGGCGCGGCGCTGAACGTGAAGCGCACGTTCGCGACCGCGATTCCCTTCTCGCTCAAGGCGGGCGCCCGCATCCGCGCGCAGGAGCGGGATCTCTTCGCCGACCAGTTCCGCTGGTGGTATGTGGGCCCCGACGGCATCTCCGGGCCCAATCCCGCCACCGGCCGCAGCGACGACAATCTCGCGCGCTTCGTGAACCCGCGCATCGTCCGCTGGGAGGGCACCGAGCGGTATCCGCTGCTGCCGCTGCTCAACTGGCCCGACCACAACTACGACCCCCACTCGGCTTACCGCACCGGTCCGAACTTCGAGACCGCGGTGAAATCCAACCCCGAACTCTTCTCCGAGGACGTCGAGATCCGCACCCGCACCGCCCTCGTCAATCGTCTCAACTTCAAGGAGACGATCTCCGCCGCCTACGCGATGGGGACCGCCCGGCTCGGCCGGCTCGACCTCACGACGGGCGTCCGCCTCGAGAAGACCGAGACCGAAGGCAATGGGTCCAGAAACGAGATCACGCCCGAGGAGGCCGCCCGCCGGGCGGCCTGGGTGGGCGCCGTCACGCCGGAGGAGACGATACGCCGCACCCTCGCGCAATACAGCGGCCGCCAGCAGGCGAAGGGCGACTACACGGAGGTGTTTCCCCACCTGCATCTGAAATACGGCATCAACGAGCGGCTGCTGGCCCGCGCCAGTTTCGCCACGAACATCGGCCGGCCTTCCATCGGCCAGCTCATCCCCAACACCTCGGTCAACCACTCGACCCGCACGCTCGTCATCAGCAATCCGAGCCTGAAGCCGCAGTACGGCCGCAACGTCGACGTCAGCCTCGAGTACTACTTCGAGCCCGCCGGCCTGCTCTCGGTGGGCGTCTTCCTCAAGGACATCCGCCAGTTCATCTTCACCCGTGCCGGCAACACGCTCCAGGGCAACGAAGGCGGCGACTACGACCAGTACGCCGGCTATACTTACACCAGCCAGTTCAACGGCGGCTCGGCCAAGGTGCGCGGCTTCGAGCTCGCCTACCAGCAGCAGTTCACCTTCCTGCCCGGTCCGCTCCAGGGGCTCGGCGCCTACGCGAATTACTCGCGGAACGAGACGGAGGGGAACTATGGGGGCGCGACCACCACAACGCGCGTCGCCGGCTTCATTCCCGAGACGGCCAACGCGGGCATCTCATTTCTCCGTTCGCCGTGGAACGTGCGGCTGCAGTACAACTACGCCGGCCGCCGGCTGTCTTCGGTGTCCGCCAGCCAGGCCCGCCTGAGCTACTTCAAGGCCCGCGGCATCTACGACCTGAAGACTGTCTTCACCGTCACGCGAAACGTCTCGATCTACTTCGACGTGTGGAACATCTTCGACGAACAGGAGTACGCCCAGGAGTGGGAAGGCGGTCGCATCGGCCGCAATTTCCGCACCGGCCGCCAACTGCTCGGCGGCATCAACTGGAAACTGTGATCCGACCCGTGCCCGACTCGTCCCGCCCCGGCGCTCCGCGCCTCCACCGCCCGGTCACGCTCGCCTGCCTGTGCGCCGCCGCCTTCGGCCTGCTCGCCCCCGCCGCCCGCGCCGCACTCTGGGCCGGCGCGGCCAAGGTCGACGTCACGCTCCGCACGGGCCCGGTGAGCGATCCGCTCTACGTGAAGGCCCTGGTGCTCTCCGACGAGCGGAAGTTCGCCGTGATCGTCACCGTCGACGCGGTCGCGATCGGCGAGATCGGCCCGATCGGCAACGACTACCTCGCCAACGTCCGCCGCGAGGTGCAGCGCGAGCTGAGGATCGATCCGGCCAGCGTGCTCGTCAACGCAAGCCACTGCCACGGCATCGTGCGGCCGGACGTCGACCGGCTGACGGTCGAGGCGATCCGGAATGCGTTCAACGCGCTGACGCCGGTCAAGGTGGGCGTCGGCACCGGCCGAGAGGACCGCGTGATGGAGAACCGGCGGATGAAACTGAAGAGCGGTCGCGAGGCCGACGTGCGGCACGCGTATTCGCTTCCCCCCGACGACCAGGTGGTGTCCGTCGGCCCGATCGACCCCGAGATCGGCGTGCTTCGTTTCGACCGGCCGGACGGCACCACGGTGGCCGTGCTCTACAACTACGCCGGCCATCCGATCCAGGGAGTGCCCAGCGGCGGCAACACGGCCGACGTCACCGGCTTCGCCTCGCAGGTGATCGAGGACAACCTGCCGGCCGGCGCCGTCGCGCTCTTCGTGCAGGGCTGCGGAGGTGACATCAATCCTGTCCTTTACAAGGACGTCTACCTGCCGCGCGATGCGCGACCGCTCGGCCAGCAACTGGGCCTCAGCACCCTCCAAGCCGTGCGGCAGATCGTCCCGCAGGAGGGCGCCACGTTCAACATCACGATGGAGAAGATCGCCCTGCCCCGTGCGGATCACACCGCGCGCATCGCCGAACTCGAGCAGGAGCGCGAGAAGCTGACCCGGGCGCTGCGGGGCACGACCCTCAACCTGAAGACGTTCCTTTCGCTCTACACCCGCGATGGCGTCGCGGGCGAATACCCATCCGCCTACGCCCATCACTACCTCAGCGAAGCGCAGACCGGCCGCGAGGATTTCAAGCGGCTCGACGCCGAAAACCGCAGGCAGGTCGCGGCGTACCTGCAGAACATCCACACGATGGAGGAACTCACGCGCGTGCAGACGAACCTCGCCCTGCTGCGCCGCCACCAGCAACGCTATGAGGCGGCCGGCGGCCGAGCGGTCGAGGCGGAGGTCGTCGGGCTGCGCGTCGGGACGTTTCATCTCGTGAGCTTTCCCGGCGAGCTCACCGTCCAGATCGGCCTCAACCTGAAGCAGGCGTCGCCCCACGAGCACACCTTCATCGCCGGCTACTCCAACGGTTACCTCTACTACGCGCCAACGGCGGAGCAGTTGAGGAACGTGGGGCACGCCCAGGAGGACAGCGACTGCCTGCTCGGTCCGGGGTGGCAGGAGATCTTCGAACGCAAGGCCCGCGAGATCCTCGGGCGGCTGTGAACCGGTCCGGCCATGATTGACCGCTCGCCCGCCGCATGGCCGGCCCGACTCACTCGCCGGCAGTTCTTCGGCCGTTCCGCCGCCGGGATCGGATCGCTGGCGCTCGCCTCGCTCCTCTCCCCCGGCGCCATCGGGGCCGCGCCACTCTCCTCCGCCCCGCACTTCGCGCCGCGGGCGAAGCGCATGATCTATCTGTTCATGCACGGCGGGCCTTCGCAGCTCGATCTCTTCGATCACAAGCCGGGGCTGCGCGCCCGGCACGGTCAGGAACTGCCGGACTCGATTCGTCAGACGCAGCGGCTCACCGGGATGACCAGCGGGCAGAAGACGTTCCCGATCACCGCCTCACGGTTCGACTTCCAGCGGCACGGCCGCAGCGGCGCCTGGTTGAGCGAACTGCTGCCGCACACCGCGGGGATCGTCGACGACCTGTGCATCGTGCGGTCGATGTACACGGAGGCGATCAATCACGATCCCGCGGTGACGTTCCTGCAGACCGGCCACCAGCAGCCGGGCCGCCCGAGCCTGGGCTCGTGGATGAGCTACGGCCTCGGCAGCGAGAACCTCAACCTGCCGACCTTCGTGGTGCTCATCTCCCGCGGCAGCGCCGCACGTCCGGCCGATCCGCTCTACGCCCGGCTGTGGGGCTCGGGTTTCCTGCCCTCGAGCCACCAGGGAGTCTCCTTCCGGAGCAGCGGCGACCCGGTGTTGTACCTCTCCAACCCGCCGGGGCTCGATCCCGCGGGCCGCCGCGAACAACTCGACGCCATCAACGCGCTCAACCAGCGCCGCGCGGCCTCGCAGCTCGATCCCGAGATCGAGACGCGGATCGCCCAGTTTGAAATGGCGTACCGCATGCAGAGCTCCGTGCCCGAACTGACGGATGCTCGCGGCGAGTCGCCTGCCACCATCGACGCGTACGGCCCGCAGGCCCGGGTGCCCGGAAGCTTTGCCGCCAACTGCCTGCTCGCCCGTCGCATGGTGGAGCGCGGCGTTCGCTTCGTGCAGCTGTATCACAAAGGCTGGGACCAGCATTACAACCTGCCGAGCGACCTGCGCCTGCAGTCCCAGGACGTCGACCAGCCTGCAGCCGCGCTCGTCCGCGATCTCAAGCAGCGCGGCTTGCTCGACGAGACGCTCGTCGTGTGGGGCGGCGAATTCGGCCGCACCACCTACAGCCAGGGCAAGCTCGAGGCGACGAACTACGGCCGCGACCATCACGGCGGCTGTTTCACGGTCTGGATGGCGGGCGGCGGGATCAAGCCAGGGACCGTGTACGGCGAAACCGACGATTTCTGCTACAACGTGGTGAAGGACCCCGTGCACGTGCACGACCTCAACGCCACGATCCTCGACCGCTTCGGTTTCGATCATACGCGGCTGACCTACCGGCACCAGGGCCGCGACTTCCGGCTCACCGACGTGCACGGCCACGTCGTCAAGGGACTGCTCGCGTGAGGCGGCGCCCACCGAACCGGACAACTCCCATGGCGGACGCGCGGACTCGCTCGAATCCCTTTGCGGCCCGGACGCGGGTGCCCGGCTCCCTCGTCGCCTGTCTCCTCCTCGGGCGGTTGACCGGCGCAGAGCCGGCACCGGACTTCAATCGCGACGTCAGGCCGATTCTTTCCAATCACTGCTTCCTCTGCCACGGCCCCGACGCCGGCACGCGCGAAGCCGGGCTGAGGTTCGACGTGCCGGAGCCCGACGGCGGCTTCGCGTTCGTGCCGGGAGAAGTCGAACAGAGCGAGGCGTTCAAGCGCATCGCCTCGGTCGACCCCGAGGAGCAGATGCCCCCGCCGCACGTCAACAAGCCGCTCACGGCGGATCAGGTCGCCGTCCTGCGCCGCTGGGTCGCCGCGGGGGCGCGTTATGATCAACACTGGTCGTTCGTTCCCCCGCGCGCCGCGGCGCCGCCCGTCGTCGCCCGCTCCGGCTGGCCGCGGAATCCGATCGACCGCTTCGTCCTCGCCTCGCTCGAGCGCGACGGGTGGAAGCCCGCGCCCGAGGCCGCGCCGCACGAGCTGCTGCGCCGCGTCTCGCTCGACCTCACCGGCCTCCCGCCGACGCCGGCCGAGCGCGAGGCCTTCCTGGCGGATCCAGGCCCCGAGGCCTACGCCCGGGTCGTTCGCCGGCTGCTGGACTCGCCCCACTTCGGCGAACGCCTCGCGCTCGACTGGCTCGACCTCGCGCGTTACGCGGACACCAATGGATACTTCGGCGATGCCACCCGTCAGATCTGGCCCTGGCGCGACTGGGTCGTGCAGGCCTTCAACCGCAACCAGCCGTTCGACCAGTTCACCGTCGAGCAGCTCGCCGGCGACCTGCTCCCTGCGCCCACTCCGGAGCAGCGCATCGCCACGGGCTTCAACCGGAACAGCATGGTCAACAATGAGAGTGGCGCGATCGACGAGGAGTTTCGCGTCGAGTACGTGGCCGAGCGGACCGAGACCGTCGCCACCGTGTGGCTGGGATTGACGGTCGGCTGCGCGCGCTGCCACGACCACAAGTACGATCCGATCAGTCAAAAGGACTTCTACCAGCTCTACGCGTTTTTCAATCAGTCGCCGGAGAAGGGGCTGGTGACGCAGGACAATCCGCCGCCGGAGATGGACGTCGCCACCCCGGCGCAGCGGGCCGAGCTGGATCAACTGGCCGCGGCGCGGCGCCGCGCCGAAACCGCCCTCGCCGACACCGCGGCCCGTCTGCACGACGCGCTGGCGGCGTGGGAGCAGGCCGCTCCCGCGGAACTCGCCCCGGCCGCAGGCGGCCTCGCGCTGCACGCCGCGTTCGAACCGGATACGGCCGGCATCGAGGAGCGCGGCAGCGTGGCCTTCGCCGACGACGGCCTGCTCGGGCGCGCCGCGGTGTTCGACGGGATGCAGCACTTGGAAGTCCCGGGGGCGCCGGAGTTCGCCGCGGACCGGCCGTGGAGCGTCGGACTCTGGCTCCAGCCCACCGGTTCGCTCGGCGGCGTGCTCGCGCGGATCGAGCCCGCGGGCCGCCGCCGGGGCTTCGAGATCGTGTGGCAAAAGGGCCGCTTCCAGATCAACCTGGTCAGCCGCTGGGGCGTGAGCGCGATCGAGCTCGTCACGCGCGATCCGCAGCGGCCGGCCACCGGCGACTGGCAGCAGGTCGTCGTCAGCTACGACGGTTCGAGCCGCGCCGAAGGTTTTCGCGTCTACCTCGACGGCCGTCCGGTGGCGGTCAACGTCGTCCGCGACCGGCTGGACGGTCCCACCGACACCGCAACCCCGCTCCTGCTCGGACGCCGCGACAGCGGGCTCGGCTTTTACGGCCGCCTCGATGAACTGCGCCTGCGGGCGCACGCCGTGGATGATTCCGCGGCGGCGGCGTGGTACTGGAGCGACCGCCTGCGCGGCCCGCTGGCCCGGCCGGCGGCCGGGCGCACCGCGCGCGAGCGGCAGTACCTGCTCGACTACTATCTCGCGCGCCACGGCGATGCCGCGGCCCGGGTCGTGCGGACCGACGTCCAGGCCGCGCGCGCCGCCGAGACGGCCTTTCGCGCGCGGTTGCCCAAGACGCTCGTGATGCAGGACCGGCCGGAACCGCGCGACACGTTCCTGCTGAAACGCGGCAAGTACGACGATCCGGGCGAACGCGTCTCCACCGACGTCCCGGCGGTACTGCCGCCGCTGCCCGTCGCCGCACCGCGCAACCGGCTCGGGCTGGCGCGCTGGCTGGTCGCGCGCGAGAATCCGCTCACCGCCCGCGTCGCGGTCAACCGGCTCTGGGCGCTCGCATTCGGAGAGGGCCTGGTGCGCACGGCCAACGATTTCGGCGCTCAGGGCGAGCACCCCACGCATCCCGAACTGCTCGACTGGCTGGCGGTGCGCTACATGGACTCAGGCTGGGACACGAAAGCGTTGCTCGAACTGATCGTCACCAGCGCCACCTACCGGCAGTCCTCTGTGCCTACGCCGGAATTGCTGGCGCAGGATCCGGAGAACCGTCGACTGGCCCGCGGCGCCCGCTTCCGGCTGCCCGCTGAGATCATCCGCGACCAGGCGCTCGCCACCGCCGGCCTGCTCGTCACCCGGCTCGGCGGCCCGAGTGTCCGTCCCTACCAGCCGGACGGACTGTGGGAGGCGGTGTCATACGACGGCGAGGTCTCGTACCAGCAGGACAAGGGAGAGGACATCTGGCGCCGCAGCCTCTACACCTTCTGGAAACGGCAATCGCCACCGCCGGCGCTTCTCACCTTCGACAGCCCGACCCGCGAGACCTGCACCGTCAGCCGGCCGCGCACGAACACCCCGCTGCAGGCACTCACCCTGCTCAACGACGTCACCTTCGTCGAAGCCGGCCGCGCCCTCGCGGCTCAAGTCCTGGCGGGACCCGGCGATGACCGTACCCGCATGCGCGCGGCCTTCCGTCGCGCCACCGCCCGCGAGCCCGAGCCCGCCGAGACGGACACCCTGCTGACGCTGCTCGCGCAGCAGCGCGCCCGTTTTCGTGCCGCTCCCGGCGAGGCCGCCCGCTATGTCGCCAGCGGCGAGGCCGCGGCGGGGCGCACCCTGGAACGGGTGGAGCTGGCTGCGTGGGCCGTGACGGCCCACGCCGTGCTCTGTCTCGACGAGACGATCACGCGGCGCTGAGCCGCTCCGGCCGTCATCACTGCCCGACGACCTTGGCGTCCTCCACGATCAGGCCGTACTTGTAGCCGCTGCCAAAATCGCGGTCGACGGAGAGGACGCCCGTCACGAGCACGAGGTCGCCGACCTTGGCGACCGCGGACGTCGTCACGGTGAGATCGTTGGTGCCTTCGCCGCCGGAGCCGTCGCGGATGTGGAGCCAGTTCTTGCCAAGAATTCCGCCGTTGAACTTCACCACCCGCGCCCGCACCGCGATCGGTTTCCCGGCAAACTTCGCCTTGCCGGTGATGACCTCCGCCACGGTCTGGCCGCCCTCGGCCTTCTTGATCCCGCTGAGATCCATCGCGGCCGGCCCCTTGGCCACGGTCGGATGGCCGGCGGGCAGGTTGGCGGCGGGTGCGCCTGCCGGCACATCCGCCGTGACGGCCGGCTTCCCGTTCACCGCGACCTGCCCGCTGAAATAGATCACATCGAACGTCCGGTTCAGCGTGCGACTGTGGTAATTCGTCATCGGCATCGAGCCGCCCAGCGCCACGGTGTCGCCGACCTTCACGGTGAACTGCGGCGCCGCTGCCCACACCTGCTTCGAACCGGTGTCGAGCCGGACGTAGGTATAGGTCGCGGCGTTCATGGTCTCGACCACCTTGCCGGAAAGTTCTCCCGCCTGCGCCAGCACCTTGCGCAAGGCCGCCTCGTCCGCCCGGGCGGTCAGCGCGCCGGCGCCGCCCGCGATTGCCACCCACGCCACCATCAGCCGCATCAGGTTCATCCCGGAAGCGCACACCATCCCGTCAGGCATTTCAAGGCTCTCCGGCCGGTCCCCGTCCTGCCCCTTGTAAACCCGCCTCCGGGCGGTCAACGAAATCGAGCGCGGAGCCCGGGCGGCTATGGCCGGTACGAAGGGGCGAGCCGACAGCGCACCGGGGTCCGTCGAACCATCCGGACAACCGCGCACGGGCTGAACCACCTGCGAGTCCCGCACCGGCATGCCTCCGAACCCAGTGGATCGAAATCGCGCGCCGGTGAAGCGCCATTTCTGCAAGGCGCGGCGACTGCCGCGGCGGAAGGCAGCGGAGTGGGACACGCCGCTCCACCCGGCCATCGCAGGGTGCATCCGCCGCGCAGCGGATGTGCTCTAGGAGGAGTGGACGACCGCGGGCTCCGGCGCCGCCGCCGGCCGCGCCGCCACCGGTCGGCGGTCGCGGGCGATGAAGGTGTAGAACGTGGGCACGATGAAGAGCGTAAACAGCGTGCCGATGGACATCCCGGTCATGATGACGAGCCCGATCGAGAACCGGCTCGCCGCACCGGCTCCGCTCGCCAGCACGAGCGGCAGCACGCCCAGCACCATCGCGGCCGTCGTCATCAGGATCGGCCGCAGCCGCACGCCCGCCGCATGCTGCACCGCCTCCCGCACCGACATCCCCTGCTCCTCCTGGAGCTTGTTGGCGAACTCCACGATCAGGATGCCGTGTTTCGTGATCAGGCCAACCAGCGTGATGAGGCCCACCTGCGTATAGATGTTGAGCGTGGCGAAGCCGAAAAAGAGAAACACCATCGCGCCGGCAATCGAGAGCGGCACCGACATGAGGATGATGAGCGGATCGCGGAAACTTTCGTACTGCGCCGCGAGCACGAGGAAGATCACGACGACGGCGAGCACGAACGTCGCGAGCAGCGAGCTGCCCTCCTGCACGTACTGCCGCGCGGTGCCGGCGTAGTCGACGGTGAACCCCTGCGGGAACGACCGCGCCTCCGCCTGGAGAAACTCCAGGGCCTGGCCCTGCGACACCCCGGCGGCCGGCAAAAACGAGAGGGTGGCCGCATTGAGCTGCTGGAAGCGCTTCAACTCCCGCGGCTGGGTCGACTCCCGCAGCGTGGCGAACGTCGCAAGCTGCACGAGCCCGCCCTTGCCGGTGGAAACGTAGTACCCGCGCAACTGGTCGGGATTGAGGCGCGCGACGCGCGTGACCTGCGGGATCACCTTGTAGGCGCGCCCCTCGATCGCGAAGCGGCTCACGTAGCCCCCGCCCAGCATGGAGCCGAGGTCGGCGCTGATCTGCTGCATGTTGACGCCCAGCGCCGCCGCTTTCTCGCGGTCGATTTCCAGGTCCACCTGCGGCTGGTCGAACTTCAGATTGGTGTCACCGAACAGAAAGAGCCCGCTCGCCAGGGCCCGCTGCAACAATCCGTTCGCGACCTCCGCCACGCGCTCGGGGGACTCGGTCGAGCCGATCACGAACTGCACCGGCAGGCCGCCGGTCGAGCCGGGGAGCGCGGGCCGCTGGAACGCCGCCGTGTTCACGCCGGCCACCGCGGCCACCTTGCGTTGCACCTCGCCGAGCAGCTCGCCGGCCGTGCGTTCGCGCTGGCTCCACGGTTTCAGCCGCCAGCCGATGAAGGCCGCATTGGGGGTGCCGCCGAAGCCGCTCAACTGGAAGATCTCGGCCGTCTCGGCCGGGTAGCTTTTCCGGATCACCTCGGACACCTGGTCGGCAAACATCTCGGTCTGCTCGATCGTCGCGTTGGGCGCCGCCTGCACCTGCATGAAGATGATGCCGTCGTCCTCCGACGGCGCCAGCTCGCCCTTCGACATCAGGAAGAACGGCACGATCGCCGCCAGCACGAGCACCGCCACGATCACCGCGGCCGGACGCGTCTCGAGCACGCCGTGCAGCCGCCGCTCGTAGAAGCCCTGCAGGCGGGTGAAGTTGCGGTCGAGCCACGCCTCGAGCCCGCGCCGGTTGGGATTGTGGCGCAGGATGCGCGACGACATCATCGGCGTGAGCGTCAGCGCGACGAAGCCCGACACCACCACGGCGCCGGCGAGCGTGAACGCGAACTCGCGAAACAGCGCGCCGGTGAGCCCGGTCTGGAAGCCGATCGGCGCGTACACGGCCGCGAGCGTGATCGTCATCGCGATGACGGGCCCGACGAGCTCGTGCGCCCCCTTGATGGCGGCCTCGAACGGCGCCAGCCCCTCCTCGATGTGCCGGTGGATGTTCTCCACGACCACGATGGCGTCGTCGACGACCAGGCCGATCGCGAGCACCATCGCAAGCAGCGTCAGCAGGTTGATGCTGAAACCGAAGGCGAGCATGATCGCGCAGCCGCCGACGATCGACAGCGGGATCGCCACGATCGGGATGAACACCGAGCGGAACGAGCCGAGGAAGAGATAGATCACCACGACGACGATGAGCATCGCCTCGATCAGCGTCTTCATCACCTCGCGGATGGAATCGGTGATGAACTCGGTGAGGTCCGCGACCACGCGGCCCTCCATGCCGACCGGGAGCTGCGACTGGATCTCCGGCATGACGTCGCGCACGCGCTCCATGACGTCGATCGCGTTGGCGGTCGGCAGGGCGAAGATGCCGATGAAGACGCCGTTCTTGCCGGAAAACTTCACCGACGTGTTGTAGTCCTCGGCGCCGAGCACCACGTCAGCGATGTCGCGCAGCCGCACGAGTTCATCGTCGCGCTCCCGCACGATGATGTCGCGGAACTCCTCCACGGAGCGCAAATCGGTCTCCGCCGTGAGATAGACCGTGAGCATCGAACCCTTGGTCTGGCCCACCGCGGAAAGGACGCTCTGGGTGCCGAGGGCCGCCCGCACCTCGGCCGCGCCGAGGCCGAGCGCCGCCATCCGTTCCGGATGCAGCCAGATGCGCATCGAGAACGTGCGCGCGCCGAGCACGTCCGCCTTCTGCACGCCCTGGACGGTCGTGAGCTTCGGCTGCACGACGCGCACGAGGTAGTCGGTGATCTGGTTGGCCTCGAGGCTCTCGCTGTAGAAGCCGATGTACGCCGAGGCGGTGGTCTCGCCGACCGCGACATCGAACACCGGGTCCTCCGCGCCCGCCGGCAGGTCGCCGCGCACCTTGTTCACCTTCGAGGTGATCTGGGTCAGCGCGGCGTTGGGATCGAAGTTGAGCCGGAGCCGCGCGGTGATGATAGCGACGCCCTGGCGGCTGGTGGACTCGACGTAATCGATGCCGTCGGCCGAGGCGATTTCCCGCTCGAGGGGCGTGGTGACGAAGCCGCGCACCAGGTCGGCGTTGGCGCCGGGGTACGCGACGCTGACGGTGACGACGGCGTTGTCGGTCCGCGGATACTGCCGGACCGTGAGTGCCTGGATCGCCTGCCAGCCGGCGATGAGCAGGAAGAGGTTGACCACCGTCGCGAGCACGGGGCGACGGATGAAGATTTCCGTGAAGTTCATGGCGTGCGTCAGGTCTGCGCCGGCTTGGGCGTGGCGCTCCGGGCGGGCACCACGGTGTTGTCGACGCGCACGGGCGCGCCATTCCGCAGGCGCATCTGGCCCGCCGTCACGACCTGGTCGCCCGCCTGCAGGCCCTTGAGGATCGCGACCTGGTCGCCGCGCTTCGCGCCCGTGGTCACGAAGCGTTGTTCGACCACGAGTTGCCTGGCGCCCTCCGGCCCGGGCCGCTCCACGATGACGAAGACGGAGTTTCCATACGGGCTGTAGACGATGGCGGTGGCGGGGAGCTGCAGCACGGGCGTCTCGCCCGGCAGCTGGACGGCGACGCGGGCGAAGAGCCCGGGGCGGAGGAGCTCGTCGGGATTGGGCACGACGGCGCGGAGGCGCACGTTTCGCGTCGCCTCCGAGACGCGCGGGTTGATGGCCTCGATCTTCCCGGAGAACGCGCGGTCGGGAAATGCGTCGATCGTCACCTGCACCTCGAGCCCGACGGCCAGCTTCGGCAGGTCCTGCTGCGGCAGGGCGAAGTCGACGTACGCGGGGTGCACGGCCTCGAGCGTGACGAGCGCGTCTCCCTTGCTGAGAAACTGGCCGAGGTTGACCTGCCGGATGCCGAGCCGGCCGGCGAACGGCGCGACGATGCGCTTGCGCGTCAGCGTCGCCTTCACGCCCTCGACCGCGGCGAGCGCCTGCGCCTGTGCGGCCTCGGCCGTCTCCAGGTCGACCTCCGTGTTGGTGTTCGTGCGGCGGAGGTCGCGCGCCCGGTCGAGCGAGGCCGCCGCAAGCTTGGCGGCCGCCTCGAGGCTCTTGAGCTGCGCGAGCTCGACGTCAGCCTCCAGTTCGACGAGCAGGTCGCCCGCCTTCACCGCGGCGCCCGATTCGAACGCGATCCGCACGATGCGTCCCTCGATCTCGCTGCGCAGCGTCACGCCCTGGAAGCTTTCGACCGTGCCCACCGCGGTGAGTGTCTCCCGCCAGGTTTCCGCCTGCGCCGCCGCCGAAGTGACGGCGGCGGGCGCCGGGCGCATCGCCGCCATGGCGGCCGCGGCCTGCCGCTGCGTGTAGATTTTATACCCGAAGATCGCCGCGAGGACGGCAAGCGCCACGAAGGTGGTGAGCAGAGTGCGTTTGATCATGAAGAGGGAGGAGCGAGAGAATCCGGCGCCACGGGCCGGTGAGGCCGAGGCGCCGCCGCCACCGGGCGATTTCGTGAGCCGGCACGAAACGCGCCGGGGATCCGGCTGCGCGCAAGTAAGCCATGATCGCCGGGTACGCCATTCGCGGAAACAATTCGCGGCGAAATTCCTGCCCGTCTCCGTCGTTCCCCGTTCCAGGGAGGGGCCGCGGCACTACAGCGGTCCCATGGCAGGCATGGCCATACTCGAAGGGCTGCTCCGTCGCAGGCACGGCGCGGACGGAGCAGCGTCTGCCGGGGAACCGCCCGTACCGATGAAGAATCGCTCCGATACGGACTCATGCAGTTGGCCCTCGAATCAGCCATGAAGACGCCCGTACCGAAAGGTGGAGTGGCTTGTCCTCAAGTCGCTGCGGACCGGCCCGTCGCACGTCAGCCACCTGGGGGCAGGCCGCTCCACCGCAACGGCACCGTTCCAGCTGACGGAGGCTCTCGCACTGCACCGACCGAGCCGGCTTCAACTTGCCTGGCGCCGCGGCGATGGCCCGCCCGCGAGCGGGAGACGGTCACGCGATTTCGCGGCGGCGATCGCGGTGCAAGACGCCACGGCGCCGGGCAGCGCGACGGCCGCGGCGACGTAGAGACCCCGCGGCGGACACATCGTCACTCCCCTCCCGACTTGGTGCCCGGACGGGCGCCGCGGCCGCCACCGCGCAGGCTGGCGAGATAGCTCACCACGTCGCGGATCTCCGCCGGCTGCAGGATGCCGGTCATCGGCGGCATGATGGACACGGGCGGCGTCTGGGCCGCGATGTCGGCGCGGGCGACCGTCTGCTGCCGGCCGTCGAACAGCCGCACGGTGACGGCCTGCGGCGTCTCACGCGCCAATGTGCCCGTGACTTCCGTGCGGTTCCTGAGCGTGAGGTTCACGATGCCGTAACCGGTGGCGATGGTCGCCGACGGTTCGAGCAGCGCCTCGAGCAGGTAGGCGGCGTCGCGCTGGCCGCCGATCGTGCGCAAGTTCGGCCCGACCTCGCTTCCGCCGGCAGCCTCGACGCTGTGGCAGGCCGTGCAGTTGGCGGCGAGATGATTGGCGACGATGTCGCGGCCGCGGGCCGCATCGCCGCCGACAAGCAGTTCCTCTCGCCGGACCGCGGCCGGCTGGGCCTCGTACGCGCGGAGCCGGGCGGCGAGCGCCGGATTGGCGGAGGCGCGGACCCGCAGGGCTTCGACCACATCGAGCTTCAGCACCGCCGGCAGCCGTCCCTCGACGAGCGCCGCGGCTTGGCCCGCGAGCACCGCATCGGCGTCGGGATGGCCGGCCCGCGCGAGGAGCGCCAGCAGGCGCTGCCGTTCAGGTACGCCGCTGCGAGCCAGGGTGTCCGGCGCGGCCCGGGCGAGGCGCGCCGGGTCGGGCAGGAGGAGTTCCAGCGCCGCCTCGTGCAGCGCGGCGGGAGCATCCGCCGCGAGGCCCGCGGCCAGCGCCTGCTCATACGCGGGATGGCCGCGCGCCTCGCCACTCATCAGGCGCAGCGACTGCGCCCGCAAGCCGGGTGCGGCCGCACGGTCGCCGACGATGGCCGCAATCTGCTCCGGACGGGCCGGGAGCGCGTGGGCGATCATGATCTCGACCGCAAGCGTCTTGAGCCCGCCGTCGCGCAAGGCGAGGAGCGCGTCGAGTCGCGGCGTGAGTACGCCGGCGATGGCCTCGGGGGCAAAGGTGCGCGCGTAGCCGTCGACCAGGTCGAGCCGCGGCGGAGCCCGCCACACGCGCAGCGCCACGAGCGCCGCCTGCCGCAGCTCCGAAGGTGCCGTCTCGTCGAGCGCGAATTGCAACACCCGCTCCGCCGCGGCCGCCGTGCCGAGGCGCAGGCCGGCGTTGATGGCGCGGCGGGCCACGACCTCGCTGCGCAGGGACGGGTCGAGCCGGGCCGCGAGGGCGGGAAGCGCCGCCGGGATGGAAAGGTCGTCGTGCACCGCGCGAGCGGCCTCCTCGACGACGGAGCGCTGGCGGTCGGCGAGAAAACCTGCCGCCGCGGGCGATGCCTGGCGCCGCAGGGCGATCACCGCGCAGAGGCGCACGCTCTCGGACGGATCGGAGGACTTCGCCCCGAGCTGCTCCGCCGTGGCGCAACCGACGAGGCCGGAGACGATGGCCTGCCGCAGGACGGGTACGTCTCCTTCGCGCGCGGCCAGCGAGAACAGCGGCCCCACCGCGGCAGGCTCGGCCAGTTTGCCGAGCGCGATCGCCGCCTGGAGTCGGGTGCGCGCCGACGCATCGCCGAGCAGCGGAATCAGCGCGGTCCCCTGCCCCTTCGCGCCGCCGGCGGCGGCATCGCCCAGCACCTTGGCGGCCTGGGCGCGCACTTCCGCGTCCGCGTCGCGGAGGAGAGCCACCGCAGCCTCGGACCCGACCGCTCCGCGGCGCAGCAACCGGCCGTACCCCCACAGGGCATGGATCCGTGCGAGCTGGGCCGCCGTCGTGGCGCGCATGACTCCGAGCAGGGCCTCCGTCCGGCCCCGGCGGACGAGCTCGAACTGCGCGCCCTGGCGGACCCGCTGGTCGCGGTGGCCGAGCTGACCCGTCAGCTCCACTTCCGAACGACGGGCAAAGCCGGCCTGCAGGATGCGCTGCGTCTCCTCGCGCTGGGGACTCACCGCGGTGTCGCGGGTGTCGATGCGCCAGACCGCCCCGAGTTCATCGAGGGGATAGCCGCCGATCCAGTCGGCCATGTACAGGGAACCGTCCGGATGCCACGAAGAGCCGATGCCCATGATGCCGTCGTTCACGAGACGCGCGTCCACCATCTTGAACGTCGCGCCGTCGGGCTCGACCCGGAAGCCCTTCATGCGGCCGGAGGGAAACTCGTTGAGCAGAAAAATCCCGCGCTGACGTTCTCCCAGCGCGGTGCCCGGGTCGTGCTTGAAGCCCGCGGGCCCGTCCGAGTAGCTCAGCAACGGCGGCAGCAAGTAGGCGGCCTGGCCGGCAAAATGCGGTTTCCAGAGCCCCTCGCGGATCCAGGGGCTGTCGGTGCGCATGTACTGGAAATTGCAGCGCCAGCCGGTGTCGCTGCCTTCGACGATGTGCACGAAACGCTCGCGCTCGCCCGGCTGGTCGGCGTCGTTGTCGACGCCGATGAGGTCGCCGTACGCGGTGAAGGCCGGCTCCTGCACGTTGCGCAGCCCGCGGGCGAAGACCTCGAAGTTTGATCCATCGGGATCGACGCGCATCACCGCGCCCTCGTTCGGAAACGCGAACGTGCGGCCTTCCTTCGAGGTGACGTTGAGCCCCTTGTCGCCGATGCTCCAGTAGATCCGACCGTCGGGTCCCACGACGAGCCCGTGCATGTCGTGCCCCGCGTACGCGATGTGGACCCCGAAACCGTGCGCCACGACCTCGCGGATATCGGCGACGCCGTCATCGTCCGTGTCCTTGAGGCGCCACAAATCGGGCGCGATGGTCGCGTAGACCCAGCCGTCGTGGTACATCACGCCGGCGGCGATGCCCGTGACCTCGGAATTGAAGCCCTCGGCGAACACGGTCATCTTGTCCGCGGTGCCGTCGCCGTCCGTGTCGCGCAGCTGGTAGATCCGCTCCGTGTGGTGGGTGAGGTCCTTCCAGTCGACGGATCCGTCCCCGTTGTGGTCGCGCAGCGACGCCCGCGGTGCGCGCATCCGGCCGGGGGCCAGCTCGCGGTGGAAGAACGCCCGCTTGTCGGCGACGCTCGTGAGCGCGACGTCGTCGGGGATCCACATCGTGTGTTCCCGGATGTCGAGGTCGCCGACCTTGCGGCGGGTGGTGGCGGCGACGTACACGCGACCCTGCGGATCGACGCCGACGGCGACGGGATCGGGGACATTGAGCGAGCCGGACCACTTGTGCAGGACCAGTTCCCCGGTCGGCGGCGTCGAGGCGATGGCGGCCTGCTTCGACTTCGCGGCGGGCGAGTCGGCCGCAAACAGCGGCGCGCACAGGCAGGCCAGCAGCACGCCGGCGAGGAGCCGGCCCGGGTGAGCATGCGGGGAGGACATGGAAGCAAAAACAAAGCGCACCCCGGCGGGAAATGCGAGTGAGCAATGAGGCCCCGGGCCGGGCCGCCGCGCTTCCCTCCCTCGCCGGTTCAAACGCCGGCGCGGCGGTATAGCGCCTCGTACTGCGGCACGATGGTCGCGGCGGAGAAAAGGGACCGCGCGCGGCTCCGCGCCGCGTCACCGAGGCGCCGGCGCCCGGCCTCATCGCCGAGCAGCCCCTCGACCGCGCGCGCGAGCGCGGCAGGATCCGGGGCCGGCACCAGCACGCCCGTCTCGCCTGAAGTCACCACTTCAGGGATACCGCCCACCGCCGTCGAAACGCTCGGGCAGCCGAACCACATCGCCTCGAGCAGGCTGAGGCAGAAACTCTCCGATGCCGAGGTGAACAGCCCGAGGTCGGCCGCCTGCAGGTAGTCCTCGATCTCGAACACCTTTTCGCGCACCACGACGCGGTCCTCCAACCCGAGGCGTCGCACCTGCGCGGCGAAGGGCGTGAAGTCGCCGCCGGCGAGGACGACGAGCTTGATACGCTCCCGCGGCCGGATGCGGGCGACGGTTTCCAGCAGCAGGTCGATCCGCTTCACCGGCCGGAGATTCGAGTGATGGAGGAGCATCGCCTCGTCGCGCAGCCCGAGCTCCTCCCGCACCTCCGCCCGGGAACGCCGCGGTGCGTTCGGCTCGTAGAAATTGTGGATGACCTCGATCGGCCGGTTCACCGCCAGCAGCCGCTGCGTCTCATCGCGCAGCCAGGCCGACACGGCCGTGACGGCGTCGGATTGCTGCAGCGCGTGCCGGATCGCGGGCCCATAGCCGGCGTCGCGGCCGAGCAGCGTGGTGTCGGTGCCGTGCAGCGTCGTGACGACCTTCGGCCGGCGTCCTTCCGGCAACATGTCGCGCGCCAGGATGGCCGCGGTGGCGTGGGGCACGGCGTAGTGGACGTGCAGGACATCGAGCGCGTGATCACGCGCCACCTCCGCCATCTTGACCGAGAGCGGGAGCGTGTAGTCGGGGTACTTGAACAGCTCGTAGTCGTTGATCACGACTGGATGAAAGCGCAGTCCGGGCGCATCGGCGGGAATCCGGAACGGGCGCTCGTAACTGATGAAATGGACGTCGTGTCCGCGCCGGGCCAGCTCCACGCCGAGCGCCGACGCGAGGATCCCGCTGCCGCCGACCGAAGGGTAGCACGTGATGCCGACGCGGACCGGACGCGTTTCCGCCATGGTCAGAAGCGGCGCGCAGCCCGGCGAAGCGGCTCGAGGGACGAGAAGACCAGCGGGTCGGAGGGATAAAGGGCGATGGCCGCCGCCGCACCGCAGCGCGCCCCATTCACGCCGGCGCGGGCGAGCTGCAGCTCCGAGTAGGCGCGCGTCTTCGCCTGGGTTTCGTGCGCCTGCATGGCCGCGGTCCAGGCCGCCAGGATCGGCGGAGCCGAGACGTCAATCCACACCGGCTGCACGCCAGGCGGCTCTCCCTCGACCGCGATCGAGTAGAAGAGCAGCGATCCGATCGCATGCGGGCGCTGGCGGCGCAATTCCTTGACCCCGCCGTAGCGCGCGAGCCGCGCCGCATCGCGCACGAGGTGCGCGAGCACGGCGTGGTCCGGGTGTTGATTGGGCACGGGCGTCGGCGCGAGCACGACCTCCGGCCGGAGGCGGCGGATGATCGCGGCGAGCGCCAGCGCGTGGGCGACGCGCACCTCGAAGTGGGCGTCACCGCCCAGGTCCAGAAACTCGAGGCTCGCGCCGAGCAGCTTCGCGCCGCGGCGGGCCTCGGCGGTGCGCTGACGGGGCGTGCCGTTGGAAGCCGATTCGCCCCGCGAGCACACCACGAGGTGCGCCGCGCGGCCGGCCTGCGTCTCGGCCGCGATGACGCCGCCGCAGCCGAACTCGATGTCGTCGGGATGCGCGCCGAAAGCCAGCAGACGTCCGGAATCAATGGTAGGCTTCATCGGAGCGGTCGATGGCATCGCGGGGGACGAAAGTGATCTCAGGCGCGTCCTCCTTCCGCAAGTACGCTTGTTCGCCCGCCCCGGCGATGTAGTGGGTGCAGCCGATGACCGACTGCATCCAGCGCAGCCGCGCATCGCGCGAAGGCGTGACCTGCTCCGGCGCGATGTCCCTGGCCGGCAGCGTGACGTAGGCGTCGCCGCCCTCGTGCAGCCGGAACGCGCCGTCGTGCCAGCGCGCCCGCACGATCTGCCCCTCGTAGGGCACGTCCGCGAAGTAGTCGGTGACGGCGCACGCCGCCCGCCGCACCGCCGGATCGCCGGAGCGCACGACGCGGATGCCGTCGAGCAGCCCCATGCGCCGGTACATCTCCAGACAGAAATCCGCGACGGCGGTCGCCGTGACGGCCTTGAACGCCTCGATCCAGCGCGGCTCCACGTACGCGCCGAGCTGCCGCGCGGTGGTGGCGTGCCAGCCGGGCGCGATCTGCTTCAGGAACAGCGGCGACCACTTGCGCTGGACCTTGTTCGCGACGGTGAAGTTGAACGTCGCCGGCTCGCTCGACTTGCGGTGGCGCAGGATCGTCTGCGTCTCGCGCGGGTCGTGATCGGCGTCGTGGTAGAAGAACACGATCTCGCCCCCGATCTCTGCCTGGAGGCGGCGCGCGGTCTGGAACTTGGCGTAGAGGAAGCGCCGCGGGAAAAAGCCGCACGGCTGCTGGCCAAAGCAAATGACAGGGCGGCCCATGCGGTCAGGAGGAAGCGTTCCCGGGCCCCGTTTTCCCGCCCAGCACGGCCTGCAGGAGAAGGCTGAACGCGACGCACGCCGTGCACCCGATGACGTTGTACCACAGGTAGGAGAAATTGAGCGCCGGCAGGCTCGTGCGCAGCAGGAAGAGCGCGATGATCAGCCCCTCGGCGGCGAGCGCGGCCCAGAACACGGCGGTGCCGCGCACATGCTTCAGGAAAAACGCCACGAGGAAAAGGCCCAGCACGACGCCGTAGAAGAGCGACGCGATGATGTTGGTCGCCTCGATCAGGTTCTCCTCGAAGCTCACGAACACGGCGAAGAGAATGGAAAACACGCCCCAGAACGCGGTCCAGCCCTTCGCGTTGCGCACGTTACGCGCCTCGTCGCGACCGGCGAGCGGACGGAAGTGCCGCCAAAGGTCGATGGTGGTGGTCGTGCCGAGCGCGTTGAGTTCACCGGCCTTGGAGCCGAGCGCGGCGGCGAACATCACCGCGATGAGGAGCCCGATCACCCCGTGCGGCAGCTGGGACATGATGAAGCCGATGAAGACATAGTCGGAGTCCTTCACGCTGGCGCGGGGATTGGCCGCGGAGATGGCGGCCTTGGCCTCGCGCCGCACGTCGTCGACCGCCTTCTGCGCCGCCACCATCCGGGTGCGCGCAGACGCCTCGGCGGCGGCATCGGCGCCGGCCCGCACCGCGGTCCACGCCTGCACGCTTTCCTGCCGCACGCGATGCAGCGCCGCGTGTTTCTCCTCCAGCGCGCGGAACTTCGCGCCGTCGGGCCCATCGACGTAGCGCTGCCATTCGACGCGGTTGAAGAAGACCGGGGTGTCGGGCTGGAACTGGTAGAAGACGAAGACCAGCGCGCCAATCAACAGGATGAAGAGCTGCATCGGCACCTTGAGCACGGCGTTGAACATCAGCCCCAGCCTCCCCTCGCGCAGCGCCGCGCCGCCGATGTAACGCTGGACCTGCGACTGGTCGGTCCCGAAGTACGAGAGCGACAGGAAAAGTCCGCCGAGCAGCCCGCTCCAGAACGTGTAGCGCTTGTCGGGGTCGAAGGAGAAATCAACCGCCTCGAGCTTGCCCAGCGCGCCGGCGATGTGGAGCGCGTCCGACGGCAGTTTGGAAACGAGGACGACGAAGGCGGTGACCATGCCGGCGAAGATGACGCCCATCTGCCATTTCTGGGTCAGGTTCACCGCGGCGCTCCCGCCGGTGACGGTGTACACCACCACCACCACGCCGATCACCACGATGGTCAGCTTCAGCGGCCAGCCGAGCACGGTGGAAAGGATGATCGCCGGCGCGTAGATCGTGATGCCGCTCTGCACGCCGCGCTGGAGCAGGAAGAAGACCGCGCCGAGCAGGCGGGTCTTCCGGTCGAAGCGGTTGCCGAGGTATTCGTAGGCCGTATACACGCCGAGGCGGCGGTAGATCGGGAGAAAGACCGCGCAGACGATGATGAGCGCGAGCGGCAGGCCGAAATAATTCTGGACGAAACCGATGCCGCTTTCGAAGCCCTGGCCCGGGATCGAGAGGAAGGTGATGGCGCTCGCCTGCGTCGCCGCGACCGAGATGCCGATCGTGATCCAGCTCGTGTTGCGGTTGCCCTTGAGGTACGTGTCAAGGTGGGTGGTGTGGCGCGTGCGCCAGGTGCCGTACGCCGCGATGCCCAGCATCGTCCCGAGCAGCACCAGCCAGTCGAGGGCGTTCATGCGAAGGCGCGCGAGAAGAGCGCGAGCGCGAGGACGAGCAGCAGGAACGTCCCGAAGACGAAGAGATAGACGCCGCGCCAGGTGCGGAAGCCCGGCACGCGCGGCGCCTCCGCCTCGGCCTCGGTGGACTCGGGCCGGTCGCTCATGGCGTCCGCCGCCGGCGGGGGCGGCCCACTCCGCGGCCGGCCGCCATGCCCCGCCCCGCAGTTGGAAACCGGGTGGCGGGGGCTGGCTCAGGTCGGCTCATGCAGGGTTGAAGGCTGGAACCGTGAACGGGTTCGAAAAAGAAATCCAATCCAGAACGTACGCGCACGGACCGCAGCAGGACGCACGGCGCGGGCGGCGGGTGCGCGCGTTTCGCCGTTTGACCCGCCGCCGCCCGCGGGGCATGAAGCAGGGAAACGCCTCCGCCCCCATGCGCCTTCGTTTCCTCCTGCTGGCCCTGCCACTGGCCGCGCTCGCCTCCGCCCAGTCGATCTCGATCGAAGAATACGAACCCAAGTCGACCCTGCGCGTGCCCGCGCATCTGCTGACGCGGGCGAAGTTCCCCTTCATCGACGTGCACACGCACCACCGGGAGGTCACGCCGGAGAAGACCCGGCAGCTGCTCCAGGACATGGACAGCCTGAACATGAGGATCCTGATCAATTCGCCGGTGAGCGGCGGCCAGGGCAAGTGGGTCGCCAACGCGGTGACGGTGATGAAAGGCGTCGATCCCGCGCGGTTCGCGGTGATGACCAACATCGATTACAACGGGCTCGAGGATCCCAACTATGGGACCCGCGTGGCGACGCAGCTCGAGGCCGACATCAAGGCCGGCGCCGTCGGGCTCAAGGTCTGGAAGCACCTCGGGATGATGCTCAACGACAGCAAGGGTCGCATCAAGGTGGACGACCCCCGCTTCGACCCCGTGTGGGAGATGTGCGCCCGCCACCGGATTCCCGTCCTGATCCACACGGGCGATCCGTGGGGCCTGTTCCAGCCGATGGACAAGCACAACGAGCGCTGGCTCGAGCTGAAGCTGCGCGCCAGCCGCAACCAGTCGCAGCAGACGAATTTCACCTGGGAGCAGTTGATCGAGGAGCAGCACAACCTCTTCGCCCGCCACCCGCGCACCACCTTCATCAATGCCCACCTGGGCTGGCTCGCGAACGACCGCGAGCGGCTCGGCGCGCTGTTCGACCGGCTGCCCAATGTCTATGCCGAGGTCGGTGCGATCACGAGCGACCTCGGACGCCAGCCGCGGGCCGCGCGCCGGTTCTTCATCAAGTACGCTGATCGGATCCTTTTCGGCAAGGACCTCTACAGCGTCCCGGAGTACCACGTGTACTTCCGGCTTTTCGAGACCGACGACGACTACTTCGACCCGATCCGGAAATATCACGGCATCTGGAAGCTCTACGGTCTCGACCTGCCCGACGACGTGCTGAAGAAGGTCTATTACAAGAACGCGCTGCGCATCTTTCCCGGACTGTCGGCGGCGGGTTTTCCGGAGTGAAGGCAGCCCTCCGAGGGAGGATATCCGTACAGCGCTGTCCTCCCGACGGCCTCTGGGTCTCGGGGAGCTGCGCTCCGTCGCAGCCGCGTTCAAACTACTTCAGGGTCGCGATCAGCGCCTCGTTGAGTCGCCGGTACTCCGCGGCGGCGGCAGCGCCCGCCGACTGCGCGGCCGCGATCGATTGCGTCGCCGCCTCCTTCGCACCGGAGTTGTCTCCCAGCTTGGCGAGGATCTTCGCCTTGCCGTGCAGCATGTAGAACAGCGGCTTGTCCCCCTTCGTGGCCGCCTCGACCCACGCCTTGGCCTTCCGCAGATCCAGCCCGTGGTCGAAATAAAACATCGCCGCCTGGAAGTACGCCGCGGGGGGCAGCGTGGCGCCTGATCCCATCACGGTGTCGATCTGCGCGACGACTGCCTTGATCACGTCCACTTCCAGCCGCACCGGCACCCGCGTCTTTTCCCAGGCAAGACTCAGGACCGCCGTCTCGGTCCGGATGTCGCCCACGTCGATCGTGAACGTCTCGACGGTTTGCGCCAGCGTCACCGGCTTCACCGTCACGCGCATGGCGTCGTTTTCCTGCTTGTAGCTGTACGCGCCCCATTCGCCCGTCACTCGATTGAAGATGATCGTCCACTCCCGGGCGCCGGGAATGGTGTAGAGCGCATACGCGCCCGCCGGAAGGTCGCGGCCCTCGACCTTCACCACCGTGCTGAAAGACACCTTGGTCGCAGAGTTGGCGCCGGTGCGCCAGACCTCGCCGTAGGGAACGAGCCCGCCGAACACCTTGCGCCCCTTCACGCCGGGCCGGCCGTAGGCAATCTCGATGTCGGTAAAGCCCAGCTTTTGCTTCAGCGTACTTTCCGGGCTGGGCGCGGGCGTGGTGATCCGCGGAGCCGGCGGGTTCTGCGCTGCCGCCAGGGAACCCAGCAGCGAGACGGCGAAAAGCAACGCGCCGGTGGAAACGAGTGAGGTCTTCATGGTGGGGAGGGAGGAGACGAACCGTGAAGACCATTGCCGCCGGAACTCAATCCCGAACGGCTCTGGCTGCCGCTCGCCCCGCGGCGAGCCTCACGCCCGCATGAAGCCGGAAGGTGGCGCCGCTCGCCCCCAGGCGGCTGATGTCCGGCGCCGGTCCGCCGCGGCTCGAGGACAAGCCGCGCCAGCCTCCGGCGCGGTCATCGTTCTCGGGGACGCGACGGCCTGCGGCACCGTCCCGGCTCAGGGCACCTCGTAGACCTCGACGATCGCGACCCCGGTGGTTCCGCCGACGCCGCTGGCCTGTACGGTGTAGGCGCCAGGCTGGAGCGTCGTCAGGATGGCGGCATCGCGTGACGCGGCCGGAAGGGCGAACGCTCCCACCTGCGTGAACGCGGCGGTGAGGTCGGCGCCGCCACCCCAATTGTCGTTGGTGCCGATGACGGTCTGACCCGAGTAGAGGGTGAGTTGGGGATCGGCCACGACGCCGCCCACATTGAACGGCGCGGCGCCGATCGTCGGACCGACCGCGCGGATGAGAACGCGCTTCGAGCCCGTGCCGTCGATGACAAAGCCGGCGGTGAGCCCGGAGCCGAGGTGCTTGAGCACCGATACGTTGACGAGCCGCGGCGTGGTGGCGGTCATGCTGAGGAACGGCGTGGAATCGTAGAGCTCGGCGATGACCGTGCCCGTGCCGTTGCCACTGGCCGAAACCCGCACCGAATTGTCACCGGCTCCGATGTTGGCGAGCGCGGCGGCGTCGAGCGAGGTGCCGGTGACGTACGCAAACGCACCGACCGACGCGAAGGCGGCGCTGAGCGCGGGCGCACCGCCCCAGTTGTCGTTCTCGGTCGTCTTCGTCGCACCGGCAAACAGCTCGATCTTCGGGTCGCCCAGTGCGCCGGGGATATTGAAAGGCGCGGCGGCAAGCGTGGGACCGGCGGCGCGAATCAGGATCGGCTTGGAGCCGGCGGTGCCGGCGCCGCCCACGACGTAACCCATGGTAAACGTGTCCTGCGGGGCGTCGATTCCCGTGAGGATCGAGAGGTTGACGAGCCGGGACGCGGGGCCGGGCGGCTGCGTGCCGTTCACCGTCAGGGTGACCGTGTTGGAGGTGACCGTCGTCAGGCCCGAGGTGATGCGCACCGCAAAGGCGCCGGCGTCAGCGGCCGTGGTCGACGGAATCGTATAGCTCGGGCCGTTTGCGCCGCCGATCGGATTGCTGTTCTTGAGCCACTGGTACGACAGCCCCGTGCCGGCGGCGGAGACGGTGAACGTCGCTGGCTGGCCCTCGTTGACGGTCACGTTCGTCGGCTGGGAGGTGATGGTGATCCCGGCCGTGGCGGCGCCGACGAGGAGCTTGGCCGTGGCCGTCTCGGTGGTGCCGCCGGAAGTCACGCGCACGGTGTAATTGGCCACGTCGGCGCTCTGGGCCGAGGCGATCGTGTAGGTGGGATTGGTCGCCCCGGCGATGTTCGCGCCGTTCTTCTGCCATTGGTAGCTGAGGCCTGCACCGAGCGCGGCGACGGTGAACGAAGCAGGCTGGCCGACCTCGACGTGGAGGCTGAGCGGACGCGCCGTGATCTGGACGGCGCCGCCCCCGGGAGGCGTGAGCGAAAGCGTCGCGACCTGGCTGTCGATCGTCCCGCCGGCCGAGGAAATGCGGACCGAGTACACGCCCTGGTTCGCCACCTGGGCGGAGGCGAGCGTGTAGGTGGCGGACGTGGCCCCGGCGATCGGCTGGTTGTCCTTGAGCCATTGATACGTGAGCGAGCTGCCGGAGACCACCACGCGGAACGACACGGCCTGGCCGGGCGCGACCTCCTGATCGAGCGGCTGGATCGTGATCGTCGGCAGACCGGCCGCGCTGGCGGGGACGCCGCGGCGGACCAGGTTGTTGGACGAATCGACGACACACACCGTGGTGCCATCGGCCACGACCCCGGTGGGATCGTAGAAACGGGCCGTGGCGCCGACGCTGTCGGTGCTGCCCGCGATGCCTGCCGAGCCAGCCAGCGTGGACACCGTGCCGCCCGGCGTGATGTGCCGCAGAAGCTGATTGCCGTAATCGGCGACGTAGAGATTGCCGCCGGCGTCGACGGCGACGCCGCGCGGTTCCTTGAAGCGCGCGACGTTGCCCGCCCCGTCGCTCGCGCCGGCGGTGGCGCTCCCGGCGACGGTCGTCACCGTGCCGCCGGGCGTGATGCGCCGGATCGCGTTGTTGCCGCTGTCGGCCACGAAGAGATTTCCGCCGCTGTCCACGGCGAGGCCGAACGGCGAGTTGAACCGTGCGGCGGCGCCCGTCCCATCGGTGAAGCCCGGCGTCAGCGCGGTGCCGGCGAGCGTGGAGACGACACCCGCGGGCGTGATCTTGCGGATCAGATGATTACCCTGATCGGCGACGTACACATTGCCCGCACTGTCGACCGCCAGGCCATACGGGAGAAAAAACCGGGCCGCGCTGCCCGCGCCGTCGGTCGAGCCGAGTTGGAAGGGCGCTCCGGCGAATGTCGAAACCTCCCCCGCGGGCGTGATCTTGCGGATGATGAAGTTCTTCGCGTCGGCGACATAGACGTTGCCGCCGGCGTCCGCGCCAATTCCGACCGGGAAATTGAAGCGTGCGGCGTTGCCCGTGCCGTTGGTCGAGCCGAGCTGGCCCGCCTGCCCCGCCAGCGTCGAAACCACCCCGCCCGGCGTGATCTTACGGATGGTGTTGTTCACCGTGTCCGTGACGTAGAGATTTTTCGCCGCATCGATCGCGATGCCATACGGCGCGCTGAAAGTCCCCGGGCGGCCATCCGCGCTGCCGGCGGTGAGCGCGGTGCCCGCAAACGTCGTCAGCGCATAATCCTCGGCCAGAGCGTGCCTCGCGAAGCCGGTGAACAGGACCGTCGCGGCCGCGACGAGGGATCCGAATCGATGTGACATCATGGGTGGTGGGATGACCAAAAACGACCTACAGTGTGCGAGCCGCGGCGGATGTTCCCCCGCAGGGCCGGCGCGCTGGAAATTCGAGGCCAGAACCTCTCGCACGTGGAGCAAAATCCGCGTCAAAAAACTATGCATCGCGGTCTCGCTCGCACCGTCTCATCAGGACGATGCGGCACGTTCACGCGCCCGCTGCGCGCGGCCTTGCAGCCACGCCTGCACCCGGGCCAGCGGCCAAGCCGTCAGGACCTGCTCTCGCGTCAGCCCGCCCTTGCGCGCGCTGTTCACGCCGGCGGCGACGTGGGCGAGCCCGGCGGTATCGTGGGCATCGGGATTGATCGCGCAGAGCAGCCCGCGCCCGGCGGCCTTCCGCCACAGCCGCCAGTCCAGGTCGAGGCGCCACGGGCTCGCGTTGAGTTCGATGATCACTTCGTGCGCGATCGCGGCGTCGATCACCCGCGCGAGGTCGACCTGATAACCTTCCCGGCGCAGCAGCAGCCGGCCGGTGGCGTGGCCGAGCATGGTGGCGGCCGGGTGCTCGATGGCGCGGATGATCCGCCGCGTCATGGTCGCCTCGTCCTGCGCGAACGCGTTGTGCACCGACACGACCACGTAATCGAGCTGCGCGAGCGTCGCGTCGTCGAGGTCGAGCCGGCCGTCGGCGAGGATGTCGCACTCCACGCCGGCAAACACGTGCGTGCGGAATCGCCGCGAGGCATTGAGCGCCCGGATATCGGCCACCTGACGCAGGAGGCGCGCCTCGTCGAGGCCGTTGGCCTGGAAGCTCGCCTTGGAGTGATCGGCGATGCCGAGATACTCCCAGCCCAGCGCATCCGCGGCCGCCGTCATTTCCGCGAGGGTGTTCCGTCCGTCCGAAGCCGTCGTGTGATTGTGAAACGCACCCCGGAGGTCGCTTTTCTCCACGAGGACGGGCAATTCTCCCCGTTCCGCCGCCTCGATCTCGCCGAGGCCCTCGCGCAACTCCGGGGGAATATAGTGCAGGCCGAGCCGGGCGAAGAGCGCCTTCTCGTCCGCGACGTCCACGGTCGTCCGCCCGCCCCTCAGCTGCCCGGCCTTCTCCTTCGCCGTGCCTTCGCCTTCGGCCGGCACGAGTCCCCACTCGCTCAGGCTCAGCCCCCGCGCGAGCGCCCGCTGGCGCAGTTGCACGTTGTGGTCCTTGGAGCCGGTGAAGTGGTGCAGCGCGAAGGCGAATTGATCCTCCGGCACGATGCGCAGGTCGGCCTGCAGGCCCGAGTCGAACCGCACGCTGGCCTTGGTCTCGCCCTGCGCGGTGATCTCCCGCACGCCGGGCAGGGCGACGAACCAGGCGACGACGGGCGCAACGTCGTCCGCCGCCACGATGAAGTCCAGATCGCCGACGGTCTCCAGGCCGCGCCGCAGGCTGCCGGCGGATTCGGCGCGTCGCACCTGCGGCAGCGCGCGCAGCCCCGCGACGATCGGCTCCGCCACCGCGGCGGCCTCCCACCAAAGGTGTCGCCGGCCATACGCCACGCGGTTGGCGATGCCCGCGAGGATTTTCTCCTGCGTGCGGGCCCCGAAACCTTCAAGCTCCGCCACCCTGCCCTCCTGGCACGCCTGCGTCAGGGCCGCGACGCTCGCGATGCCGAGCCGGTCCCGCAGCGCCCTGATCTTCTTCGGTCCCAGGCCCGGGATCTCGAGGAGCTCCACCAGGCCCGGTTCCACGCTCGCCTTGAGCCGGTCGAAGAACCCCAGCCGCCCCGTCTGGTGGAGTTCGCCGATCTTCTGCGCCAGCGCCGCGCCGATGCCCTTCACGCTCTCGAGTTCGCCCGCGGCGAGCAGGCGGGCCAGTTCGGCCTCCTCGATCGCCTCGAGCGCCCGCGCCCCGGTGACATAGGCCCGCACCTTGAAGGGGTTTTCACCCTGCAGTTCGAGCAGGGTGGCGATCTCGGTCAGGATGTCGGCGATTTCGTTCTTGGTCATGCGGGAGGCGGACAGGCCGGACCGCCAGCCAACACGCCGCGCCGCGCCGCTGCAACCCGCGCGATGGAAACTTCAGCCACGACGCGCCCGCGTCCTGCCGCCGCCCGCACGTCCCGGGTTCACCCCGCCCGCCGCGCGCTCTCCAGCAGCGCCGCGCGATTCACCTTCCCCGCCGCCGTGCCCGGCCAGGGCGCGACTGCGACGAAGCGCTTCGGTCGCTGATAGGCCGCGAGCGCCGCCACCGCGCGCGCCAGGTCGGGCGGACGTGTCGTCGGAGGGTGACAGGCGACGACGATCTCACCCCACTCCGCATCCGGCACTCCCAGCACGGCCACGTCGTCGAACTCGCCGCTCGCGCGCAGCGCCGCCTCGACGTCCGCCGGCTGCACTTTCCGGCCGCCGGTGATGATGACGGCATCGCGACGGCCGAGCACGTGCAGCCCGCCGTGCTCGTCCCACCGCCCCAGGTCCTCCGTGGCGAAGCATCCGGAGGCATCGGATGCCGGCCAGTACCCGCGGTGGACCGATGCGCCCGCGATCCGGATAGTGCCGTCGCCGGCGAGGTCGATCCGCGCATGCGGGAGCGGCCGCCCGACCCCGCGGCGGCCGGCGAGGAACTCCTCCGGCAGCAGTCCCGCCACCATGGCCGCGGTCTCCGTCAGCCCGTAGACCGGGGCGAGCCGCAGCGCCGCATCCGCGGCGGACTCCGCCAGCTCCGGCCACAAGGGCCCCCCACCCACGAACACCACCGCGAATCGCCGCAGCCAATCGCGCGCCCCGGGCGCAGCCAGGAGCCGCTGCAGCTGCGTCGGCACGAGCGAGATCGCCCAGTCGCCGGCCGGCAGCGCGGGGCGGCGCCCCCCCTCCAGCGCCTTCCACTCCCAGGGCAGGTGCCGGCCGCCGGTCACCGCGCAGCGCACGCGGGTCATGAATCCGCTGACATGATACGGCGGGAGGACGTCGACCGCGTCGATCCGGCGGAGCCCGAAGTGCGCCGCGCAGCCGCGCGCCGCGGCACCGAGCGTGGCCTCGTCGTGCCGGGCGAAGCGCACGGCGCCGCCGGTGCCGCCCGTGCGCAGCGCGAGCCATCCCTTGTCCCCATCGCCAGCCGGCGGCGCCGAGAGCACGGCCGCGGTCTGCGCCGCCTCGCTCGCCGAGCCTCCCGGCGGGCAGAGGAACAGGGCCCCATGGCGCTCGATCGCGCACCCCGTCGCCCGCGCGAGCGCGATCAGCTCAGCGCGTTCCATACGTCCTCCGGAGCGAGCCGGGCGAGGTCGCCGGCGCGCAGGAAAGGGGCAACGTGCGGCCCGTCGCAGCGCCGGTCGGCAAACAGCGGCCAGACGCCGAACCCGAGCGCGCGACGCTCGCCGCGCCAGGCAAAGGCGAGCCGCAACGCGCTGCGCGCGCCCACCGCCGTCTCCAGCGCCGACGAAAACACGACCGCGGCCCTCGCCTGCTCCAGCCGCGCGACCGCCGCCGCGGGCGCGGCGAACAGCGCGGGTTTCATCACGAAGACCCCGGGCCAGCCCGCACCGAGCCACCGGTCGAGATCGCCCTCGGCGACGAGCGATTCGTCCAGCGCCAGCGGCGTCGGGAAATCGCCCGCGAGTCCCAGCAGCAGGTCCTCTTCGCGACGACGCAGCGCGGGCCCGCTGGCCGCGGCGCAGGGTTGTTCGACGAATTCCACCGGGGCATCCGCGCAGCGCTCCAGCCAGCGCTCGGCCTGGCGCCGGTCCCACGCCCCGTTGGCATCGAGCCGCAGCCGGGCGCCCGCCGGGAGCGCGGCGCAGACGTCGGAGAAAAGGCCGAGTTCGTCCGCCAGGTCACCGATGCCGACTTTCCACTTGAAGACCCGGAAGCCGGCTTCGAGCAGCGGCGGAATTCGCTCCAGCACGCCCCGGCCCGCGGGCAGGAGCGCCGCAACGCCGAAAAAGTCCTTCCCTCCGTCTGCCGCCGGGTTGCCGGCGCCCTCCGGTCCCTCGATCTCATCCCGCGCGACCGCGAGCGCATGGCGCAGGCAGCCGAGGAGGGCGGGCAGGGCGTCGAACTGCGCGTCATCGCCGCGATCGCCCAGGGCGCGGGCGGCCGCCGCGGCCTCCGCGGCCGTCTCCGTGCCGAACCAGGGGAGCGGTGCCGCCTCGCCCCACCCCACCCGGCCGTCACTGAGCCGCTCGAGGCGGACGATGAGACCCTCGCGCGCCTCCCAGAGTCCGTGCGCGGTGCGCACCGGCGCGCGAAAGGCGAGGCGGTAGGGACGGAACTGGAAGCGATAGGACATGCTCCGGCAGGGCGGACGATCGCCGCATCGTCGGCGTCCGCGCCGAACTCTCAACTCCCAACTCGCGGGCGCCGGCCCCGTCGCCGCCGGCATGTTTCCCCCTTGCGCTTCGCCGCCGCAGACATACTCCGTTCATGGCAACTCATGACCAAGGTTGCCATGTCCTCCGCCGCCGCGGCCGACGCCGAGTTTTACCTTCCGGCCGACGCGTTTTTCCGGGCCAACATCCCGACGGCGCTCACGTTCGACGACGTCTCGCTCGCCACGCTCTATTCGGAGATCCTGCCCAAGGATGCGGACACCTCCACGGCGCTCAGCGAAACGCTGCGCCTGCAGATCCCGGTGATCTCGTCGGACATGGACACGGTCACCGAATCGCGGATGGCGATCGCCATGGCGCTCAACGGCGGCCTCGGCCTGATCCACTACAACATGACGCCGCGCGACCAGGTGAAGGAAGTGGCGCGCGTGAAGCGGCACATCCACGGCCTGATCCAGGATCCGATCACCGTGACGCCGGGCCAGCTCATCGGCGACCTGCTGGCGATGATCGACGCCAAGCGCTTCGCGTTTTCGACGTTTCCGGTGGTCGACGAGGAAGGCCGGCTGGCCGGACTGCTCTCGGGCAACGTGGTCAAGGACCGTTACAAGTCCAAGAAGGTGGCCGACGTCATGACGCCCCGCGCGCACCTGATCACGGAGCACAAACGCGCGGTGGCGGCGGATCCGATCCGGGCGGCGGATGCGTTCTTCACCCGGCACGTCGGCATCAACAAGATGCTCGTGGTCGACGAGGACGACCGCCTCCGGGGCCTGGTGACCGCGTCGGACGTGGAGCGGATCAACGCCGAGACCAAGTCGCGCCGGAAACCGTCGCGCGACGCGGAGTTCCGTCTCGTGGTCGGAGCCGCGCTGTCGCCCGTGCGCAAGTCGGACGGCACGCTCGATCGCGACCGCATCGTCGAGCACGTGGGCCATCTCGTGGCGGAGCACGTCGACTGCGTCGCCGTCTCGACCGCGCACGGCCACACCGCCGGCGTCGGCGACGTGGTCAAGCTGGTGCGGGGAGCTTTCAAGGATCTCACCCTGATCGCGGGCAACGTCACCTCGGCATCCGGCGTGGAATACCTCGGCGCGTGCGGGGCGAACGCGATCAAGGTGGGCCAGGGGCCGGGCTCGATCTGCACCACGCGCATCGTGGCGGGCGTCGGCATCCCGCAGCTCACGGCACTGCACGTCGCGGGAGCGGGCGCGCGGAAAGCCGGCGTGAAACTGATCGCCGACGGCGGCATCACCAAGAGCGGCGACATCGTGAAGGCGCTGACGCTGGCCGACGCCGTGATCCTCGGCGGGCTGCTCGCCGGCTGCCGCGAGGCGCCGGGCGAGATCCTCGAGATCAACGGCAAGGTGTACAAGCAGTACCGCGGCATGGGCTCGCATGCGGCGATGAAGGCGGGCAGCGCGGCCCGCTACGGACACGACAAGAACGACGCGACCCGCAAGGTCGCGGCCGAGGGCATCGAGGCGCTCAAGGAAGTCTCGGGCTCGGTCGACGACGTGCTTGGCAACCTCATCGGCGGCGTGCAGAGCGGCATGGGCTACCTCGGGGCGAAATCGCTGCCCGACCTGCGCGACAAGGCCCGCTTCATCCGCGTGAGCCCGGCGGGCCAGAAGGAAGCGGCGCCGCACGACGTGATCGAGGTCTCGACGCGCGCGACGCAATCCTGAACGTCCGCCCGGTCCGCCGGCGGCAGCCCGCATGTCCGCCGAGCAAAAGATTCACGCCCTCCTGGCCCGCTGGCGCATCTCGCCGGACTACGCGCGGCGGTGCCTGTGGACCCTCGGGCTGCTCCTGGCGCTGCGGCTGCTCGCGCAGATTTCCGTCCTCGAGGTCGATCCCGGGCGGATGACGCGGCTGCTCGCCGAGAATCCCTGGCTGGGCGTCATCGACCTGCTGGCCGGCGGGGAGACGCTGACGCAGTTTTCCATCGCGGCGGCCGGCCTGTTACCGCACCTCCTCGCGGCGGTGGCGGTGCGCGTACTGGCGTGGACGATACCCTCGCTCCGCGCGGCGGCCCGCGGCGGCGAGGACCAGCGGGAGCGTTTCGCCCGGCTGGAGAAGCTGGCCCGTGTGCCGCTCGCGGTGGCGATGGCGTGGGTGCTCACAAGGTATCTCTCCCGCCAGACCGGGCTGTTTCCCGACGGCGTGCGCTGGTTCACCGCCGAGAGCTTCTGGCCGACCGCGGGAGTGGTGGCGCTCGTGACAGCGGGGAGCCTCGTGACCTCCTGGCTCACGGACCTGATCACGCAGCGAGGCGTGGCGGACGGCGGGAAGGTGGTGCTGCTGTGCGCGTCGGGACTGGCGCTGGTCGACGGCGCGGCCGATCTCGCTTTCGGGGCATCCAGCCCGGCTGACCGCTGGCTCGCATTCGCGGCGCACGCGATCGTGGGCGCGGCTGTACTGGGCCTGGCGCTCGTGCTCCTCCGCACCGAGCGCCGGATTCCGATCGTGCTCCCGCGGGCACCGACCGCGGTGGCGCCGCGCATCTACCTCCCGCTGCGCCTCGTGCGCGAGGCGACGCTGCCCATCGCCGCCGCCGCGGGCGCGCTCCTGCTGGCGCGGGTCGCGGGGCAGTTCCTGGCCTGGGCCTTCCCGGGGGGCTGGACGGCGGCGGAGAACGCGCTCGCGCAGCTGGCGGATCCCGGACGCGCGCCGTACTGGGTCGCGCTCGCGGCGCTGATCGGAATCGGCACCCTGCTGATCAACCTTTCGACCATCCTCCAGCCGTTCGCGAACTCGGAGCTCGGCACGGCGGAGCTGCTGCGGCGCCAGGGGGCGTTCATCCAGGGGATCCGCCCCGGCGCGGAGACCGAGCGCTTCCTCCTCGGCACGGTGCTGCGGCTCACGGCCGCCGGCGCCGTCGCGCTCACGGTGCTCGGCGCCGGATTGCCGGCGCTGCTGCGCTGGTGGACGGGAGAGGATTACACCGCGGCGATCGTCGCGGTGATCGTATTCGTCCACGCCACCGATGACCTGAGAAGTCACTGGTTCGCGTACAACCAATCGGTCTTCTACGACGGATTGCTGCGGCGCCGGTAGGGTGGAAAACGGTTGCCCTCGCGCGTGCGCTCGCCTCCCTCGAACCCGGCATGGCCAACGCCCCGCGCAAAACCCTGCTCGCCATCGGCGCGCACTACGACGACTGCGTCTTCGGGATCCCCGGCATCCTGCTGCAGGCCGCCCTGGCGCAGCACCGCGTCGTGATCCTCTCCCTGATCGGCGACTACACGAACTGGCCGCCGGCGCGCGCCCGCGGGGCGGAGCTGAAGGAGCTGTGCCAGACGCTGGCCCATTACCACGGCATCGAGCACCGCTTCCTGTCCTACGCGTCGGGCCGGTTCCACCTCAACGAGGAGACGAAGCGCGCGGTCGCGGACGTCGTCGCCGACGTGCAGCCCGACCTCGCATTCACCCTCTGGCCGCAGGACCGGCACGCGGACCACGAAGCGGCCGCGGCGATCACGAAGGCGGTGCTGCGGCTCGCGCCGCGCATCGTCGACAATGAAAAGGTGAAGGTGCCGGCCCGGGTGTACTGCTACGACAACGGCCCGGGGCACACGATCGGCTTCGAGCCGAATACCTTCGTCGACGTCAGCGATGTCTGGCCCTCGGCGGTGGAGTGGCTCGGCCAGTTGATGGCTTTCGTGCGGCAGAAACCGTACGACGAAAATATGCCGGACGCAGCCGTCTCCGCCAAAACCACGCTCGCCCGCTACCGCGGCGCGACCTGCGGCGCGAAGTTCGCCGAGGCACTCTGGGCGATGGAACAGCGGCCGGTGAAACTCTTCTGAGTTTCGCGGCGCGCCGGCGGCTCGGGGGACCGGCTTTTTGTTTGCCCTCGCCCGCCCCGTCGCGTTTTCCCTTCACGGCAACAGGGTGGCTCAAGCGACTCGGTTGCCGCTTTCATTTCGCAACCATGTCCCTGCTTCCCTTCACCAGCCAGCTCATCGCCGACGTCGGCATCTCCCTCGGCGATGAGGGCAAAGGTCGCCTGATCCCCGAAGTGGCCGACGAGCTCCGCGGCACGAGCGCGCCGGTCTCGGTCGTGCTCAAGGTCAACGGCGGAGCCAATTCGGGGCACACGGCGGGAGGCATCAAGCTCAACCTCCTCCCCGCCGGCGTGGTGGTGCGGGACGCGGGACATCTTTGCATCGGCAGCGGCGTCGTGGCCGACCCGCGCAAGATCTGGTGGGAAACGCGTCCGCTCGAGCGCAAGGGGCACGCCATCCTCTCGCGCCTGCTGATCGACGAGCGCACGCTGGTCTCCGACCTCACCCACCGGCTGCTCGACCTCGCGTGGGAGGACTACCGCGTGCAGGTGCTCGCGGAGGAGCCGCGGGGATCGACCGGCCGCGGCATCACCCCGGCGTACCTCGACGAAGTGGGACAGCAGCAGATCACGTACTCCGACTTCCTTGGCGGGCCCAACTACTTCGCCCGCAAGCTCGCGCAGCGCGCGGACCGCGCGTGCCGCACGATCCAGCACGTCTGCCGGGTGAGCGCCGCGACGTGGGACTCGTTTTTCGAGAAGCTCACCGCCGCCGAGCGCCGCGCCAATGCCGAGGCCGTCGAACTCGGCGTGTTCACCGCGGCGGAGTTCGATTTCGTGCGCTTCAAGGGCAGCGCGCCGTTCACGCTCAACCTCGACGAGCTGACCGCGACCTACTGGCAGGCCGGAACGGCCCTGGCGCGAAACATCGGCGAGGTGCGGGAGCTGGTCCTGCGCGAACTGGCCGCGGGCCGCACGATCATCGGCGAGTTCGGCCAGGCCTACTGGCTCGACAAGCGGCACGGCTTCTCGCCCAACGTCACCGCCTCGCACACGTACACGCCCGAGTTCTTCGAGAGCGCCGGCATCCCCGTGCAGCGCATCCACACCTTCGGCGTGGCGAAGGCGTATGACACCAAGGTCGGCACGCACACCTTTCTCACGCAGATGGACGAGGCGCATCCGCTGAGCGCGAAGCTGAAGCAGATCGAGTTCGGCACCAGCACCGGGCGGCAGCGCATGGTGGGCTGGTACGACGCCGTGGAGAAGGGAGACGCGCTGCGCTACGGCGGCTTCCAGGACCTGATGATCAACAAGCTCGACGCCCTTACGCACAGCGGCGAGTGGCGGGGGGAACTCCAGATCTGCAGCGCGTACGAGACGGCCGACGGCCGGCGCTTCACGCACGTCCCGCGCAACGAGGCGGTGCGG